>NZ_JBWKYU010000006.1:0-306563 GCF_059423925.1 Pseudomonas sp. GW458-11-26-14-LB4
GGCGGGCGGGGATTCTCGCCGAGAGCCATGGCCGAGTAGAGAGCCGAAGTACAAATTCGGAAATGACCTACGCGAAAAGCAGACGACATCACTTTGCTCGTCTGGACGAAAGCATTTTCGCGAAGAGAAAAAGAAGCGTCTCACCTGGTTGTCTGAAACGTCCGCAGTAAGCGGAACAATTTCAGACAACCAGATGAAAGCGGAACCTGGCCTCAGGAAGACAGGTAAGAGGAGCGGGTCAGACCCAGACGCAATGCATCGAGAAACTGAGTGCGCTCGCTGGCGCTGATGCGGGCACTGGCGCACTTGTCGCGGTAGTGGGTCATCAGCTCTTCCGGCGACAGGTGCACGTAGCGCAGCATGTCTTCGATGGTGTCGTGGGTTTCAATACCGGCGTGGTACACGCTGCCGTCGGCGTTCTGGTAGATGTTCACCGAGTCGGTGTCACCGAACAGGTTGTGCATGTCGCCGAGGATTTCCTGATAGGCGCCGACCAGGAATACGCCCAGCAAGTAATCTTCACCTTCGTTCAGCGCGTGCACCGGCAGGCTGGTCTCGATGCTCTGCTCGTCGACGTACTGGTTGATCTTGCCGTCGGAGTCGCAGGTCAGGTCTTGCAGAACGGCACGACGCAGCGGCTCTTCGTCGAGACGGTGCAGCGGGATGATCGGCAGGACCTGATCGATCGCCCAGGTGTCCGGCAGGCTCTGGAACACCGAGAAATTGCAGATGTACTTGTCGGCCAGCTTGTCGTTGAGTTCGTCCAGCACCTGACGGTGCGAACGCTGACGCGCTTTCAGCGAGTTGTGCAGGCGACGGCACACGGCGAAGTAGCACTGCTCGGCCAGTGCTTTCTCGGCCAGGGTCAGTTTGCCGTCGGCGTACTGGGCGGCCACGTCGCTCATGTAGTGGGTGGCGCGCCAGTAGGTTTCGGTGACCATTTCGATGTCGGTCGGGCCGAGCAGGTCAACCAGCCACTGCACGGTTTCCGGCAGCGCTTCCTTGTTCTCGATCTGTGGCACGTCGTCGTTGTGCTTCTCGACGTCGGTCACCTGCACCACCAGCATCGCGTGGTGGGCGGTCAGCGAGCGGCCGCTTTCGGAGAAAATGTGCGGATGCGGCAGAGCCTGCGCGTCGCAGAACTCTTTGAGCATGCCGACCACGACACCGGCGTAGTCGTCCATGTCGTAGTTGATCGAACTGGCGTTGCGCGAGTGCGTACCGTCGTAGTCCACACCCAGACCACCGCCGACGTCGATGTGATCGACCGGCAGACCGAGGTTGCGCAGTTCGCCGTAGTAACGGATCGCTTCCTTGAAGCCGTGCTGGTAGTCAGCGAGATTGGCGATCTGCGAACCCATGTGGAAGTGCAGCAGACGAATGCCCTGATCCAGGCCCGCCGCGCGGAAGCGCTCGACCACCGACAGCAGTTGCGCCGCCGACAGGCCGAACTTGGATTTCTCGCCACCGGTGTCCGCCCACTTCGACGACGCCAGCGACGACAGACGCACGCGCAGGCCGACCTGTGGCTTGACCTTCAGCGAGGCGGCTTCTTCGATCACCAGTCCGACTTCGGATTCTTTCTCGATCACGATGAACACGTTGTGGCCGAGCTTCTGGCCCATCAGCGCCAGACGGATGAACTCGCGGTCCTTGTAACCGTTGCAGACGATGGTGCCGCCCTTCGGCGCCAGCGCCAGCACCGCCAGCAGCTCAGGCTTGGAGCCGGCTTCCAGACCGATGGAAACGTTCTGGGTGGCGATGATGTTCTCGATCACCGCTTCCTGCTGGTTGACCTTGATCGGGTACAGCGCGGTGTATTTGCTCTGGTATTCCAGACGCTCGATGTTCGCATCGAAAGCGCCGGTCAGCTGACGGACGCGGTCTTGCAGGATGTCGGGGAAACGCACCAGCAGCGGCAGGGACAAGCCACTCTTGCGCAACTGGTCGACTTGTTCGAACAGATCGATAGGCGAGCTGCTTGGGCCGTTCGGACGAACTTCGACGCGACCGGCGTCATTGATCGCGAAATACCCGGCCCCCCAATGGCGAATCCCGTAAACACTGCGGCTGTCCGCAACTGTCCATTGGCTGCCATCGTCTTTGCGTGTGCGTCGTACGGACATCGAAGTCCCCTATAAAGAAGTCATAGTGCGTCGCCTGATCTCAGGCCGGCGCAGTCTAAAGAATGAAAATGACGGTTCGTCAGCGGGGCGGTAGACCGCGCTGACAGCGTTGAGTTTAGAAACCGGTCATGAACAGGCTCTGTGAAAACCATGGAAACGACGTCAGGCCCAGAAACGCTGGAGCTGAATCAAGCCGCCGGTGGGTTTCACAGAGGCTGCTAGCCGCCGGACTTCTTGGCCTTGAAACCGTGCTTGACCAACTCGGCCAGGAGCAGCTCGACATGGTCGCCCTGAATCTCGATGATCCCGTCTTTCAACGCACCGCCGGTGCCGCAACGTTTCTTCAACGTTGTCGCCAGCTCCTTGAGTGCGTCTTCGGCCAGGGGCACGCCGGTGATGGTGGTCACCGTCTTGCCGCCACGGCCCTTGCTCTCGCGGCGCACGCGGGCAATGCCGTCGCCGGCCGGGATCACGGTTTGTTTGCAGATACAGGCGTCCACCGGCTTGCTGCATTCCGGGCAATGACGACCTGCGTCGGTGGAAAATACCAGGCCGCCCAGGGCGGCGAAGGATGCGGCTTTTTTGGCCACCGGCAATCCTCTCGGGAGGACAAAGACTGATCGCAGCCTTGGGCAAGGCTATCGACCGCGAAGCCCCACTCAGGCAGGGGCAGCGCTACTGTGCCATCGGCTCGTGAAAGCGGGCCGGCACAGCTTGAAAAGGTCGCGCAGTGTAACGGCAAAAACGCCGATTGCTAAGTGCCAATCGGCGCCAATTTATGTGTTCTTTGCGACGTCGCTTTGCTGAGCCTTCAGATAGCGTTTCAACGCGGCCAGAGAGTCCGGGCAATAAGGCTTTTGCTGGATTTCCAGCATGACCTGCGCGACCGGAATGAAGCGCGCTTCGAGCACTTCTTCGGGCTGCAGGATCAGCGGCCCGTCCCACACCGCCGAAAACGCCGAACACCACAGGCGATTGCCGGTGTCTTCGAAGTAGAAATGGTCGTGGGCCGTCAGCTCGACGCCGCTCACCCCCAACTCTTCCTCCAGTTCACGGGCCGCCGACTCGGCGTACGTCTCGTTCGCCTGCACCATGCCGCCTGCCGCCACGTCCCAGTAACCGGGATAAATGGCTTTGCTCAACGTGCGCCGATGCACGCAAAGTTCACCGGCGGAGTTGAACAGCATGATGTAGGTGCCACGGCCGATCAGCCCGCGCTCGCGCAGGTCGGCGCGCACCAGGGAACCGAGCAGGTTGTCCTGCTCGTCGACCCACGCAATCTGCTCGGCATCCGAGGCGGCGCGGTGGGCCGCCTCTCTGGCGCTCTCGTCCATGACTCAGCCCTGATTGAGCAGTTGACGCAAATCGATCACGGCGGCGTTGGCCCGGGAAATGTAGTTGGCCATCACCAGCGAGTGGTTGGCCAGCACACCGAAGCCGCTGCCATTGAGGATCATCGGGCTCCAGACCGGCTCCTGGGAGGCTTCCAGCTCACGAATGATCTGACGCACGCTGACGGTCGCGTTCTTCTTCGCCAGCACGTCGGCGAAATCGACCTCGATTGCGCGCAGCAGGTGCGACAGCGCCCAGGCCTGGCCGCGGGCTTCGTAGAACACGTTGTCGATCTGCATCCACGGAGTCTCGACGACTTCCTCGTCGACCTGCGGCACTTCACCCACCGCCGGCACTTCGGTTTTCAGCGCGGTGTTGAGCTTGACCCGGCCAACGCTGGCCGACAGCCGTTGCGACAGCGAACCGAGACGGGTGCCAACATCGCCCAGCCAGTTGTTCAGGTTGTCGGCGCGGGCGTAGAACAGCGCGTTTTTCTGGGTCGGGTCGGACAGGCGCGCCTGATAACGGCTCAGGGAATTGATGCCTTCCTGATATTCCGACTCGCTGGACGGCAGGATCCAACTCTTGTTGTCGAAGTTGAAGCGCGGCTCGGCCTTGGCCAGGTCGGCGTCTTCAGCCGATTGCGACTGCGAGCGGGCGAAGTCCTTGCGCAGGGCGCGGGTCAAATCGCGAACCTGCACCAGCACGCCGTATTCCCAGCTCGGCATGTTGTCCATCCACAGGCCCGGCGGGAAACGGTCGTTGGAAATGTAGCCGCCCGGCTTGTCGAGCAACGTGCCGGCAACGGTTTTCAGGGTTTCGACGGTGGTGTAGCCGACCACCATCTGCTTGCCCTCTTTCTCGGCGGCAACCTGAGCGTTCTGCGCCACGGGAAACAGCGCCGGCTCCTGGCTCCAGTACCAGCCAAGGGCAATAGTCACCAACAGGTAAATGGCGACCAGCGTGGCCAGCGCCCGGCTGAACAACAGCCCGCCGACATAGCTGCGGGTGGCCGACTTGGGCTCGGCGGCACGTTCAGGCGCGCTGCCCGCGCGGTTCTTCCAGTCCAGCATGGCGATATCCTTTCAATCTTGGGTTCAACGGTTCGACCACAACCATACAACAACGTGCCTCGACCGGGCACCCGTCAATATTGACAGGCGTTATCTCGCTACCCGACACGAGGCCTGTACAGACCGCCCTAAGGGATTCCCCGATATCCAATTCACCACCAATTCGATGCCGATACCCGCAACGCGACAGCACAAACACCCTGCCCCACCTTTCTCATACTCCGATAAATTCACCGGCGTACAGATCGGCAAATGTCCGGTAGATGGGGACTTCCGCGACGATCAGGGTCAAATTGAAACCCGGGAGTCAGAAACTGAATGATGTCGTACCGCAGATTATTGACGTACGACACTCATGTAAGGGAAAAGAGGTGCTAGCATAGAGCCACCAGTCGATCTCAGCATGCACCCTAACTAGTAGTCAGGATATGACCGAGCCAGAAGACCCCAGCCGTGAGCGCCTCAAGCACCACTTTGCCCAGCGGGTAATTCATCAGGCACGTCAGATTCTTGAGATATGGCAGCGCCTGCAACGCAGTGAGTGGTCCACTGCCGATCTCGCCGAACTGAGCGAGGCCAATTTGCGCCTGCTGCGTTTTGCCGAGCGTTTCGAACAGCCCGAACACACGCAGCTGGCCCGCCACATCAGCCAGTCGCTGGACGCGGTGGACGCCAATCGCGGACGCCTGAGCAGCGGCCTGATCACCGATCTCAACCGTTTGATGCAGCGTCTGTCGCGCACCGGCCTGCGCCATGGCGATCAGCTTGATCAAACCTTCCTGCCGCCCCTGCGCAAACCGATCTACGTGATGCTGCAGGATCACGACCGCGCCGAGCGGCTGGCCAAACAGCTGGAGTTTTTCGGTCTGAGCGCCCAGGCGCTGGACAGCGTGTCGGCGTTTCGCTCGTCGATGGTCGAGCGCCTGCCGGCCGCGATCGTCATGGACGTGGATTTCAGCGGCGCCGGCGTCGGCCTGAAACTCGCCGCCGAAGCCCAGCAAGGTCTGGAAGAACCGCTGCCCCTGCTGTTCTTCAGCCTGCACGAAACCGACACCCCGACCCGCCTCGCGGCAGTGCGCGCCGGTGGCCAGGAATTCCTCACCGGCACCCTCGAAGCCTCGAGCCTGCTGGAGAAGATCGAGGTCCTGACCTGCGTCGCCCAGTACGAACCCTATAAAGTGCTGATCATCGACGACTCCCGCGCCCAGGCCCTGCACACCGAACGCCTGCTCAACAGCGCCGGGATCGTCACCCGCACCCTGATCGAACCGATCCAGGCCATGGCCGAGCTGGCGGACTTCCAGCCGGACCTGATCATCCTCGACATGTACATGCCGGCCTGCACCGGCACCGAGCTGGCCAAGGTCATCCGTCACAACGACCGCTATGTCAGCGTGCCGATCATTTATCTGTCGGCCGAGGACGATCTGGACAAACAGCTCGACGCCATGAGCGAAGGCGGCGATGACTTCCTGACCAAGCCGATCAAGCCGCGCCACCTGATCACCACCGTGCGCAACCGCGCCGCCCGTGCGCGTAACCTGAAAGCACGGATGGTTCGCGACAGCCTCACCGGCCTGTACAACCACACGCACATTCTGCAATTGCTCGAAGACTGCTCGTTCCGCGCCCGCCGCGAGAACAAGCCGTTGAGCTTTGCGATGCTCGACATCGACCACTTCAAGCGGGTCAATGACAGCCACGGCCATCCCATGGGCGACCGGGTGATCAAGAGCCTGGCGCTGTTTCTCAAGCAGCGTCTGCGCAAGACCGATTTCATCGGTCGTTACGGCGGCGAAGAATTCGCCATCGTCATGCCGGACACCGATATAGAAGCGGCGCACAAAGTGCTCGACGAGATCCGCCAGCGCTTTGCCGAGATTCACTATCCGGCCCAGCCGCAGGATCTGTGGTGCACCTTCAGCGCCGGCGTGGTGGAAATGCACGACGACTCCGACAGCCTGATGATGGCCAGCCAGGCCGACGAGGCGCTGTATCGCGCCAAGGGCGAAGGACGCAATCGGGTGCAGACCGCGCGCGACTCAAAGCAAAGTGCCACTTTTTCATCGGATTCGACCCAATCGGTCATAACCCTGTAACAGAACCGCAATAAATTCAGGCGCTTACCATTCTGCCGTTGGTAGCCGTCATGCGCCTGAAGTTGCTCACCAATCTCAATACTCTGTTGCTGGTCGCCGTCTGCGTGGCCCTCGGCGCCACGCTGTGGTGGTCGCAGAAAGCCCTGGAGCGCCCGTATCTGTTGATGGAGCGATACCTGGGGCTGTCGCAGCAATTTCAGAATGACGTGGCACGCAACGTCGAGGATTACCTCGCCAGCGGCGACGCCCTGCGCCTGAGCAGAGCCAGCCAGGCCATCGATCAGTTGCAGAAGGAGCTCGACGAGCTGCCGCCGGCGCTGGCCGACACCTTGCGCCCGAGCCTCACCGGCCTCGATGAATTCAGCAAGACCGACCTGCTGGCCGCCGGCAAACTGGCCGGCGATCCGCAGGCCCTGCTGTTGCAGGCCGAGCGCGAATTGAGCGCCAGCCTCGATCAGCTCAGCACGTATGCAGGCGGCAACGCGACCTATCTCACGCCTCTGCTCGTTGCCTCTCAACATCTGGGCAAACTGTCGCTGGCCCGAGACAAACTGGTCAGCAGCGGGCGCAGTGAACTGGCCGCCGATGTCGAACGCGAAGTCAGCAACATCCGCGCCCAGGCCCAGACGATCGATGCCCTGCCCTTGCTCGGCGTGGTCGCCAGCAGTGAATCCGGCAGCGACGATTTCGCCGCGATGATGGGCATCGAAAGCACGGAAAAAGCCGCTGCCGAAGATGCTGGTGTCGGCCTCAAACGCGAGCTCAACAGCCTGCTGGGGCGTTACCCGGCGGAGCTGGCGCGCACCCGCGAGCAGATCCAGAAACGCA
Source organism: Pseudomonas sp. GW458-11-26-14-LB4 (assembly GCF_059423925.1). Lineage (NCBI taxonomy): Bacteria > Pseudomonadati > Pseudomonadota > Gammaproteobacteria > Pseudomonadales > Pseudomonadaceae > Pseudomonas > Pseudomonas sp. GW458-11-26-14-LB4. The sequence continues at coordinate 7,459 of NZ_JBWKYU010000006.1, forward strand.
CCGACCTGAGCACCGCGACCCACCAGAAAATCGCCGCCGTGCAGCAGGCCATCGCCGGTCTCGAACCCGTGGTGCGCGCCCAGCACGGGCAGATCCAGGGCGAAGTGCGGCTGATGCAAGGCGTGATGATCGGCCTGATTCTGCTGATCGCGCTGCTGATCGACACCCTGCAGCGACGCCTCGCCCGCACCCTGACCAACCTCGCGCCGGCGCTGTCGACCTGGGCCGAAGGCGACTTCAGCCGCGACATTCATCTGGGCAAGACCAACCGCGAACTGCACGACATCGAAGCCTCGCTCAATCGCCTGCGCGCCTATCTGGTGGATCTGGTCGGGACGATTCGCGGCAATGCCGAGCAAGTGGCCGGCAGCAGCCGCACCCTCGCCGAGCTGAGCAATGACTTGCACAGCGGCGCCGAACATCAGGCCGGCGATACCGCGCTGATCCGTGACTCCCTCGGCGAACTGGAAGCGACCATCCAGCAAGTGGCCGGCGATGCGCGCCAGGCCGCCGACGCCAGTCGCCATGCCGGGCTGGCCGTCGAACACGGGCAACAAGTGATCGGCCAGAGCCTCACCGGCTTGCACGTGCTGGTCGGCGAAGTGCAAGGCAACGCGCAGATGATCGAACACCTGGCCGAAGAATCGGCAACCATCGGCGGCGTGCTGACGGTGATCCGCTCGATTGCCGACCAGACCAACCTGCTGGCGCTCAACGCGGCGATCGAAGCCGCTCGGGCCGGGGAAATGGGCCGTGGGTTTGCCGTGGTGGCCGAGGAAGTGCGCTCGCTGGCGCAACGCACCGCCGGCGCCACCGCCGAAATCCAGACCCTGATCGCCGGCCTGCAAACCGCCGCCCGGCAATCGGTCGAGGGCATGCGCGCGCAGGTCGAACACGCCGAGGCCACGGCCAATCAGGCGCAATCAGCGGACGGTGCGCTGGACAAGATTGTCGGCGCGATCCAGACCATCTCCGACACCGCGATCCGCATCGCCGACATCACCGCGCAACAGAGCGGTGCGGTCAGCGAGATCCGCGATCACAGCGAGCGGATTCACCAGTTGGGCGGAGACAATCTGCTGCGCATCGGCCAGGGCCGCGAGCAAGGCGAGAACCTGCTGTTGCTGGGCGGTCAGCTGCACACCGCCGTGCAAGCGTTCCGCGTGTGACACACAGCGCAGGGCCAAGTCCGCTATCATTCCCGCACCTTTGATTCGCGAGATTGTCATGCGCCGTCTGCTCTGCCTGCTGTTTTTCGTCTTCGCCCTGCCGGCCGGAGCCGCCGGTCTGTTCGACAGCAAACCCAGCGCCACACTGGGCTCGGTCAACAACAGCGCCGATTTCCTGCCGGTGCGTGAAGCCTTTCAACTGAGCCTGGTCGAGAGCACGCCGCAATCGGTCAAACTGCGCTTCGTCGCCACCGAAGGCTATTACCTCTACCGCCATCGTTTCCAGTTTCGTGCCGAGCCTGCCGAGGTAAAACTTGGCGCCGCACAATTGCCGCAAGGCGAACAGAAACACGACGAGTACTTCGGCGACGTCGAGGTCTATCACGGCATCCTCGATGTAGAACTGCCGCGCAATGATCCCCGGGCTTTCACGCTGGCCGTCACCTATCAGGGCTGCGCCGACAAGGGTTTGTGCTACCCACCGGAAACCGAACGCCTGAGCATCGAGGGCAACGCAGCGGCGAATGACGCGCCCGCTCCGGTGACGGGTTGGGACTGGCGTGATCTGGCGCTGTTTTTCCTGGCAGGCCTGGGCTTGACCTTCACGCCTTGTGTATTGCCGATGCTGCCGATCCTGTCCGGCGTGGTGTTACGCGGTCAGGTCGGTGGTTTGCGTGGCTTCAATCTGTCCCTCGCTTATGTGCTGCCGATGGCTGCGTGCTTCGCGCTGCTTGGGGCGCTGATGGGGCTGTTCGGCGCGCAACTGAATTTGCAGGCGCGGCTGCAGTCAGCGTGGGTGCTTGTGCCGTTCGCGATGTTCTTTGCGGTGTTCGCGCTGGCGATGTTCGGCGTATTCGAGCTGAAACTGCCGCACTTCATCAGCAGCCGTCTCGACCGGATCGCCGGCCGCACTGAAGGCGGCTCGCTGTGGGGTGCCGCGGTATTGGGTGTGGTGTCGAGTCTGCTGGTATCGCCATGCGTTTCCGCCCCGCTGGCCGGCGCGCTGCTTTATATAAGCGCCAGCGGCGATGCGCTGGGCGGCGGCCTGAAGCTGTTCATGCTCGGGCTGGGCATGGGCGCACCGCTGTTGCTGGTGGCTACCGGCGGCGCGGCGTGGCTGCCGAAAAGCGGGCCGTGGATGATGTACGTGAAGAATGGCATCGGCGTGTTGCTGCTCGGGCTGGCCATCGGCCTGCTCAGCCGCGTGTTGCCGGGGCAGATCACCTTGCTGCTGATCGGCTTGCTGGCTGGTGGCGTTGGCCTGTTCCTCGGTGCTCTGGAATTTGTCTACAAACCGCCGCGCAAACGCCTCGGCCAGCTGCTCGGCCTGTTCCTGCTGTTTTATGCGCTGGCCTGCTGGTACGGCGCGTTCAGCGGGCAGACCGACCCGTTGAATCCGATAGCCCCGGCACGCCTTGCCGACAGCGGCTCGACTGCGCAAAACAGCGGTTCGTGGCAGACCGTCAGCACCCCGGCGGAACTGGATCGAGTGCTGCTCGAAGCGAAAACCGTCGGCACCCCGCTGCTGCTCGACTGGTACGCCGACTGGTGCATCAGTTGCAAAGTCATCGAACACGAAGTGCTCAATGACGCCACGGTCGTGGATCGGCTCAAGGGCTATCGGCTGATCCGCTTCGATATCACCGCAAGCAATGCCGAACAGCGCACCCTGCTCGACCGCTACAGCCTGTTCGGCCCACCGGCGCTGATGTTCTTCGGCAAGGACGGGGCGGAACGTCGCGATGTGCGGGTGACCGGCGAGATCAACGCCAGCGACTTCGCCGAACGTGTCGCCAAAGCGAATGACCGGATTTAATCAGTCAGTCACATATTTTGCGCAAACATCGGACATCGTGCTGGCTATTGCAGAGAACTGGACAGTCACAAAGTCTTTGCGGCATAGTCGCCGGGTTCTGACGAAGGCTCACCCATAACAAGGAACACGCAGATGGCAACGCTACTGGTGCTGCACGGCCCCAACCTGAACCTGCTCGGCACCCGGGAACCCGGGACCTACGGGTCGACCACCCTGGCGCAGATCAATCAGGATCTGGAACGCCGCGCCCGTGAAGCCGGCCATCATCTGCTGTATCTGCAAAGCAACGCCGAGTACGAATTGATCGACCGCATCCACGCCGCACGCGGCGAGGGCGTGGACTTCATTCTGATCAACCCGGCAGCATTTACACACACAAGTGTCGCATTACGTGACGCGCTGCTGGGAGTGAGCATCCCATTCATCGAAGTGCATTTGTCCAACGTGCACAAACGCGAACCTTTCCGCCATCACTCTTACTTCTCCGACGTAGCGGTAGGAGTGATCTGCGGCCTTGGCGCCAGCGGTTATCGACTGGCCCTGGAGGCTGCACTAGAGCAGCTTGAACAACAAGCTATACGCCCCTGACCGACCCTTGGGAGTTGATGATTCATGGATATCCGTAAAGTTAAGAAACTGATCGAATTGCTGGAAGAGTCCGGCATCGACGAGCTCGAGATCAAGGAAGGCGAAGAGTCCGTACGCATCAGCCGTCACAGCAAGACCCCGGCGCAGCAGTACTACGCTCCGGCTCCGATGCAGGCTCCGGCCGCTGCACCTGCCGCCGCTGCCGCTCCGGTTGCTGCTGCCGCAGCTCCAGCTGCCGCTGCTGCTCCAGCGCTGAACGGCACCGTTGCCCGTTCGCCGATGGTCGGCACCTTCTATCGCAAATCTTCGCCAACCTCGCCGTCCTTCGTTGAAGTCGGCCAGACCGTGAAGAAAGGCGACACCCTGTGCATCGTCGAAGCCATGAAGATGATGAACCACATCGAAGCTGAAACCAGCGGTGTGATCGAGTCCATCCTCGTCGAAGACGGCCAGCCGGTTGAGTACGACCAACCGCTGTTCACCATCGTTTGAACTGCGGAGAGCCTTTGATGACTGCGAAGTTGGAAAAAGTTCTGATCGCTAACCGCGGTGAGATCGCCCTGCGGATTCTGCGTGCCTGCAAAGAGATGGGCATCAAGACCGTCGCCGTTTACTCCAAGGCCGACAAAGAGCTGATGCACCTGGGTCTGGCAGACGAATCTGTCTGCATCGGCCCGGCTTCTGCCGCTCAGTCCTACCTGCACATCCCGGCAATCATTGCGGCCGCTGAAGTGACTGGCGCTACCGCCATTCACCCAGGCTACGGTTTCCTCGCGGAAAACGCTGATTTCGCCGAGCAGGTCGAGAACTCCGGCTTCGCCTTCATCGGCCCGAAAGCCGAAACCATTCGCCTGATGGGCGACAAGGTATCGGCCAAGCACGCGATGATCGAAGCGGGCGTGCCAACCGTTCCAGGTTCCGACGGCCCGCTGCCGGAAGACGAGGAAACGGCACTGCGCATCGGTCGTGAAGTCGGCTACCCGGTGATCATCAAGGCCGCCGGCGGCGGTGGTGGTCGCGGCATGCGCGTGGTGCACAAGGAAGAAGACCTGATCGCCTCGGCGAAACTGACCCGCTCCGAAGCAGGCGCGGCGTTCGGCAACCCGATGGTCTATCTGGAAAAATTCCTGACCAACCCGCGTCACGTCGAAGTGCAGGTTCTGTCCGACGGCCAGGGCAACGCCATCCATCTGGGTGACCGCGATTGCTCGCTGCAACGCCGTCACCAGAAGGTTCTCGAAGAAGCGCCGGCACCGGGCATCGACGAGAACGCGCGCAAGGAAGTCCTGGCCCGCTGCGTCAAGGCGTGCATCGACATCGGCTACCGTGGCGCCGGCACCTTCGAGTTCCTGTACGAGAACGGTCGTTTCTACTTCATCGAAATGAACACCCGTGTTCAGGTGGAGCACCCGGTTTCGGAGATGGTCACCGGTATCGACATCGTCAAGGAGATGCTCAGCATCGCCGCTGGCAACAAGCTGTCGTATACCCAGGATGATGTGGTGATCCGCGGTCACTCGCTGGAATGCCGGATCAACGCCGAAGACCCGAAAACCTTCATGCCGAGCCCGGGTACGGTCAAGCATTTCCACGCTCCAGGCGGCAACGGCGTTCGCGTCGATTCGCACCTGTACAGCGGTTATGCCGTTCCGCCGAACTACGACTCGCTGATCGGCAAGCTGATCACTTACGGCGCGACCCGCGACGAAGCCATGGCCCGCATGCGCAATGCCCTGGACGAAATCGTGGTCGACGGGATCAAGACCAACATCCCGCTGCACCGTGATCTGACCCGTGACGAAGGCTTCTGCAAAGGGGGCGTGAACATTCACTACCTCGAGCACAAGCTGGCTGGCGAGAAGCACTAAGCTTCAGCCCGCACCAGACAAGGCCGCCTTCGGGCGGCTTTGTTGTTTCTGCAGATTGCAAAAAACCTGTGGGAGCGAGCTTGCTCGCGAAGGCGGCGCATCAGTCAGCATCAAAGTGACTGGCAATCCGCTTTCGCGAGCAAGCTCGCTCCCACAAAAGCTTTGAGCTCGCGTAAACTTGCGCGCTTCTCGCTGGCCGCTAGGCTGCAATCAATCTTTTTCACAGGTGCCCGCCATGCCTTGGCTGCAAGTAAGACTCGCCATCAGCCCAGAACAAGCCGAAACCTACGAAGACGCTTTCCTTGAAGTGGGCGCCGTTTCGGTGACCTTCATGGACGCCGAAGATCAGCCGATCTTCGAACCGGAACTCAATACCACCCCGCTGTGGGCGCACACCCACCTGCTGGCCCTGTTCGAGGGCGGCACCGAAGCCGCTCCGGTACTGGCCCATCTGGAACTGCTGACTGGCAGCCCGCTGCCCGAGCACCACAGCGAAGTGATCGAAGACCAGGACTGGGAACGCAGCTGGATGGACGGTTTCCAGCCAATGCGTTTCGGTCAGCGCCTGTGGATCGTGCCGAGCTGGCACGCCGCACCGGAGCCGGACGCGGTCAACCTGCTGCTGGATCCGGGCCTGGCGTTCGGCACCGGCACTCACCCGACCACCGCCCTGTGCCTGGAATGGCTGGACGGCCAGGATCTGAAAGACTGCAACGTGCTGGACTTCGGCTGCGGCTCGGGGATTCTGGCGATTGCCGCCCTGCTGCTCGGCGCGAAAGAAGCCGTGGGCACCGACATCGACGTGCAGGCACTTGAAGCCTCCCGCGACAACGCCGGGCGCAACAACATCGCTGACGAATTGTTCCCGCTGTACCTGCCGGAAGACCTGCCGCAGGTCAAAGCCGACGTGCTGGTGGCCAACATTCTGGCCGGCCCGCTGGTTTCCCTGGCGCCGCAACTGTCCGGCCTGGTCAAGTCCGGCGGGCGTCTGGCGCTGTCAGGGATTCTTGCCGAACAAGGTGACGAAGTCGCTGCCGCCTACGCGCAGGACTTCGATCTCGACCCGATCGCCAATCGTGATGGCTGGGTGCGCATCACCGGCCGTCGGCGCTAGAATGACCGCCTGCTCAATCCGGATCGCCGCATGACCGACAGCTTCGTCACCCAGTGCCCGCATTGCCAAACCAGTTTCCGTGTCAGCCACGCTCAGTTGAGCGTGGCCCGCGGGGTGGTTCGTTGCGGCTCCTGCCTGCAAGTGTTCAATGCCGCCAAGCAATTGCTGGAGCAACACGCAAGCAAGGAAGCGGTCACACCGGTGGCGCCGCTAATCAGCGAGCCGCCGATCAGCGAGCCTGAGCCCGTCGAGCCACCGGCCATCGTCGAAGCGCCCGAGCCGCGCGCCATCAGCCAGAAGCAATGGAGCGCCGCCGAGCTGGATCTGGACAGCCTGGATCTGGACGAAGAACTGGCCCGCCTCGAACAACGGGAAATCCAGCCGACCACCGAGTTCGGTCGCCCGCGCGAAGACTCCCTGAGCGCTCGCCGCGATAGCCACGAACCGGAAGACACGACGTGGCCGGACAGCCTGTTCAGCGAACCGGCAGATGAGCGCGCCCCCGAAGTCGAAGATGAACCCGAAGCCATCGAGCCCGAACCGGTCCGACCGGAGCGCACCGAACCTTCGCTGTCGCTGGAGCCGGTGGATCTCGACGACGAACCGCCGATTCCGCAACTGCGCCTGCACGATCCGATCGACCCGAATGCCCGCCGCGAACGCCTGTCGGCCAGCGACGACGTCGATGACGAACTGCCACTGATCGAAGCCCCGCGCAAAAAGCGCGAACGCGTCGAATCCAGTGTTCGCGCCGAAGCCTTGCAGGACCTGACCGACGACCCGCTGCAACTGGACTGGCAGAAACGCCGCTCGCCCTGGGGCCGTCGCCTGCTCTGGCTGTTGCTCATCGTGCTGGCCGCCGCCGGCCTGGGCGGACAATACATCGCCTATCACTTCGACGAACTGGCGCGCCAGGATCAATACCGGCCGTGGTTCCAGCAACTCTGCCCGCAAGTCGGCTGCACGGTGCCGTCCAAGGTGGATATCGCCAAGATCAAGAGCAGCAACCTGGTAGTGCGCAGCCACCCGGAATTCAGCGGTGCGCTGGTGGTGGACGCGATCATTTACAACCGCGCGCCGTTCTCGCAGCCGTTTCCGCTGCTGGAGCTGCGCTTCGCCGACCTCAACGGTCACCTGATCGCCAGTCGTCGCTTCAAGCCCGGCGAATACCTCAACGGCGACCTCGAAGGCATGGCGGAAATGCCGCCGCAGACGCCGATCCACATCGCCCTGGACATCCTCGATCCAGGCCCGAAAGCCGTGAACTACAGCCTGAGTTTCCACTCGCCCGAGTGAAACGCTTCACCGCTCCCGGATTGACGGCAGTTTTCTGACTGCGCAGCGCGCGACCAAACCGCCGGTAATAACAGAATAACTGTTCAGATTTTGTTCAATTCAGCCTTTATCCAGTCATCGAGAGCGGGTATCATGCCAACCCTTTTTCAAACTCTCATGATCCGGCCCCACTTCAGGGAAGTCCTATGTCGGCGGTACGCATCGGCCCATATACATTGCAGAACGGCTTGATCCTCGCCCCGATGGCGGGCGTCACCGACCAGCCCTTTCGTCAGCTGTGCAAGCGTTTGGGCGCAGGGCTTGTAGTCTCGGAAATGGTCACCAGTGACATGAGCCTGTGGAACACCCGCAAGTCGCGCATGCGCATGATCCACGAAGGCGATCCCGAGCCACGCTCGGTGCAGATCGCCGGTGGCGATGCGCAGATGCTGGCGGATGCGGCCCGGGCCAACGTCGAACTGGGCGCACAGATTATTGATATCAACATGGGTTGCCCGGCGAAGAAGGTCTGCAACAAGGCCGCCGGCTCCGCGTTGTTGAAGGATGAGGCACTGGTTACCGAGATCCTGAACGCCGTCGTGGCGGCAGTTGATGTGCCGGTGACCTTGAAGATCCGCACCGGATGGGATCGCGACAACAAGAACGGCCTGACCGTGGCGAAGATCGCCGAGCAGGCCGGGATCACGGCGCTGGCGGTGCATGGCCGCACCCGCGCCGACCTGTACACCGGCGAAGCCGAGTACGACACCATTGCCGCGATCAAGCAGGCGGTGTCGATTCCGGTCTTTGCCAACGGCGACATCGTATCGCCGGAAAAGGCCCGCTACGTGCTCGACGCGACCGGTGCCGATGGCCTGTTGATCGGCCGGGCCGCCCAGGGGCGGCCATGGATTTTTCGCGAGATCGAACACTTCCTGCGTACCGGCGAAAAACTGCCGGCGCCGGAGCTGATCGAGGTGGAACGCATTCTGCTTGAGCATCTGGCCGCCCTCCACGCCTTCTATGGGGACGTGATGGGCGTGCGAATTGCCCGCAAGCATGTGGGCTGGTATCTCGCAACCTTGCCGGGCGCCAGGGAATTTCGCGCCCACTTCAATCGTTTGGATGGTACGGAAACACAATGCGCCAACGTTCGGGAGTTCTTCGCCGAACGTTACAAGAGCCTGACAGGGGACGGAGAAGGGGTGGCCGCATGACGATGATGACCGAGACTTTAGTGAGTGGAACAACACCCGTGAGCGACAACGTGAATTTGAAACAGCACCTCAATACCCCGAGCGAAGAAGGCCAGACCCTTCGCGGGAGTGTCGAGAAGGCGCTGCACAATTATTTCGCCCACCTTGAGGGCGCGTCCGTCACGGACGTGTACAACCTGGTGCTCTCCGAAGTCGAGGCTCCCCTGCTCGAAAGCGTGATGAACTACGTCAAGGGCAACCAGACCAAGGCCAGCGAGCTGCTCGGACTGAACCGCGGCACGCTGCGCAAGAAACTCAAACAGTACGATCTGCTGTAAGCATTCAATCAAACCAGAAAGGCGCCCGCGTAAAACCGGTCGCCTTTTTTGCTGACTTCCCTTGCTTTTGATGGAAATTGAGATGACCGACCAGACTACCCGCCTGCCGATCCGCCGCGCCTTGATCAGTGTTTCCGACAAGACCGGGATCCTCGAATTCGCCAGGGAGCTGGAAGCCCTGGGCGTGGAAATCCTTTCCACCGGCGGGACCTTCAAACTGCTGCAGGACAACGGCGTGGCCGCAGTGGAAGTCGCGGATTACACCGGTTTCGCAGAGATGATGGACGGTCGGGTGAAAACCCTGCACCCGAAAATCCACGGCGGGATCCTCGGTCGTCGCGGTATCGACGACGCAATCATGAACGAGCACGGCATCAAGCCGATCGATCTGGTAGCCGTCAACCTGTACCCGTTCGAAGCCACCATCAGCAAGCCAGGCTGTGACCTGCCGACCGCCATCGAGAACATCGACATCGGCGGCCCGACCATGGTCCGTTCGGCGGCGAAAAACCACAAAGACGTGGCCATCGTGGTGAATGCCAGCGATTACGCCAACGTCCTGGAAAACCTCAAGGCCGGCGGCCTGACCTACGCTCAGCGTTTCGACCTGATGCTCAAGGCGTTCGAACACACCGCCGCCTACGACGGCATGATCGCCAACTACATGGGCACCGTGAACCAGGCTGCTGACACCCTGAGCACCGAAGGTCGCAGCGAATTCCCGCGCACCTTCAACAGCCAGTTCATCAAGGCCCAGGAAATGCGCTACGGCGAGAACCCGCACCAGAGCGCGGCGTTCTATGTTGAAGCCAAGCCTGCCGAAGTCGGCATCGCCACCGCCACCCAGCTGCAAGGCAAGGAACTGTCGTACAACAACGTGGCCGACACCGACGCCGCGCTGGAATGCGTGAAGAGCTTCGTCAAACCGGCCTGCGTGATCGTCAAGCACGCCAACCCGTGCGGCGTGGCCGTGAGCCCGGACGCCGAAGGCGGCATCCGTCAGGCCTACGAACTGGCCTACGCCACTGACACCGAATCGGCGTTCGGCGGCATCATCGCCTTCAACCGTGAACTGGATGCCGAGACCGCCAAGGCGATCGTCGAGCGTCAGTTCGTTGAAGTGATCATCGCACCAAGCGTCAGCGAAGAAGCCCGCGCCATCGTTGCTGCCAAAGCCAACGTACGCCTGCTGGCCTGCGGCGAGTGGTCGGCGGATCGCGTTCCGGCCTGGGACTACAAGCGCGTCAACGGCGGCCTGCTGGTACAGAGCCGCGACATCGGCATGATCGGCGCCGACGATCTGAAAGTGGTGACCAAGCGCGCGCCGACCGAACAGGAAGTCCACGACCTGATCTTCGCCTGGAAAGTGGCCAAGTTCGTCAAATCCAACGCCATCGTCTACGCCAAAAACCGCCAGACCATCGGTGTCGGCGCCGGCCAGATGAGCCGCGTGAACTCCGCGCGTATCGCGGCGATCAAGGCTGAGCACGCCGGTCTGCAAGTGGCGGGTTCGGTAATGGCGTCGGACGCGTTCTTCCCGTTCCGCGACGGTCTGGACAATGCGGCCAAGGTCGGTATCACTGCCGTGATCCAGCCAGGTGGCTCGATGCGTGATGCTGAAGTGATTGCTGCTGCTGATGAAGCCGGCATCGCGATGGTGTTCACGGGAATGCGTCATTTCCGTCACTGATACACGGCAGCTACAAGCCTCAAGCTGCAAGCTGCAAGAAAGAGCAGTCAGGTATCGCTCCTTCTTGCAGTTGCAGCCTCATTAATTCAGAGCCATAAGCTGTAATCGAGAGTCACACACTCGCTCTTGCTTGCAGCTTGTAGCTTGCAGCTTTCTCCGAAGGAGTCTCTCTTTGAACGTTTTGATCATTGGCAGCGGTGGCCGCGAACACGCACTGGCCTGGAAAGTGGCTCAGGATCCGCGTGTGCAGAAAGTTTTCGTGGCACCGGGCAACGCCGGCACCGCGATTGAAGCCAAGTGCGAGAACGTCGCCATCGACGTGCTGGCCCTCGAGCAGCTCGCTGACTTCGCCGAGAAAAACGTTTCCCTGACCATCGTCGGTCCGGAAGTGCCATTGGTGGCCGGCGTCGTCGACCTCTTCCGCTCCCGTGGCCTGGACTGCTTCGGCCCGACCGCTGGTGCCGCGCAGCTGGAAGGCTCGAAAGCCTTCACCAAGGATTTCCTGGCGCGCCACAAGATCCCGACGGCCGATTACCAGAACTTCACCGAGATCGAGCCGGCCCTGGCTTATCTGCGTGAAAAAGGCGCACCGATCGTGATCAAGGCCGACGGCCTGGCCGCCGGTAAAGGCGTGATCGTCGCCATGACCCTGGCCGAAGCCGAAGATGCCGTGCGCGACATGCTCGCCGGCAATTCCTTCGGCGACGCCGGTTCGCGCGTTGTCATCGAAGAATTCCTCGACGGCGAAGAAGCCAGCTTCATCGTCATGGTCGATGGCAAGAACGTTCTGCCGATGGCCACCAGCCAGGACCACAAACGCGTCGGCGACGGCGACAGCGGCCCGAACACCGGCGGCATGGGTGCTTACTCCCCTGCTCCGGTGGTCACCGCCGACGTGCACCAGCGCGTGATGGACCAGGTGATCTGGCCGACCGTGCGCGGCATGGCCGACGAAGGCAACGTCTACACCGGTTTCCTGTACGCCGGTCTGATGATCGACAAGGCCGGCAATCCGAAGGTCATCGAGTTCAACTGCCGTTTCGGCGACCCGGAAACCCAACCGGTGATGCTGCGTCTGCAATCGAGCCTGGTGCTGCTGGTCGAAGCTGCTCTGGCTCAAGCGCTGGACAAGGTTGAAGCACAGTGGGATCCACGTCCGAGCGTCGGCATCGTGCTGGCCGCTGGCGGCTACCCGGGCGACTACGCCAAGGGCGCGCCGATCAACGGTCTGGACGCAGCCGCCGCACTGGAAGGCAAGGTCTTCCACGCCGGTACTGCGCTCAAGGACGGCAACGTCGTGACGGCCGGTGGTCGGGTGCTGTGCGCCACCGCCATGGGCGCCAGCGTCGGCGCCGCCCAGGAGCAGGCCTACAAACTGGCCAAGGCCATCGACTGGGAAGGCTGCTTCTACCGCACCGACATTGGCTACCGCGCCATTGCCCGTGAACGCGGTGAGTCACAGTAATAAGCTACGCTGTGTTTCCGGCAGGGGCTCATCGCCCTTGCCGGACTGTTCCGACGCTGCGCATCGTTATATTCTGGCATCAACCTACGAAGGGATTTCGCCGTGCGCTGGCTCAGGATTGCCATAGGCTTCACCGTCACGCTGTTGACCTTGCTCTGCATGCTCCCGGCCCAAGCCGCGCAAGGCAGTGGCTGGTCGGTATTGCTTGACGATCAGGGCAACCTCCAGCTGAGCGACATCCGCTCCGCCCGCTACACCAATCAATTCAGCCCTATCGAACTTGACCGCCTGACCGCGGCCGAACCCGATGGCGCCCTGTGGCTGCGCTTCAGGCTGGCGCCCGGCAAGCACGAACAAGTGCTGCGGATCTTCGCCCCCGACCTGTCGCACCTCAATCTGTATGTCCTCGACGGCGATCGCCTGATCGAGCAACGCGACACCGGCACCACCCAGCCCCAGGTGGAGCGGCCGCTGCCCAGCAGCGACTTCATGCTGCCGTTGCCGCAGAGCGACAAACCCCTCGACGTCTACCTGCGACTGGTTTCCGATCACCAGTTGCGCCCTTACATCACCTTGCAATCGGCGGTGATGGCTGCGGCCAATCACAACCAGACGCTGATCTACGGCCTGCTGTTCGGCTGTCTGGCGATGCTGATCCTGCATAACCTGATCCGCTACGCCTACACCCGCTCGCGCAGCAGCCTGTGGCTCGCAGTGTGTGAAGGCCTGTTGAGCCTGAGCCTGTTGCTGTTGCTCAACCTCGCCGGTCCGTGGCTGCCGAACTGGCATGCGATCCAGACCCCCGGCGCCTATCTGGCCCTGCTGCTGACCGCTCCGGCGGGCCTGATGTTCGCCTACCGCTTCTTCGCGCCGCTCGGCCCGCATCCGCTGAACAAGCTGCTGATCGGCGACATCCTGTTCATCGTGATCTGCAGCCTGCTGCTGTTGTTCGTCAACACCCTGCCGCTGAACATCATTACCTACGCGCTGGTGGCCCTGGCCGGGCTGAGCATGTTGCTGGTGGCGTTCTATCACTGGCAGAAAGGCTACCGCCCTGCCCGCTTGTTCGTCGCCGCGATGGTGGTGTTCAACATCGGCACGCTGATCATCCTCCCGGCCTTGCTGGGGCTGACCCTGGTCGCGCCGCAAGGCCTGATCATGACCCTGATGGGTTTCATCTGCATCAGTGGCCTGCTGATGAGCATCGCCCTCGGCGAGCGTCAGCGCAGCATCACCGAAAGCCGTTTCAGCATCAGCCGCGACCTTGCGGCGAGCAACGCCGAGATCAATGCCAAGGCCGAATTCCTGGCCAAGATCAGCCACGAAATCCGCACGCCGATGAACGGCGTACTGGGCATGACCGAACTGCTGCTCGGCACGCCGCTGTCGGTCAAGCAACGCGACTATGTGCAAACCATCCACAGCGCCGGCAACGAGTTGCTGACGTTGATCAACGAGATCCTCGACATCTCGCGGCTCGAGTCCGGGCAGATCGAACTGGACGATGTACAGTTCGACCTCAACGCGCTGATCGACGATTGCCTGAGCATCTACCGCGCCAAGGCCGAACAGCAGAACGTCGAGCTGATCAGCTTTATCCAGCCGCAAGTGCCACGGGTCATCAGTGGTGATCCGACGCGCCTGCGCCAGACGTTGCTGAGCCTGCTGGAAAACGCCCTGAAGAAAACCGAAGAAGGTGAAGTGCTGGTAGTCGTCGCCCTCGACGAACGCAGTACCGGTCCACGTCTGCGCATTGCCGTGCAGGACAGCGGCCAGCCGATGGATCAGGAAGAACGCGACGCGCTGATGCACGCCGAGTTGCACAGCAAGCACTTCCTGTCGGCCAACCGTCTGGGCGGCAACCTCGGGCTGGTGATCGCCCGCCAATTGATCCGTCTGATGCAGGGCGAGTTCGGCATCAAGAGCGGCGCCAGCCAGGGCAGCACGCTGTGGCTGACCCTGCCGCTGGACCCTGATCGCCTGGAACATCCGACCTCGGACCTCGACAGCCCGCTGCAAGGCGCACGCGTGCTGGTGGTCGACGACAACGACACCTGCCGCAAGGTGCTGGTGCAACAATGCAGCGCCTGGGGCCTGAACGTCAGCGCCGTGCCGTCGGGCAAGGAAGCGCTGGCCCTGCTACGCACCAAGGCGCATTTGCGTGATTACTTCGACGTGGTCCTGCTCGACCAGAACATGCCCGGCATGACCGGCATGCAACTGGCCGCCAAGATCAAGGAAGACCCGAGTCTGAACCACGACATCCTGCTGATCATGCTCACCGGCATCAGCAATGCGCCGAGCAAGATCATCGCGCGCAACTCGGGGATCAAGCGCATCCTGGCCAAACCGGTGGCCGGCTACACCCTCAAGACCACGCTGGCTGACGAACTGAACCAGCGCAATCGTGGCCAGGTGGTGTTCCAGCCACAGGTTGCGAGCCCCGCAGCACCGGTCAAGGTACCGAGTGACTTCCGCATCCTGGTGGCCGAAGACAACACCATTTCGACCAAGGTGATCCGGGGCATGCTCGGTAAACTCAACCTGCAGCCAGACACCGCCAGCAACGGCGAGGAAGCCTTGCAAGCGATGAAAGCCCAACGCTACGACCTGGTGCTGATGGACTGCGAAATGCCGATCCTCGACGGGTTCTCCGCCACCCAGCAACTGCGGGCCTGGGAAGTCGGCAATCAGCGCATCCGCACGCCGATCGTGGCGCTGACCGCGCACATCCTCGCCGAACACAAGGAGCGTGCGCGCCAGGCCGGGATGGACGGGCACATGGCCAAACCGGTGGAGCTGTCGCAACTGCGTGAGCTGATCGAGCACTGGGTGGCCCAGCGTGATCAGCAGAACCGTGCGACGACACAACCGTCGTGAGCCGACAGACACGATAGCGCCTGTTAGACTCCCCCCGACTTTCCCCGCCAGCGAGCCCGCGCCATGCTCCACGTGTTATTCAGTGTTTACCTGAAGATGCTGGTGCTCTACAGCCCGTTCTTCGTGTTGTCCTGCTTCATCAGCCTGACCCGCGGTTACTCGCGCAAGGAGCAACGCCGTCTGGCCTGGAAAGTGGCGGTCGCCACCCTGGTTTCGAGCGTGTTGCTCTACCTGTTCGGGCGGGTGATTTTCGATGTGTTCGGCATCACGGTGGACGCCTTCCGCATCGGCGCCGGCAGCGTGCTGTTCATTTCCGCTCTGGGCATGGCGCAGGGCAAGTCGGCCGTGCAGACCGACAACGTGCAGCAGGACGTGACGATCGTTCCGCTGACCATTCCACTGACCGTCGGCCCCGGCACCATCGGTGCGTTGCTGGTGATGGGCGTCAGCCAGCCGCACTGGGACGACAAGCTGTTCGCGATCATGAGCATCGCCCTCGCCAGTTTCACGGTTGGCGTGGTGCTGTACCTGTCGAACCGCATCGAACGCATTCTCGGCGATCAGGGTTTGCAGATCGTCAGCCGCCTGATGGGGCTGTTCGTGTGCGCACTGGCGGCGCAGATCATCTTCACCGGGGTCAAAGGCTATCTGGTGCCTTGAACCCTGAAACGAAAAGACCGCCGACGGCAACGTCGGCGGTCTTTTTTCGTCAGCGCCCGCGCACCGTCAACCCGCAGACTCGACGGTTTTCTTCGCATCCGCCTGATCGATCAGCGCTTTCAGCGTCACGCCCTCGGCGCCCTCCTTGCGCGCCTTCAGCCAGCGCACCAGCGTCGACACCTGGCACGGACGCAGGCCCTTGACCTCAAGCATGGCATCGCCCCGCAGCGAGGGATCTGATGCATCCGCATTGCGTATCAGCACACAGTGCTCACTGTCGGGATCGATCACCACCAGGTGATCGTCGACCATCCCCACTTCGAGCTTGTGTGGATCAGCCATGGTCAGGATCAAGCGACTCATGACCGCGGGAAACCCCACCAGCGGATAACGGCAATCAACCACCAACGAATCGAGCTTGCGCATCAGCGCCTCGGACAGATGCCACTTCATCCAACCGCGCCCTACCCGCAGAACCAGCGTGCGCACATCGTCCGGGATCACCGGCAGAAGATCGTAGACATCCACCCGTCCCTCGAGCACCAGCACGTCACCCGTGCGCTGGACGTAATCCAGCGGCTTGATCTGGCGCATGCTCGGATAACCCTGAACGACCCGCTCGCGCGATTCATGCAACAAGACTTCAGCGTACTTTCGGGTTCCAAGCAGCTCGTAATCCTCCGGCAGGTCGACAGCGGGAATCTGGATCAGCCGTGCACTGTCAGCGATATACCACTGCACACTGGCCTCCTGAGAAGCGATAGAGATGAATGGACGATGCGCTGCGTTCGCCAGCAAGGCTTGCAAGTCTCTGATCAGATGCTCGCCATGGGCCGCCAGCCAATCGTGTTGCACGCCAATGATCTGCGGTGGTTCCTGATGCTCCAGTTGCAGCACCACGCCTTCGCGCGTCGTGCCCAAGAGACCGGCACCGTCGACCCGTACATCGGCAAAGCGCCACGCCGTCCACTGCCGCTCTGGTTTTGGCAGCATCCGGCTTTGCAACAACTGCGAGCCGTCTCCGAATGCCGCCTGCAGTTGATGCGGATCGATAAACGTCTGGCGCCAGACCTCGCCACTTTCGGGCTCGAACAGCCACGCCGATTGATTGTCCGGTGTCATGCCCAGCAACCGGAGCTGTGTTGGTTGCGCGTCACACAACAACAAGCGGTTGTCCACGTACCAGGCGTGCAAGCGCGCATCCCCGGCAGTATTGGCAATGCCGACAATCGGGAACTGCTCCACTGCATATTGTCGGGCGATGGCGTCGAGCGCCAGCCACCATTGTTTGCGCCCCTTGAGCCAGGACTCGGTCAGACCCGCAAAACGCACTTCACCGTCAGCGCCGATTTCGAATGACAATCCGTCCCCGGTGCGGGCCTGATAGCCATTGTGTTCAGCCGTCACCTGCTTCAGGCGCTCGGGCTGCACCCAGCGGTGCGACCACTGAATCTGTTCCAGCGTCACGGTGCGCTGCACCCGGCACAGGCTCTGGAACTGCCGGTCGTAGATGACAAACACGTCGCCGTCATCACTGGGCGTCAGCAGCATCAGCTCGTTCAGGTTCTGGATCGAGTCGGGCCAGGCGCGGGCATGGTGGCGGCGCGGTACCGGGCGCACGATCAGGTTGTCACGAGTACGGACCCAGGCCATGTCCCGAGCGTTGTCTTCGATCTTCCAGCAGACCGAAACGTAAGCAGCGAACTGCCAGTCGACCGTGGCGTAGCCTTTGTCTGCATCGACCGGTTTGAGCGATACCCAATCACCCAGTACCGATGTCCAGGCAGGCAACGGCGTGCCGTCATCGAGCAACATCTGGAAACCCGGCTCAAGTCCACGGGTAACCGAGCTCAGCCACAGTTCACCTTCATGAATCAGGTAGTTGAGGCGCTCACGCGTACCGTCCTCATACGCGTATTCCTGCACCACATGGACGACACCCTGCCCATCGGCTTCGACGCTAAGAATCGTGCTGACGCCGGTGCGTCGAAACATCAAACGAAAGCGATGACTGAGCAGGCCGGTGCCGGCATCGACCTGACAGATTTCGTAGCCAATCGGATCATGGAAAAATGCCGAATCGCCGGCCACCACCGACAACAGCCCTTCATCGTCGAACACCTCGTCGTTGCGGATATAGAGGATCCGGTCCTGCACAGCGTCATACCAGCCATTGGTGTAACGCGGCGCCTTGATGTTCTCGAACGGAATCAGGTAGTCGTGGATCGGCGTATAGCGCAGCGCCAATCGATGGGCTCGCGCCAGGTCTTGCAGATGATCCTGCAGGACCTGGCCGTCCAGGCCTCTGGGCGCCTGTTCTTCCAGAAGATCCAGTTCAGTCCGTTTATTGCCGGCAATCCGGAAGAGCCGGCCATTTTCGATCAGCAGGGAAATCTCCGGGGCAATGTCCGCCGTCACCTTGAACTCGCAACCTTTGATACCGAACTGCCCGTTGCTGCCCAGCACGATGTCCTTCTCGACGGCCCACGGCGCGACAATGATCCAGCGGTCCTTTTGTTTGCCCACTGACGTCAGTCCGACATTGACGCCGGGGTTGAGCACGAGTGTGCATGTGCCTCCACCACCCTGAATCCGATAGCTGATCTGCTCGCGCCAAGGCTCGGGGATCACCGGCACAACCAGTTTGCGCGCCTGCGCATCCAGCGTGACCCGGATCTCGGTCGGGCGATAATCGGGGTACATCCGATGGACAATGTAATGGCTGGGGAACGAGTAGAACGAAAACAGGAACAGCCACTGACCGTCCGCTTTTTTCTTCTCCAGACGCCGGGCGATGTCGAAACCCTTGTCGTGGCGCTGTGATGCGAACGGCAGGATCTGGTACTCGTAGCGATAGCAGGTAAGCGGCGTGCACGGCAAGACAATGGCCTGCTCGGCGGACGGTGAGAACTTCATCTCGGCTGGATAGCTCAGTTCTTTGCTGAGGTGAATAGCTCGCGGGTAATCGACCTCGAACTCCGGCACGCCGAAATGATCGCGCAGCGGGTAAAGACGGGTGCTGTCGAGCAGCAGTTTGCCGGTGCTCAGGTCCAGACCATTGATGATCAGCGACGGTCGTGGCAACCAGGCACCTTGCTCGCCGCTGTAGTGAAATCCGTCCCCGTGATGCGCCTGCTCCAGTTCCGCAAAAAACAGCCCGACCGCCTTCGCTTCTTCAGCGATGGTGGCAAAGCTCTGCGCCAGCGCAGTCACGCCGACCGCAAGGCCACCCAGAATCACCCCGGCGCCTCCCAGCACCGCTGCTGCCGTACCCGCACCGGCAAACGCTGCGCCAAGTCCCGCGCCGGTGAGGGCCAGACTGCTGGCATCGAAGGTCAGCTGGGTGGCGTAGGTGGCTGTCTCCACATCATTACGTGCCGTCGCCAACTGATAGATATCGAAACCGACATTGGCCAGACCCAACACCGCGCCGACGCCTTCGTTGCCCAAATGCCCGGCCACAGTGCCGAGGGATCTGCCGATCAACGGCTCGAGCGCTTCGCCGACCACCTTCGCAGTGGTGCGGGCGATCAGTTTTTCATCGCGCAGCGCGGCCTGCACCAGACCGATCAGTCCCGCCACATCGACCACATTGCCATGCACCAGTTGTGCGTAATTGACGTAGGCATGCCACTGCACCGCCGTTGTCAGTGTGCGGTCTTCGCCTTCGCGACCACGCAAAGCATTCATCAAGGCCTGCACCGCGAAACCGGCATTGAGCGTATGCACTGCCGCTGCCTCGGTCGGATCCACAGCATCACCGACCGGACGCTTGCGCCCGAGGATTGAAAACAGGTCAGTCAGGTAATTTTTGATTCGCAGCAGGCGATCATCCCGGCTGACGACCGTGGCGACCAACTCGCCGGTCTGTGGATCGATCATGCCCACCCGATAACTGCCCTCGGGCGTCACTTCCAGCGAGTCGAACAACGGCACAAGAGGCGTCACCGAGTCATGGCCCTCCTGCAACCGCGCCGTCATGTCGGCAATCTCCCCGCCCCACCAGTCATTGTCTGAAGACAACAGTGCCTTGCCCAGCCGCGAGTTCTCCATCAGCGTTCGTCCGTGAGCACTGTTCATCCTCTGGCGAACCGACCTGAACGGTTTGTCCGGCAGCGGCTCGTCCCTGAGCAATTGACTTACCTTGCTGCCGTTCGACAGGTTCAGATCGGCGACTTTTTCCCCATGCACATCGATCAGATCGAACTGTGGCCGGCCAGGTTTGCCGTACACGGCGTAATGACGGGCGATCTGTGCCTGCTTGAAAAATTGCCCAAGGGCCATTCTGAAGGTTACGGAGCTGTCGAACTGGAACAGGCCGAAGTTCGGATCGTAGAAGTGATAAATGACCGTACTCCCGTGTACAGTCCGAGCCACCAGCATCGAGTGGTTATCCGAGTTGAGCATCAGGGTTCGCGGCCCCACGGACGCCTCGAGTGTCGCGACCATCTTGTCCAGATCGCCCCGCCCCAGCGCCGTGCCCACATCGGCTGCGTTCACGCCACGCATTTCCTCCAGCGCGGCCAGAAACGCCTTCGAGTCCGGGTGCTCCGGCTCAAGCACCGCCAGAAAGAATCGCTCGCGCAATTGCCGGGTCGCTCCCTCGCCCTGTGTGAGGGCGGCCCCCATCGCCAGCGCCAGCGGAAAACAGCGGCCGGCCGCAGTGTCACCCGGCCCGTGCATCAACAAATCCTGAGGCACCATTTTGACAGTGCCGGCCTCGAACTGACTGAGCACCTGTTCCAGCCGCTCCAGAACCTGTTCGCGGTGTTCCTGAGTGGCGAGCCGCTGGATCTGCGCCACATGACGCCCCCAGTCAAACAGTGTCGCAGTGTTGGCCAAGGCATTCTTTTTCAGGCCAAGTGCGGTGACCGGATGCGCGGGCAATTCATCACCCACACTGGACATGCCTGCCATGAACGCAGGTGCGCGGTGCTGATAGAGATGCTGTTCAATCGCCGCATAGCGCCCTGCCGTACCGCGCTCACTGAGGCTGTTGATCAGATTGTCCAGCGTACTGCGCAAGGCGGAAAAGCTTTGAGCGTCCAGTGAATCAGCGCCCAGCAATGCTCCGATGGTCAAACGCTGCAACGGGGTGAGCTGTTCGAGTTGCCAGGAACCGGCGCCCAACCCGATCAACAGCTCATCCAGTGCGAGGCTCTGGGCAACCGGATTTTTCGGGAATGCCGGTGGCCGCAGGCGAGTGTCCTGATTGCGGATGGCCTGACGATCATCGAAGCTCAGCGGCAATCTTTCAGCGAACACAAGGGTGCCGTCGTGACCGTTCGTCATCGCCTTGGTGAACGGCTCGCCGAGGTGATCAGCCATCCGCTGCAACAGCTCGGTATTCAGGACATGACGTCCTTCGATGAGCGGCCAGCCGAGTTCGAATTCGACGGTCGTCTGTTTCAACAACTCAGCGATGTTCCCGGCGTAGCGGCTCTTGAATTGGCCATCGCGCCAGCGTTGCTGCTCAGTCTCGAGCCACTTCTGAGTATCGGTTTCGTTTTCCTTCCAGGAGTGATCCAGTTCCTCTTCAGTGAGTTGATTGACCGTCTGCAGAGGTGCGATGGCCATTTCCCGCCGTGACGCCTGCGCGCCCTCGGGCGTTAAAAATGCCTTTTCGAAATCGCCGGTGCCATCCTTGATCGCGACCGGTCCGGTCAAATAAATGGTCCCCTCATTTTTTGGTCGGATACCTTCGTTGTGGTATCCGGCTGCGGCATTTGCCAGATAAGACGCAAAGATGGCTTCCATTCCGGGCAAATCAAACAAAGGCCCGTAAGACTTTTCCAGCACTTCACCAGCCAGTGTATCCATGGCTTCATGCTCTTGAAGACTGATACCTTTGTCAGTGGCCAACCGTGCGGTGTCATCGATCAATTCATAGTTGAACCTGAAGCGCTGGAGCACGGACTCAAGTACCGCCGAGCCGGCATGCGCCATCATGTAGGCATTGCTGATCGTGTTTCCCTTTGCCACCGCGCGCAATGCGTAGGGACGGACAAGCAGATCCTGTGGAGGCTGAAACACTTGGGTCAAAGGCGGCCGGCTTTTGGCAAACGCTTGCAGTACCGTGCGATGCTCTTCGGGTATTTGCAACAGCTTGTCTCTGTATTGCCCCCGCAACGCTTGTCGACCTGGCATCCAGTCAGGATTCTGATCCAGCATCAACTGCAAAACACCGAGTCGAGCATCCTCACCAAAGTCGCTTATATCGACACCTGCAATTTCCTTCAGCAACGGCGGCAAGTTATCGACATCGGTGTAACTGCCGCCCTCAAAGTACAAGACCTCTGCTCTTACGATATCCGATGCCGCCGCCAGGTTGCCCCGCATGCGCATTTCCCGCTGGTAAATATCCCGCAACTTCAAAGGTATTTCCGAACCCGCCAGATCGCGCACGCGAACGTCACCTCCGACCAGCGCATCAATACTTTCACGGTTCTTTGCCTTCAACACCCGTAAGTCCTGAGAACTCTGACCATAAGCACGGCTCAACAACTGCACCCTTGCTTCATCGGCTGATTCGCCCTTCGCAACTGCCGCATCAATGTGTTCGCTCATTTGTTGCTTCAACGCAATAGCGCGGGCCACATACATTTCGCCCAATACCTTATCGGAAGTGCTATCGACGCCCCCGTGCTCCATGGCGTCCGCCTTCGCCGCATCGACCATCAAGCGATTGGCCTGCCAGGCCAGCAACGCATCACTGTCATACCAGACGTTGATCTGATAACCCTGACCAGCCAATACCTGCTTCCAGACATTGATGTAGTCGCGCTGAATCTCGCCGATGCCGCCACCCAGCCAGATGAAGTGCAGGATCTTCGGCACTTGCGTAGCGGGCGTTTTCATCAGTTCGACGCTGTAACTCAGACGCGACTCAAAATCGGCGACTCTGGCGCCGATTTCTGAAAGATCAGGTGTCTTCTTGCTGTCCAGGCCCGGAGCAGGCGCCTGTTCCACTTCACGTCGTACCCGCAGGCCATCGAACTCTGCAAGCGCCCGCTTGAATAGCGCGAGCGGTTGCAGAAGCCTTGGCGAATCGAGCAAACCGACACAAGCAAAGTAGTAACGGATCACTTCGTCATGACGAACAGTATTCTTGTAGGGCAACAGCGCCTGTTCAAGATCAGACAACTTGAACAGATTGACGAACTTCACATAGCCGCCATCGACAACATCAACATTAGCATCCTGCATTTTAATACTTCCCTGAGTGGTGAACCATGTGCACTGCCAATCGGCTGGCACACGTCTGCACTGCAAGTAACAAGACTTGCAACACTTAAAAATCATCAATATAAAAAATTGAGCAAGCTTCACAAAATTGAAACTAGTACAAAACAAAAACCAAAAACACACACAAAACACTTCAAACAATGTCCAGGGAAATATTCAATAACATCGAGCCAACTATCGAAATAAACAAGCCATTAAAAAGCACATAAAAAAACAAGGCCGCGAATGGCGAATTCGCGGCCTTGTTTGTTTTATCGATCATTGCCACTCGACAGTGCGGGGATATCAGCCGGCCGGTTTTTCCCCGTACCAGCGCGGCGTATAAACCCACTCCCCGCCCTCGGCTCGAGGGAAAGTGCAGGTAGTGGAAGAACCGATCAGCACCATGGTGCGCATGTCCACTTGCTCCGGAGTCAGCGCGCCCAGTGTCGTGACGCGCAGCGTCTGCCCCGGCCGACCGATATCGCGGCCCAGCACCACCGGTGTTTGCGGCGTGCGGTGTTGCGCGACGATTTCCAGCGCTCGCCCCAGTTGCCACGGACGGGCACGGGAGATCGGGTTATAGAAGGCCAATGCCAGATCCGCCTCGGCGGCCAGATCCAGACGCTTCTCGATGATCGACCACGGTTTGAGGTTGTCCGACAGCGACATCACGCAGAAGTCATGGCCCAGCGGCGCACCGGCCTGAGCGGCGGTGGCGAGCGACGCCGAAACACCCGGCAGGATTTCCAGATCGACGCTGTGCCACGCCGGATCCGTCGACTCGTGCAATGCTTCAAGCACCGCCGCCGCCATGGCGAACACGCCCGGATCGCCGGACGAAACCACGATCACCGAACGACCCTCAGCGGCCAACCGGAAGGCGTGACGGGCACGCTGCATTTCTTCGCGGTTGTCGGTGCAATGCTGCACCTGATCGTCGCGGAACGGGCCGGCCATGCGCACATAGGTTTCGTAACCCAGCACGTCAGTGGCGCGGGCCAGTTCGGCTTTCACCGCCGGCACCATCAACTCTGCCGCACCCGGGCCAAGGCCAATGACAGCAAGGCGACCACGCGGACGACCGATCTGCGAAACATCCAGCGGCTGTTCGGCCACGGCGATGGCAAGGTCGCGGGATGTTGTGATGATTCGAGCGTCGGGGACTGCATCGCGAACCAGCTCAACGATGTCACTCGCCGGCGCGACAAAGCGCAACGGCACAGCCAGTTCAAGCGCGGCGTCACGCAACGCCGGACTGGCCATCTGAGTATCAGCCGCCACCAGACAGGCCAGCGATTGAATTGCCACACCGGCCTGAAGTAACGCATCGCGAATTACATCCGGTAGATCGGCCACATCTGTATCGACCGCCACCGCCACGCTACGCGGATAAATCAGCAACTCACTGGCGTTCGCCGCGCGGGCATCGCTGCCCACATGAATCGAGCGCTGCGCCTGTGGATCTTCCGGCAGTTGCGCCTGCTCAAGCCACGGCGCAGCACCGTCGATGCGTACGCTGTGGCCGGCGAGCAAGTCGGAGACAAAACGCTTGCCCTGCTCCAGATCGCCGAGGGCATAACCGCCGGGCGGGTTGAGCAGGCAGGTGCCGAAACGCAACTCGCCGCTGGTGGTAATCGCCGCTGCCACTTCAAGCGCAGACGCAATCTCGCGGGCCATGACGTTCACCCCGCCGAGGCCACCGAGCAGCGGCACCACGGCGCTGCCGTCTTCAGCCACGGCGAGCACCGCTGGCTCGACGCCTTTTTCCAGCAACAGCGGCACCAGGGTGCGAATGACAATGCCGGCCGCGCACAGGGCAATGATCGGCGTGTCCTGTTGATACAGCTCGCGCAGGGTTGCGCCGAAGTCGCTGTAAGTCAGGTCCGCGCCTTCGACGCGCCCTTTTAGTCCATGAATCTGCGCGGCCGGATAGACCTGCTGAAGACGACGGGCCGTGCCCAGTGCGCCCTGGCCGAGAATGACGATGGCCGGTGTGGAATGGGTCATCAGCCTTGCCACCGTTCGCCGGGCACAATGATCAGCGAGAAGTACGGCGACGACATCGGCTCGACCTCATCCAGCGGTACGATCTTCTGGTTGGCCATGGTCGCGCGCTCGACGTACAGCGCACGCTCGGCCAGACCCAGCTCTGCCAACACGTCGCGCACCTTCGGGAAGTTGCGCCCCAGTTTCATGATCACCGCCGCATCGGCATCCGCCAGGCGACGCTTGAGTTCATCGTGAGGCAGCACGCCGGACAGCACCGACAGGCTCTGATTGCGATACACCAGCGGCGCGCCCAGTACCGAAGCGCCGCCGAGCATCGAGCAGACGCCCGGCACCACTTCGGCTTCGTAACGGCTGGCGAGGCGATCGTGCAGGTACATGTAGGAGCCGTAGAAGAACGGGTCACCTTCGCAGATCACCGCCACGTCGCGACCGGCGTCCAGATGCGCGGCCACTTCTTCTGCCGCGTCATCGTAGAAATCGCTGATCACCTGTTCGTAGGACAGCGGCGCCGGCAGCACTTCGGTGGTCACCGGGTACACCAGCGGCAGTAGATTCTGGGCGTCCTGCAGGTGCGCTTCGATGATGCCGAACGCGTTGCCCTTCTTGCCCTTGGCCACGAAGTACGCCACCACCGGCGATTCGCGCAGCAGGCGCAAGGCCTTGACGGTAATCAGTTCCGGATCACCGGGGCCGACGCCCAGGCCAATCAAACGTCCTTGAGCCTGCATCATTCGATCTCCGTGGCGAGAGCATTGACCGCAGCGGCGGCCATGGCGCTGCCGCCGAGGCGGCCCTGCATGATCACGAACGGCACGCCACGGCTGTTGGCGGCCAGTTCGGCCTTGGATTCGGCGGCGCCGACGAAGCCCACCGGGAAGCCGAGGATCAACGCCGGTTTCGGGGCGCCGGCGTCGAGCATTTCCAGCAGATAGAACAGCGCGGTCGGCGCGTTGCCGATCACCACCACGCTGCCTTCCAGATGCGGACGCCACAGTTCCAGCGCGGCAGCGGAGCGGGTGTTGCCCAGCTCGCGCGCCAGCTCCGGCACGCTGTCATCGCGCAAGGTGCAAATCACCTCGTTGTTGGCCGGCAGGCGCGCACGGGTCACGCCCTCGGAAACCATCCGCGCATCGCACAGGATCGGCGCGCCAGCGGCCAGCGCATCGCGCCCGGCCTTGCCGGCGCCTTCGGAGAATTGCAACCCGTCGATGGCCTCGACCATGCCGCAGGCGTGGATCACCCGCACCGCGAGTTTTTCCAGGTCGGCCGGGATGCGAGCCAGGTTGGCCTCGCTGCGAATGATCGCGAAGGAGTTGCGATAGATCTCCTGACCGTCGCGGATGTAATCAAGCATCAAGGGGGCTCCGTGAGCGGGCGGCGAGCAGGGTCGCGGCCGCTTCGATAGTAAGGTTGTGAGCGTGCAGCGCGCCGAAACCCGGCAGGGCTGCACCGCGAAAATAGAGATCGTAGTGGCCGGGGCCGACCGCCAGCAGAGTCACCGCTGCCCGATGTGCGGCGGCGCAGGAACGCGGGCAACCGGACAGGTGCACATCAACGGCGTGTGGCAACAGCGTAGCCAGCAGGCGGGCATCGTGTTTGGTGTCGGCCAGGCCTTTGCCGCAGCCGTTGGCGCCGGTGCAGGCGATCAGGTGTGACAGGGGGTCTTCGATGCGGGTCAGCAGGTTCAGCTTGCTCAATTTGTCGAGCACTTGAACCGCATCGGTTTCCTGCACATTGGGCAGCAACAGACTCTGCCAAGGGGTGAAACGCAGGCTGCCGTCACCAAAGGTTCTGGCCAGGTGTGCGGCGCCACGCAGCATGTCCGGATCAAGGCGGCCAAGCGCCGGGGCAGCACCGACATAGACCTGACCGGCCGATTGCTGAGGGTGGATGCCAAGGTGCAAACCCTCCGGTCCGGCTTCGCGCTGCCAATCAGCAGCGGCTTTCAGGCTGATCCGCTGAGCGATTTTTTCCAGGAACACCGGCGCCGGGCATTCATCCAGCAGATGGCGCATTCGCGTCTGCTCCGGTCGGGCCAGATCGAGGAACAGTTCCAGCACCGCGACCACCAGCGCATGTCCGTGCGCAAGCGCCACAGCGGCCAGCGGTCGATCCGTCGGACAACCCGCCAGGCCGAACGCCAGCAGCGTGTCGCCGCGATCTTCGAATGCCGACAACCACAGGTCATGGGGATGTTCGAGCATCGCCAGCGCTTCACCGCCGTCCAGTTGCACGGCGAACTTGGCGCTCAGCTCGTGGAAGCGCGGATGACTTTGCAGGGTTTCGAGGATCTGCCCGGCCAGTGGACGAGTATCGAAGCGCATCTGCGGGTCGATGCCGGCGGCGGGGCTGAGCATCAGGTTGCGCACATCGTCGCCCGCTGCGGTTCGCGGCCCGAGACCGGCGGCCAGCAGGCTTTCGATCAGCGCGGCGGACTGCTCGCCGATCCCGCGAATCTGCAGATTGCCCCGGTTGGTCGCCTCGATCGCCCCGCCGGCAAACCGCTCGGCGGCATTGGCCACCGCATCGGCCTGATCGGCCGTGATAGAACCGCCATCGAGCTTGATCCGGCAGATCCCGCCGTCCAGCGCCTGGACGATACGCAGCAACCCCGGACAGGCCGAGGGGCGTATGGCGTTGGACATCGGACGTTCGTTCAAGGGCTGGCAGCTCTGTGGGAAAGGCGCTTCGCGGGCGAAGGCGCGGTATTATGCCTGCTTTGTCCGACGGCATGAAAAGTCTGCCCGTCGGAACGGCGCGTTTGCGGACACTTTTTTGAGGGGCTACAGATGTCACCCTGGCTGACAGTAGTAGGAATCGGTGAAGACGGCTTCAAGGGCCTGGGCAAGAATGCCCGGCGCGCCTTGATGGGCGCTTCGCGGATCATCGGCGGTCAGCGTCAGCTGGATCTGTTGCCGGTGTGCATCCGTGGCGAGCGCCAGTTGTGGCCGAGCCCGTTTTCCCTGGCCCCGGTGCTCGAGCATCGCGGTGAAGCGGTGTGCGTGCTGGCCAGCGGTGATCCGATGTTCTACGGCGTTGGCGCAAGCCTGGCGCGGCAGGTGCCGGGGGCCGAGATGCTGGTTCTGCCGGCGCCGTCGTCCTGCTCGCTGGCGGCGGCCCGACTGGGCTGGCCGTTGCAGGATGTCAGTGTGCTGTCTCTGGTGGCTCGCCCGCTGGCGGCCCTCAACGCACAACTATTCAGCGGCGTGCGCCTGTTGTTGCTGAGCAATGACGGACAAAGTCCGGCGGCTGTTGCCGCGTTACTGCGTGAGCGCGGATTCGGCGCCAGTCGCCTGAGCATCCTGGAACATCTGGGCGGCAGCGACGAGCGCCGCATCGACGGCACCGCCAACGACTGGAATGATCCGCTCATTGCCGACCTCAACGTGATCGCCATCGAGTGCCTGGGCGATCCAGATACACCACGTCTGTCGCGCCTCGCCGGCCTGCCTGACTCGGCTTTCCAGCATGACGGCCAACTGACCAAACGCGACGTGCGCGCAATCACCCTCGCCCGCCTCGCCCCGACACCGGGCGAACTGCTGTGGGACGTCGGCGCGGGCAGCGGCTCGATCGGCATCGAGTGGATGCGCGCTCACCCGAGCTGCCGCGCTCTGGCCATCGAGGCCGATGATGGCCGACAACAGTTGATCGAACACAACCGCGACGCTTTGGGCGTTCCCGGTCTGCAACTGATTCGCGGCAGTGCCCCGCAGGCTCTCGCCGGGCTGGAATGTCCGGACGCGATTTTCATCGGCGGCGGCGTGACGCGCGAAGGCGTGCTCGACACCTGCTGGGAACAACTCAAACCCGGCGGCCGACTGGTCGCCAACGCCGTGACCCTGCAAAGCGAAATGACCTTGATGAGCTGGCGCGAACGCCACGGCGGCGAACTGACCCGCATCCACATTGCCCAGGCGCAGCCGCTGGGCGAGTTCGACACCTGGCGCCAGGCCCTGCCGATCACCCTGCTCGATCTGGTCAAACCCCTCGATGCGTGACGAAACCGCCGAACAACCCGCGCCCTTGCGCAGCGGCCTGACCACCGGCAGCTGCGCCACGGCCACCAGCCTCGCCGCGGCGCGCCTGCTGCTCGGCGGAGCGGTGGCGGACGCCGTGCAGATCGTGTTGCCCAAGGGCAAGCAGGTGCAGATGCGTCTGGAGTTCTGCCGGCTGACCGAAGACGGCGCTGAAGCCGGGACGATCAAAGATGCGGGCGACGACCCGGACGTGACTCACGGTGCCCTGCTTTATTCGAGAGTGCGGCTGATGGCCGAGCCGGGAATCCGCTTCATTGCCGGCAAAGGCGTCGGCACCGTCACTCGGCCGGGGCTGGTGCTGGGCGTCGGCGAGCCGGCGATCAATCCAGTGCCGCGCAAGATGATCAGCGATCACCTGACGCTGCTCGCCGAAGAAACCGGCTATCGCGGCGGCTTCGAGGTGACGGTCAATGTCGAGGGTGGCGAAGCCCTGGCGCTGAAAACCATGAACCCGCGTCTGGGCATTCTCGGCGGCCTGTCGATCCTCGGCACCAGCGGCATCGTCAGGCCGTTTTCCTGCGCGGCATACATTGCCTCGATCCATCAAGGCATCGACGTCGCGAAAACCAACGGCTACCTGCACATCGCCGCCTGTACCGGCAACGCCAGCGAGGACACCATGCGCCGGGTCTACAACCTGCCGGAAATCGCCCTGATCGAAATGGGCGACTTCGTCGGCGCCGTGCTCAAGCACCTGCGCAAAGTGCCTGTGGATAAACTCAGCCTGTGCGGCGGCTTCGGCAAGATCAGCAAACTGGCGGCCGGGCACATGGATCTGCACTCGCGCCATTCGAGCATCGACTTGCCGCAACTGGCCGAATGGGCGGCGGCGATTGGTGCCGACGACGATTTGCAGCAAGCCATTCGCGGGGCGAACACCAGTCAGCAGGCATTGGCGATGGCCAGTGCGGCGGGCGTTGCGCTGGGCGATGAAGTCTGCCGCCATGCTTTGGAGTTCGCCCGTAGCGTGGTGCCGGCGCAGGTTCAGGTCGAGGTGTTTGCGATTGATCGTCAGGGCGGCATCGTTGGCCATGCGGGAGCCTTTGTATGAAGCGAATCTTGTTGCTCGGCGGCGTGACTGAAGCGCTGGCCATCGCGCGCACGTTGGGGCCGGAACACATTTACAGCCTGGCCGGGGTCGGCCGGGTGCCGACCGATCTGACGTGTCAGGTGCGCGTCGGCGGCTACGGTGGCGCCGAAGGTCTGGCGCAGTTCATTCGCGACGAAGGCATCACACTTTTGCTCGACGCGACCCACCCCTACGCCGCACAGATCAGCCAGAACGCCGCCACCGCTGCGCAACTCACCGGCACCCCCTGCTGGGCCCTGCGCCGCCCCGCGTGGCAACCGCAACCCGGCGATGACTGGCGCGAAGTAGCCGACTGGGCCGAACTGATCACCGCCCTCGAACCCTTCCGCCGCCCACTGTTCACCCTTGGCCGCGAACCGCTGCAACACCTCGACGAAATCCCCGCGCACCAGTTCTGGACCCTGCGCGCCCTCGACGTCTACCCCGGCAACGAACGCTGCGAAGTCATCGGCGCCCGTGGGCCGTTTCTGCTGGAAGATGAGCGGGCACTGTTCGAACGCCGGCAGATCGACGTGCTGATCAGCAAGAACAGCGGCAGCACCGCAACCGAGCCGAAACTGGAAGTGGCGCGGGAGCTTGGGGTGCCGGTGCTGGTGTTGAAGCGGCCGGTGTTGGCGGGGGTTGATCGGGAGTTTGCGACGGTTGATGACGTCAGCTCGGCTCTTGAAAAACCTTGATCAGGACGGAGCTTTTCCTCTCGCGATAGCTTCAGTTGTTGATGCAAGTCCCATGCAATGCAAATTCGAGCCGCTACACTCTCTTGAAAGATCGCTGCGACACCAAACCGCACGACGCTTTTTTACTTATCGGCCCTGATCAGGCTAAATAGCCGCGCCTGATCGCCCACCCTACGGATCTGTCCCATGAACCGACACCGGCTCGCATTTGCCTGGATCGCCTGCTTTGCAGTGCTGTTCAACATGCTCGCCATGCCGTTGACGGGAGCGATGGCGCAGGCGGCGCAGACGCCGGCCGAGCAGTTGCTGTGGAGCAGTTTCTGCACCGGCAGCGGGACGAAGATGGTGGCGATCGACATCGGCAGCCTCGATCAGAAAGCGCCGCAGAGTGGTGACAGTCATTCGACCATGCAGCATTGCTGGTGCTGTTCCGGATCGGCGCCGGTGGTGGCGTTGCCGGGGCATTCGCCGCAGCTGTATTTCGCTCAATACGAAAGCAATCGCAGCGTGGCGCCCGCCGTGCTGCAAACTCCGACACCGCGTCAGCAATGGCCGAGCCTCAATCCCCGCGCTTCCCCTCTGGTTTGATTTGTTCCCGCATTTGACCTGCGTTTCAAATCGTTCTGGAGAACTGCCATGTTGAACAAATTCATCGTCATCGCTGCGCTGTTGCTGCCTGCGTGCTTCGCCCATGCCCACGAATACAAGGCCGGCGAGCTGGAAATCGCCCACCCGTGGTCACAGGAACTGCCGCCGAACGCGCCGACGGTTGCCGCGTATTTCATCATTCACAACGGTGGCAAGACGGCTGACCGCCTGCTCAGCGTCGACTCGCCGATCGCCCCGACAGCGGAACTGCACGAGCACGTGATGCAGGGTGATCTGATGAAGATGCAACAGGTGTCGAACGTGGCCATCCCGGCCGGTGGAAACGTGACCTTCGCGCCGATGGCCTATCACGTGATGCTGATGAATCCGACCGACCGCAGTCTGCTGACCGACGGCAAGCGCTTCCCGCTGACCCTGCACTTCGAAAAGGCCGGTGACGTGACCGTCGAAGTCGCCGTGCAGAAGAAGCCGCCGGAAGCCACGCAAGCCCACGCGCACGCCCAGTAACCGTTCCGGCAGACTCCGCCCATGCGCCCCCTGAGCGCCAGGCCCTCCCTGCAACGCCGTCAGACTGAACACCTGACCCGCGGCAGCTGGATCGCCCTGTTCGCCATGTTGATGATCTTCATCGGCCCGCTGATTTCCCAGTCGATGCCGATGGATCAGCACGCCTCGACCTCCATGCCGATGAGCATGGACATGTCGATGGACATGCCGGGCATGGATCATTCCGGGCACAGTGCACAGCCCTCCACCGAACACTGCCCACCGCAATCCTCGCACCATGTGCTGTGGGAAAAGTGCGGCTATTGCAGCCTGCTGTTCAACTGCCCAGCGCTGACCGGTGGCGGCAGCTTCGCCACTTTCAGCATTCCACTCGTCAACACCTTCACCCCGCCCTCCCCGCGTCTGGGCCATGCCCGGCAGACCTTCTTCCCCGGCGCCCGCACCCGCGCCCCGCCCGTCGCAGCGTAAACACCCACCTCTGATTGCACACGGTTGAGAAGACAGCTTCAGGCTGCCGGCCGTGTCGTTTACGACTGTTTGATGGAAATTGTCATGTCCAGGTTTTCTGCTGTCCCACGCCCGGGTTCTGCCCCGGCGTCCTTTGCCCTGAACGAATCCCGCGTTCGTTTCAGGCACGCTACCGCCGTCCTTTGCGGCGTCCTGCTGTCCCCGCTGGTCCACGCCGACGAACACGCCGGCCACACTGATGAGCTGAGCCCGACGGTGATCACCGCCATCGCCCCGAGCTCGCCGCTGACCATCGTCACCAACCCGAAAGACCCGCGCCAACCGGTGCCGGCCAGCGACGGCGGCGACTACCTGAAGACCATTCCCGGCTTCGCCCTGGTGCGCAACGGCGGCACCAACGGTGATCCGGTGCTGCGCGGGATGTTCGGTTCGCGCCTGAACATCCTCACCAACGGCAGCATGATGCTCGGCGCCTGCCCCGGCCGGATGGACGCGCCGACCTCGTACATCTCACCCGAGACCTACGACAAACTCACCGTGATCAAAGGCCCGCAAACCGTGCTCTACGGGCCCGGCGCGTCGGCCGGCACGATCCTGTTCGACCGCGAGCCGGAAAGCTTCGGCGAGCTCGGCACCCGCGTGAACGCCAGCGTGCTGGCCGGCTCCCACGGGCGCCTCGACAAAGTCGTCGATGCGGCAGCCGGCGGCTCGCTGGGCTACGTGCGGGTGATCGGCAACACCGCGCATTCCGACGACTACCGCGACGGCAACAACGACATCGCTGCCTCGCGCTATGACAAGTGGAACGGCGACGTGGCGCTGGGCTGGACCCCGGATGCCGACACCCTGATCGAACTCACCGCCGGCAAGGGCGACGGCGAAGCACGCTACGCAGGACGCGGCATGGACGGCTCGCAATTCCTGCGCGAAAGCCTCGGTCTGCGCGTCGAGAAATCCAACATCACCGATGTGCTGGAGAAGCTCGAAGCCCAGGTCTACTACAACTACGCCGACCACGTGATGGACAACTACACCCTGCGCACGCCGTCCGGCACGGGGATGATGGCCGGGCCCATGGCGTCCAACGTCGACCGCCGCACCCTCGGCGCACAGATCAAGGCCACCTGGCGCTGGGCCGATATCCAGCTGATCACCGGCCTCGACGCGCAGACCAACGAACACCGGCAGCGCAGCGGCATGGGCATCGATACCTACAAGGATCAGCCGTACACCAAGGACGCCGACTTCCATAACTACGGGGTGTTCAGCGAAATGACCTGGTACGCCGCCGACCGCGACCGGCTGATCACCGGCGCCCGGGTCGACCGTGCCTCGGCCAGGGATTTCCGGCAGACCACCGGCTCGGGAATGATGTCCCGGCCGAATCCGACCGCTGGCGATACCCGCGCCGACACCCTGCCGAGCGGCTTCGTCCGTTACGAGCATGACCTGGCCGACAGCCCGACCACGCTCTACGCCGGCCTCGGCCACGCCCAGCGTTTCCCGGATTACTGGGAGCTGTTTTCGCCCAAATCCGGCCCGGCCGGTTCGGTCAATGCGTTCGATTCGATCAAGCCGGAAAAGACCACTCAGCTCGACTTCGGCGTGAACTACAAGAGCGCCGAGCTCGAAGCCTGGGCCTCCGGTTACATCGGCCAGGTGCGCGATTACATCCTCTTCGATTACACCCCCGGGATGATGGGCATGAGCACGTCCCGCGCCGAGAACATCGACGCGCGGATCATGGGCGGCGAACTCGGTGCCGCCTACAAACTCACCGACAACTGGAAAGCCGATGCGACCCTGGCCTACGCCTGGGGCAAGAACAGCAGCGACGGCAAGGCTCTGCCGCAGATGCCGCCGCTGGATGCGCGCTTCGGTCTGACCTATACCGAAGACAACTGGAGCGCCGGCGCACTGTGGAGGGTGGTTGCCGCGCAAAACCGTATCGACCAGAACAAGGGCAACGTGGTCGGCAAGGATTACGACAAGAGTTCGGGCTTCGGCGTGTTCTCGCTCAACGGCGCCTACCGGATCAACAAACACTGGAAGGTCAGTACCGGCGTCGACAACCTGTTCGGCAAGGCTTACGCCGAACACCTGAACCTGGCGGGCAACGCCGGGTTCGGCTACCCGGCCAACGACCCGCAAGCGATCAATGAACCGGGGCGCACGCTCTGGACCAAGGTGGACATGAGTTTCTAACCCTCAAGGGCGCTCGCTCCCTTGAGGGAGCGGGCGGCAACAGACAACGAGAAGATCCAAGCCAAGCGGAGCACACGTGATGAAACAGCCCAAACCGAATTTCTACAACCTGGCCTGGCGTTGGCATTTCTATGCCGGATTGTTCGTCGCGCCATTCATGGTGATGCTGGCCCTGACCGGCATCATTTACCTGTTCAAGCCGCAGCTCGATTCGCTGATGTACAGCAGCCTGCTGAACGTCCCCGCCGGGCATCACACCGTGCCGGCCGATGACTTGCTGCAAAAGGTCAAAAGCGCTTATCCACAGGGCCAGGTCACCCAGTACCTGCCACCGGCGAATGCCGAGCGCAGCGCGCAGTTTGTCGTGGCCAATGCCGGCCATGAACTGAACGTATTCGTCGATCCGTACCACGGCGACATCCTCGGCGAGCAGGATGCCAAGCAGAACCTGCAAGCCATCGCCCGGGCGATTCACGGCGAACTGATGATCGGCACCGTCGGTGACCGACTGATCGAAATGGCCGCCGGCTGGGGCGTGGTGCTGGTGGTGTCCGGGGTTTTCCTGTGGTGGCCGCGAGGTCAGGCAGCGGGAATTTTGTGGCCACGCCTGAGCAGTCGCGGCCGCGTGCTGTGGCGTGACCTGCATGCCGTGACCGGATTCTGGGGCGCGGCCTTGCTGCTGGTGATGCTGCTCAGCGGCATGACCTGGACCGGCTTCTGGGGCAAGCAGTACGCGCAGGTGTGGAACGTGTTCCCGGCGGCGATGTGGGACAACGTGCCGACCTCCGACGTCGAGGCCGGCAGCCTCAACAACGCTGCGCGCCAGACCGTACCGTGGGCGATGGAAAACACGCCGATGCCGATGTCCGGCGACCACGCCGAACACATGGCCCACGGCGGCATGCAACACGGCCCCGCTGCACCGACCATCCGCCTGCAGGATGTGCAAAACATCGCCATCGAGCGCAAGGTCGAGCCGGGCTACAGCATCACCCTGCCGACCACTGCCACCGGCGTGTTCACCATCGCGGTATTCGCCGACGACCCGCGTAACGATGCGACCCTGCACGTCGATCAGTACACCGGCAAAGTTTTGGCCGACGTGCGCTTCGAGCAGTACGGCGCTGTTGCCCGGGCTACCGAGATCGGCGTGATGCTCCACGAAGGCAAGATGTTCGGCACCTTCAACCAGATCATCGTGTTGCTGATCTGCCTGATGATCCTGCTCAGCGCTGTCAGCGGCGTGGTGATCTGGTGGAAGCGCCGGCCACAGGGCAAGTTCGGCGTGCCGCCGCTGCGCCACGACCTGCCGAAGTGGAAAACCGGGGTGGCGATCATGCTGGTGCTGGCGGTGGTGTTTCCGCTGGTGGGGGCTTCGCTGGTGGTGGTGTGGTTGCTGGATCGGCTGCTGGTGTCGCGTCTGGGCCGACAAGCTGAATCTGCCTCAACTTCATCATGAAACAGGCGAGATGCGCGATTTAGACAGATCTTTAAACTGCCGGGGCTTAAACTCCGGCAATTTTTAGTGTTACTGTATAACGCAAATTTGCTGTTCTGCCCGCAGCCATGCACCGTCATGAGCCTGCGGGCTTTTCTTTTGAAGAAGTGATTCACCGCCCCGATGAACAAGTACCTCTTGTCCAGCCTCTGTCTGTTCGCCTTGAACAACAGCGCCCACGCCGACAATGCCCCGCTGACGCTGCCCACCGGCACCATCACCGCCCCGGCCAATGACGACCAGACCGTCAGCCTGACCACGCCGACCAGTGCCGGCTCGCGTCTCAACCTCAGCGCGATGGAAACCCCGGCCAGCGTCGAAAGCCTCAGCGGCGAGCAAGTCCGCGCCCGTGGCGATCGCAGCGTGCAGGACGCGGTGTCGCGCAGCACCGGCATCAGCCGCACCGGCACGCCGGGCGATGGCGGCACCTCGTTGCAGGCTCGGGGTTTTACTGGGCAGAGTTCGGTGATGCAGTTGTATGACGGTAACCGCATGTACACCGGCATGGGCACCGTGACGTTCCCGGTCGACACCTGGTCGGTGGAGCGCGTCGATGTCCTGCGCGGCCCGGCCTCGGTGCTGTACGGCGAAGGCGCGACCGGTGCGGTGGTCAACGTGATCCCGAAGAAACCGTTCGAAGGCGAAATCGAAAACCACGTGCGCGTCGGCTACGGCTCGTTCGACCGCCAGCAACAGGCGTTCGACAGCGGCGGTTCGCTGACCGACACCCTGAGCTATCGCCTCAACCTCAACCGCCTGCGCAGCAATGGCTGGGTCGATCGCGGTGATTCATTCAGCGACTTCATCAGCGCCGCCCTGCGCTGGCAGGCCACTGACGACCTGACCTTCACCTTCGCCCACGATTACGGCGATCAACGCCCACAGAACTACTTCGGCACGCCGCTGATCAACGGCCAGTTGAAAGACAGCCTGCGCAACAAAAACTACAACGTGCACGACGACAAGCAGCACTACAACGATCAATGGACGCGCCTGACCACGGACTGGCAGATCAACGATGCAGTCAGCGCCAGCAACGAGCTGTACTACCTCAAGGCCCAACGCCGCTGGCAGAACGCCGAGAACTACAACTTCGACGCTGGCAGCCAACAACTCAGCCGCAGCGGTTACTTCGGCATCGGCCACAAACAGGAACAGGTCGGCGACCGCCAGACCTTCACCTTCAAGCATTCGCTGTTCGGCCTCGACAGCCAGACCGTGACCGGCGTCGACTACAACCGCATACGCTTCCAGCTCGACAGCAACTCGCCATTCAATGACGTATTGCCGAACGGCCAACCGCTGGATCTGTACCACCCGCAAACCGGTTACTTCGAGAGCGCCGACCCGTATCGCGATCAGTTCGACAGCACCACCAGACAGATGTCGGTGTTCGCCGAAAACCGCACGCAACTGAGCGAACGCTGGTCGTTGGTAACCGGTGTGCGCCGCGACTACGTGCATGTGGATCGCAACAACCTGGTCGACGGCAGCCAGAGTGACAAGACCCTGACCGGCAACAACTGGAAGGCCGGCCTGGTGTTCGCACTGACGCAGGACACTTCGTTCTATGGCCAGGTCGCCACCAGCACCGATGGCATCGGCGGTCTGATTTCCCTGAGCCCGAGTCAGCAGCAATATGATCTATCCACCGCGCGGCAAACCGAGATCGGCTTGAAGCAGCTGTTCTGGGATCAGCGCGGCGAGTTCACCCTGGCGGCGTATCGCATCGTGAAGAAGAAGCTGCTGACCGACGATCCGGGCAACCCGACGCTCAAGCAGCAGGTCGGCCAGCAATCGTCGAACGGCCTGGAAGCCAGCCTCGATCTGCAATTGCCGAACGCCTGGCAGCTGCAGGCCAACGCCGCCATCGTCAAAGCCAAGTACGACGATTTCGAAGAAGTGGTCGGTGGCGTCCCCGTGTCGCGCAACGGCAATCGCCCGGTGGACGTACCACGGCGCACCGCCAATCTTTGGCTGAGCAAGGCGCTGACCGATGACCTGAAAGCCGGTGCCGGTGTGCGTTACGTCGATGCGCGCTACGCCG
Organism: Pseudomonas sp. GW458-11-26-14-LB4; assembly: GCF_059423925.1. NCBI lineage: Bacteria > Pseudomonadati > Pseudomonadota > Gammaproteobacteria > Pseudomonadales > Pseudomonadaceae > Pseudomonas > Pseudomonas sp. GW458-11-26-14-LB4. The sequence goes on from NZ_JBWKYU010000006.1 coordinate 45,896, forward strand.
ACATGGCCAACCGTAACGAGCTGCCGAGCTACACCGTAATCGATGCGACGCTGTCGTGGAAAGCCCTGCGCAACACCACGCTGGGATTGCAGGTGAACAATCTGTTTGACCGAACGTACGCGCAAAGCCAATACAATGAGGGCCAGCAGTGGATTCTGGGTGAACCTCGTTCGTTCTTTGTCACGGCTGACTACACCTTTTGACTCACTGGCCCCGCCCTCACCCTAACCCTCTCCCGGAGGGAGAGGGGACTGACCGAGGTGTTTGGGCAAGTTACACCGACCTGAAATACCGAGTCGAACTCAGGTTTTGAAGAGCACGAAGATCGGCTCCCTTTCCCCCTCGCCCCCTTGGGGGAGAGGGCTGGGGTGAGGGGGATGGATCTACCAGACAGACATAACCTTAGAAATCACACTGAACCTCACATGACCTCACTGTCCCTCACTAATCTCGCTTGGTCCCCCTTGGGCCACGGCCACTGTCATCACCAGTTCCAGCTGCGTGACGCCTCGCTGCAAGTGGCCGCCGGTGAGTTCGTCGGGCTGATCGGGCCCAATGGCAGCGGCAAGACCAGCCTGTTGCGTTGCGCCTACCGCTTCAGTCAGCCGGAAACCGGTGAGGTCAGACTCGATCACCACAACGTGTGGAAGCAATCCTCGCGCTGGTGCGCGCAACGCATCGCCGTGGTGCTGCAGGAATTCCCCGACGCCTTCGGCCTGACCGTCGAAGAAGTGGTCGCCATGGGCCGCACGCCGCACAAAGGCCTGTTCGACGGCGACACGCTGGAAGACCGCCACCTCGCCACCCAGGCCCTCAAATCCGTGGGCCTCGACGGCTTCGAAGACCACGCGTTCGCCACGTTGTCCGGTGGTGAAAAACAACGCGTGATCCTCGCCCGGGCCCTGACCCAGCAACCGCAACTGCTGATCCTCGACGAGCCGACCAACCACCTCGACCCGCGCTATCAGCTGGAACTGCTGCAACTGGTCAAGCGTTTGCAGATCGGCACGCTGGCGAGCATCCACGACCTGAACCTGGCTGCCGCGTTCTGCGACCGGCTGTATGTGATCAACCACGGTCGCATCGTCGCCAGCGGCACCCCGCAACAAGTCCTGACCGTCGAACTGCTGCGCGACGTGTTCGGCGTCGAAGCATTGATCGATCCTCACCCCCTTCACGGCTACCCGCGAATCACCTGGATAACCCGACCATGACTGTGCGCTCCCTGCTTTGCCTCGCTCTGTTGCTGGGCACCACCCACGCCTTCGCCGAGGCCACGAAGTACCCGCTGACGATCCAGAGCTGCAACCGTGAAGTCACCTTCAAGGAAGCGCCGAAGCACGCGGTCAGTCACGACATCAACATGACCCAGATGATGCTCGCCCTCGGCCTCAAGTCGAAGATGGCCGGCTACAGCGGCGTCAGTGGCTGGAAGTCGGTAACGCCTGAAATGCAGAGTCTTCTCGACGGTCTGCCGGAGCTGGCAGCCAAGTACCCGTCGGTGGAAACCCTGCTCAACGCCAACGTCGATTTCTTCTTCGCCGGCTGGGATTACGGCATGCGTGTCGGCGGCGATCTCACGCCGCAGACCCTGCAACCGCTGGGCATCAACGTCTATGAACTGACCGAGTCCTGCGCCTTCGTGATGAATCGCCCGGCCGCGACGTTGGACGACACCTACAACGACCTGCGCAATCTCGGAAAGATTTTCGACGTGCAGGATCGCGCCAACGCGCTGATCGCTGACATGCAAAGTCAGGTCGCCGAAATCCGCAAAGACCTGCCCGCTGAAAAACCACGGGTGTTCCTGTACGACAGCGGCGAAGACCGCGCCATGACCTCCGGCCGCCTCGGCATGCCGCAAGCGCTGATCGACGCGGCCGGTGGGCGCAACGTTCTCAATGACGTCGAAGCGAGCTGGACCCGGGTCAACTGGGAAACCGTGGTCGAGCGCAATCCGCAGGTGATCGTGATCGTCGACTACAGCGAAATCACAGCCGAGCAGAAGATTGAATTCCTGCTGAAGAACAAGGCGCTGCAATCGGTGGACGCGATCAAGAACCAGCGCTTCATCGTCATCCCTTACGTGCAGGCCACGCCGGGGATCGACAACGTGCTGGCGGTGGAAACCCTGGCCAAAGGTTTCCACGGCGAATGATCAATCGTCGTTACGGCTGGTTGCTGATAGCCCTCGGTGCGGTGCTGCTGGTGTCGTGCGTGGTGTCGCTGGGCTTCGGTCCGGCACGGGTGCCGGTGGACGTGGTGTGGCGGATTCTGCTGCACAAACTGTTCGGCCTCGGTGTGCCGGACTGGAGCGCCGGTCAGGAACACATCGTCTGGCTGATCCGCGTACCGCGCATGCTGCTCGGTGCATTGGTCGGTGCCGGGCTGGCGCTGATCGGCGCGGTGTTGCAAGCGGTTACGCGCAATCCGCTGGCCGATCCGCACCTGCTTGGCGTCACCTCCGGCGCCACCCTCGGCGCAGTGATCGTGGTGCTGCACGTCGGTGAAATCGTCGGCCTGCTGACCTTGCCGATTGCCGCATTCATCGGCGCATTGTTGAGCATGTTTCTGGTACTGGGCATCGCCAACCGTCACGGACGACTGGACAGTGATCGCCTGCTGCTGTGTGGCGTGGCGGTGTCGTTCGTAATGATGGCGATCGCCAATCTGCTGTTGTTCATGGGCGATCACCGGGCCAGTTCGGCGGTGATGTTCTGGATGCTCGGCGGCCTGGGTCTGGCGCGCTGGGAGTTGTTGGCGGTGCCGGCGCTCAGTGTGTTGCTCGGACTGATTCTGCTGATCGGCATGGCCCGTCCGCTGAACGCCTTGATGGCCGGCGAACAGACCGCCGTCACCCTCGGCCTGAACGCCCGGGCGGTGCGTCTGCGGGTGTTCGTGATTGCTTCATTGATGACCGGGGTGCTGGTGTCGATCAGCGGCTCCATCGGCTTTGTCGGGCTGATGGTGCCGCACATTGCCCGGCGCCTGATCGGTGCCGAGCACCGACGTCTGCTGCCAGTGTGCGTGTTGCTCGGCAGTGTGTTTCTGGTGTGGGTCGACGTCGCGGCGCGGACGCTGATCGCCCCCGAAGACCTGCCCATCGGCGTCGCCACCGCCGCCCTCGGCGGGCTGTTCTTCATCGGCTTGATGCGCCGCCGCTGAATCCTCCGGGTGCGCCCCAATCTGGCGCACCCCGCTGCACCTTTGCATGCAACACGTCCCCTCATGGTGCGCCAACTCCGTGCACAACCGCTCTAAACCGACATTTCCCTGCCCAAACCCGACCGGGCACAGCCCTTGCAAAACAGCCTTCAGTCGTTCGCATCTGCCAACCATAAAAAACTTTAACGTTCATGGAGATCGCACAATGAAGCGTCGCAGTTTGATCAAGGCTTTCACACTCACGGCATCCATTGCCGCGATGGGCATGACCTGGACCGTACAGGCCGCCGAGACCATCAAGGTCGGGATTCTGCATTCGTTGTCCGGCACCATGGCGATCTCCGAAACGTCGCTCAAGGACATGGCGTTGATGACCATCGACGAGATCAACGCCAAGGGCGGGGTGAACGGCAAGATGCTTGAGCCGGTGGTGGTCGACCCGGCGTCGAACTGGCCGCTGTTCGCGGAAAAGGGCCGGCAGTTGCTGACCCAGGACAAGGTCGCGGTGGTGTTCGGCTGCTGGACCTCGGTGTCGCGCAAATCGGTGCTGCCGGTGTTCGAAGAACTCAACGGCCTGCTGTTCTACCCGGTGCAATACGAAGGTGAAGAGATGTCGCCGAACGTGTTCTACACCGGCGCCGCGCCAAACCAGCAAGCGATCCCGGCGGTTGAATACCTGATGAGCGAAGAAGGCGGCAGCGCCAAGCGCTACTTCCTGCTCGGCACCGACTATGTATACCCGCGCACCACCAACAAGATCCTGCGTTCGTTCCTGCATTCCAAAGGCGTAGCGGACAAAGACATCGAAGAGGTCTACACCCCGTTCGGTCATAGCGACTATCAAACCATCGTCGCCAACATCAAAAAATTCTCGGCCGGCGGCAAGACCGCTGTGATCTCCACCGTCAACGGCGACTCCAACGTGCCGTTCTACAAAGAGCTGGCCAACCAGGGCCTGAAGGCCACCGACGTACCGGTGGTGGCGTTCTCGGTGGGTGAAGAAGAACTGCGCGGCATCGACACCAAGCCGCTGGTGGGCAACCTCGCGGCGTGGAACTACTTCGAGTCGGTGGATAACCCGGCTAACAAGAAATTCGTCGCCGACTGGAAAGCCTACGCGAAGAAACACAACCTGCCGGGCGCCGACAAAGCGGTGACCAACGACCCGATGGAAGCCACTTACGTCGGCATCCACATGTGGGCGCAGGCGGCGGAGAAAGCCAAATCGACCGACGTCGACAAGGTCCGCGAAGCCCTCGGCGGCCAGACCTTTGCCGCGCCGTCCGGCTACACCCTGACCATGGACAAGACCAATCACCACCTGCACAAACCGGTGATGATCGGCGAAATCCAGAGCGATGGTCAGTTCAACGTGGTGTGGCAGACCGAGGGGCCGATTCGTGCGCAGCCTTGGAGCCCGTTCATTCCGGGTAATGACAAGAAGCCGGAGTATGCGGTGAAGAGCAACTGAGGCGGATTCAGACCTTGAGGCGGACTTGAGACCTTCCCCCTCACCCCAGCCCTCTCCCTCAGGGAGAGGGGGAAAGGGAGCAGATCTCCATCGTTTTCAAAGCCTGAGTTCGACTCTGTTTTTTCAGGTCGATGCTTGATGAACAGACAACTCGGTCAGTCCCCTCTCCCTCCGGGAGAGGGCTAGGGTGAGGGCTGGATTTCGCAGTCGGACACCGCTCCATCGGCCACCGCAACACAGGAAGCACCACCCATGCCCACTGCCTTTTACCGCATTATCCTGGCCATCTTGCTCCTGTTGCCCATGATGACCCACGCCAGCGACGCCGAAGACTTCGTCGCCGCCAACCCGATGCAACAGGCCAAACTGCTGGAAGCCTGGGCCGCGCAGCCCGATCCGGCGCGTATCGAACTGATCAACGCCCTGCAACAAGGCGAACTGACCGTCGACGGCCAACCCAAAACCCTGCGCCTGAACAACCGCCTGCGGGGTCTGATCGACACCGCTCTGGCCAGCCACCAATTGCTCGCCGCCGACGCCAAAACCCGTCTGACCGCCGCGCAGCAATTGCAGAAAAGCGCCAAACCGGCGCAGCTGAAATTCCTCGACCAGCAACTGGCTGGCGAACAAGACGAAAGCGTCCACGCCGCCCTGAGCCTGGCACTGGCCAACCTGCAACTGGTCGACACCGACCCGGCGGTGCGCCTCGCGGCCGTGCGTCTGCTCGGTGAAACCGGCGATCCACTGGCCCGCACCCGCCTCGAAGGCCTGCTCGAACCCGGCGTCGAAACCGATGCCAACGTGCGCACCGCCGCCGAAACCAGCCTCGCCCAGGTCAAGCGCAAACTGCTGGTCGGCGAACTGCTCGGCCAGGCCTTCAGTGGCATGTCCCTCGGTTCGATTCTGTTGCTCGCGGCACTTGGCCTGGCGATCACCTTCGGCCTGCTCGGCGTGATCAACATGGCCCACGGCGAAATGCTGATGCTCGGCGCCTACTCGACCTACGTCGTGCAGCTGATGTTCCAGCGCTACGCGCCGAATGCCATCGAGTTCTATCCGCTGATCGCGCTGCCGGTGGCGTTCTTCGTCACGGCCGCCATCGGCATGGCCCTGGAGCGCACGGTGATCCGTCACCTCTACGGCCGCCCACTGGAAACCCTGCTCGCCACCTGGGGCATCAGCCTGATGCTGATTCAGCTGGTGCGACTGGTGTTCGGTGCGCAGAACGTTGAAGTGGCGAACCCGGCGTGGCTGTCCGGCGGGATTCAGGTGCTGCCGAATCTGGTGCTGCCGTACAACCGCATCGTGATCATCGCCTTTGCGTTGTTCGTGGTGGTGCTGACCTGGCTGCTGCTGAACAAGACCCGCCTCGGCCTGAACGTGCGCGCCGTCACCCAGAATCGCAACATGGCCGCCTGCTGCGGCGTGCCGACCGGGCGCGTCGACATGCTCGCCTTCGGCCTCGGTTCGGGCATCGCCGGGCTCGGTGGCGTGGCCCTGAGCCAGATTGGCAACGTCGGCCCTGACCTCGGCCAGAGCTACATCATCGACTCGTTCCTGGTGGTGGTGCTCGGCGGCGTCGGCCAACTGGCCGGCAGCGTGTTCGCCGCATTCGGCCTGGGCATCGCCAACAAGATTCTCGAACCGCAGATCGGTGCGGTGCTCGGCAAGATCCTGATCCTCGCGCTGATCATTCTGTTCATCCAGAAACGTCCGCAAGGCCTCTTCGCACTGAAAGGACGGGTGATCGACTGATGAACCAGCCTCTACTAGTCACGGCCACACAAAAGGCCGGCCCGAAAGTCACCCTCGCCATCGGCGCGGTGGTGCTCGCCTTGCTGATCGCCCTGCCGCTGCTGTCGCTGTTGCCGGCGGACAGTGCGCTGCATGTTTCGGCCTACACCCTGACGCTGGTCGGCAAGATTCTCTGCTACGCCATCGTCGCCCTGGCGCTGGATCTGGTCTGGGGTTACGCAGGTCTCTTGTCGCTGGGTCACGGTCTGTTCTTCGCCCTCGGCGGTTATGCAATGGGCATGTACCTGATGCGTCAGGCCGCCGGTGATGGTCTGCCGGCGTTCATGACCTTCCTGTCGTGGACCGAGTTGCCGTGGTACTGGAGCGGCACCGGCAGCTTCCTCTGGGCGATGTGCCTGGTGGTGTTGGCGCCGGGGTTGCTGGCACTGGTGTTCGGTTTCTTCGCCTTCCGTTCGCGGATCAAGGGCGTGTATTTCTCGATCATGACCCAGGCCCTGACCTTCGCCGGGATGCTGCTGTTTTTCCGCAACGAGACCGGCTTCGGCGGCAACAACGGCTTCACCAATTTCCGCACGATCCTCGGTTTCGGCATCACCGAACCCGGCACGCGCGCGGTGCTGTTTCTGGCGACGGTGTTGCTGCTGGTGGCGAGCCTGTTCATCGGCTGGCGCCTGGCCCGCAGCAAGTTCGGCCGGGTGCTGACCGCGTTGCGCGATGCAGAGAACCGCTTGATGTTCTGCGGCTACGATCCGCGCGGTTTCAAGCTGTTCGTCTGGGTCTTGAGCGCAGTGTTGTGTGGTCTGGCCGGTGCGTTATACGTGCCGCAAGTGGGGATCATCAACCCGAGCGAAATGTCGCCGACCAACTCGATCGAAGCCGCCGTGTGGGTGGCCCTTGGCGGGCGCGGCACCCTGATCGGCCCGCTGCTCGGCGCCGGCGTGGTCAACGGCATGAAGAGCTGGTTCACCGTGGCCTTCCCCGAATACTGGCTGTTCTTCCTCGGCGCGCTGTTCATCGTCGTGACGTTGTACCTGCCCAAAGGCGTGATCGGTCTGCTGAAGAAACGAGGTGAATCATGAGAGTCACGGCGAGCGCTGAATTCATGCTGGAACCGGCCTTTTTCCCGGTGGAACCGAACAAGGACGAAGGCACCAGCCGCGACTCGATCGGCCTCGGGCAACGCGTCGGTCCGGGCCTCGACACCCGCCACGGCACGATCCTGACCCTGGAAGACATCAGCGTCAGCTTCGACGGCTTCCGGGCGCTGAACAATCTGAACCTGTACATCGGCGTCGGCGAACTGCGCTGCATCATCGGCCCCAACGGCGCGGGCAAGACCACACTGATGGACGTGATCACCGGCAAGACCCGGCCGAGCCACGGCAAGGCATGGTTCGGCGAAACCCTCGACCTGACGCAGATGAGCGAAGTGCAGATCGCCCAGGCGGGCATCGGGCGCAAGTTCCAGAAACCGACGGTGTTCGAAGCGCTGAGCGTGTTCGAGAACCTGGAGCTGGCGCAGAAGACCGACAAGTCGGTGTGGGCCAGCCTGCGGGCGAAGTTGAGCGGCGAACAGAAAGACCGGATCAGCGAAGTGCTCGACACCATTCGCCTGACCACCTCGGTCAATCGCCCGGCGGGGCTGCTGTCCCACGGACAGAAACAATTCCTGGAAATCGGCATGTTGCTGATGCAGGACCCGCAACTGCTGCTGCTCGATGAACCGGTGGCCGGCATGACCGACGCCGAAACCGAGTTCACCGCCGAGCTGTTCAAGTCGCTGGCGGGCAAGCACTCGCTGATGGTGGTGGAACACGACATGGGGTTCGTCGGCTCGATTGCCGACCACGTCACCGTGTTGCACCAGGGCAGCGTGCTGGCCGAGGGGTCGCTGGAACAGGTGCAGGACAACGAGCGCGTGATCGAGGTTTACCTCGGTCGTTAGCCCTGCGATTCAGATCGTTCCCACGTCGAGGCGTCGAACCGTCCGCGTGGGAATGCCGCCATGGACGCTCCGCGTCCGCCGTTATGTGACGCGGAGCGTCACGGGATTCATTCCCACGCAGAGCGTGGGAACGATCACCGGGGAGAGTTTGAACATGCTGCAAGTCGACAAGCTGCACCAGTACTACGGCGGTAGCCACATCCTGCGCGGCCTGAGCTTTGACGTGAAGGTCGGCGAAGTGACCTGCCTGCTCGGGCGCAACGGCGTGGGCAAGACCACGTTGCTCAAGTGCCTGATGGGCCTGTTGCCGGCCAAGGAAGGCGCGGTGAACTGGAAAGGCAAACCGATCACCACGTTCAAGCCGCATCAGCGGGTGCACGCCGGGATCGCCTACGTGCCGCAGGGCCGGGAAATTTTCGGCCGGCTGACCGTGGAAGAGAACCTGCTGATGGGTCTGTCGCGATTCCCCGGCAGCGAAGCCAAAGAAGTGCCGGCGTTCATCTACGAGCTGTTCCCGGTGCTGTTGCAAATGAAACAGCGGCGCGGCGGCGACTTGTCCGGTGGTCAGCAACAGCAGCTCGCCATCGGCCGCGCACTGGCCAGCCGTCCGCGTTTGCTGATTCTCGACGAACCCACCGAAGGCATCCAGCCGTCGGTGATCAAGGAAATCGGCGCGGTGATCAAGAAGCTCGCGGCCCGGGGCGACATGGCGATTCTGCTGGTGGAGCAGTTCTACGATTTCGCCGCCGAACTGGCCGATCAGTACCTGGTGATGTCCCGGGGCGAGATCGTGCAGCAGGGCCGTGGCGAAAATATGGAAGCCGAAGGTGTACGCGGGCTGGTGACTATTTGAGGTTACGGTCTAATCTGTAGCGTCCTAACGATAATCAGAAAACATGAACTTACCTGTTGCGACTGCCCTGTTTACCCCGAGCTGGCATGCCGAGCTGGAGCTGGCCTACGCCCGCTTCGGCGATTGCACGCGGCCGACCCGACGCCGGCACCTCGGCCCGTTGCGGGTGCAAAAGCATCTGTACGCCGAAGGGCCCGAGGTCTGTCAGCACATCATCGTCCACCCGCCGGGCGGGATTGCCGGGGGTGACCGGCTGGACATCAGCGCCCGCGTCGAACAAGGCGCCTGGGCGCAGATCACCAGCCCCGGCGCGGCCAAGTGGTATCGCGCGGCGGGGCCCGCTTATCAGTCGCTGAACCTGCATGTCGCCGATGGCGCGACACTGGAATGGCTGCCCCAGGAGACCATCGTCTACAGCGCCGCCCAGGCTGAACTCACGACCTCGATCGAGCTTGAAGGCGATGCGCGACTGTTTTACTGGGACGTGGTGGCCCTCGGGCGTCCGGCCAGTGGCGAGCGTTTCGACCTCGGGCATTTCCAGGCGCATCTGGATATTCGCCGTGATGGCCGGCTGCTCTGGCATGAGCGCCAGCGCATCGTTGGCGATGACGGCTTGCTCGATTCGCCGATCGGGCTGGATGGTAATCCGGTGTTTGCGACATTGCTGGTGACTGGCGAGATCGATGCTGAATTGCTGGAGAGCTGCCGCTCACTAAACCACCACGTGAGTGGGGATCTGACGCAACTTCCAGGACTTTTGGTCGCCCGTTGCCTGGCCAGTGAAGCGTTGCTGGCGCGGGCGTGGCTTATTGAATTGTGGCGCTTGTTGCGGCCGAAATTGATGGGACGCGAGGCTGTACCGCCAAGAATATGGAACACCTGAAAACCAGCCCTCACCCCCCGCCCTCTCCCGGAGGGAGAGGGGGCCTGACCGAGGTGACCGCTGGAAATGTTTCAGACACGAGAATTCAACTGACTGAACTGGCCACTGAAAACGACCGAGATCAGTCCCCTCTCCCTCCGGGAGAGGGTTAGGGTGAGGGCTGGGTCTGACTGGCACCCCACTCACCACAAGAACCACACAAATCTGCCCAAATGGATTTAAAACGATGGACCTGACCCCACGCGAAAAAGACAAGCTGCTGATCTTCACCGCCGGCCTCGTTGCCGAGCGGCGACTGGCCCGTGGCGTGAAGCTCAACTACCCGGAAGCCATGGCCTACATCTCGGCGGCGCTGCTCGAAGGCGCCCGTGACGGCCAGACCGTGGCCGAACTGATGCACTACGGCACCACCCTGCTGACCCGCGATCAGGTGATGGAAGGCATCCCGGAAATGATCCCGGAGATCCAGGTCGAAGCGACGTTCCCCGACGGCACCAAACTGGTCACCGTCCACCAACCGATCGTCTGAGGCCGCGCCATGACTTACACCATCCGCGATGCACTGCACGCCGACCTGCCGGCGATCCGTGACATCTACAACGACGCCGTGCTCAACACCACGGCGATCTGGAATGAATCCGCCGTCGACCTCGGCAACCGTCAGGCGTGGTTCAGCGCCCGTCAGGCTCAGGGTTATCCGATCCTGGTGATCGTCGACGCCGACAACACCACCCTTGGCTACGCTTCGTTCGGTGACTGGCGGCCGTTCGACGGTTTCCGCCACACCGTCGAGCACTCGGTCTACGTGCGCAGCGACCAGCGCGGCAACGGCCTCGGCCCGCAACTGATGACCGCGCTGATCGAACGCGCGAAAACCTGCGACAAGCACGTCATGGTCGCCGCTATCGAGAGCGGCAACGCTGCGTCTATCCGCCTGCACGAGCGCGCCGGTTTCATCACCACCGGGCAGATGCCGCAAGTCGGCACCAAGTTCGGCCGCTGGCTCGACCTGACCTTCATGCAACTGACCCTCAATCCTGGCGCGGAGCCGCCGCCCGCCCACAAGGAGTGACACCGATGAACCCCGCCCAACTGCGACGCGTCAATGCTGAAAGTTTTGCGCACTATCGTCAGGGCCTGATTGACCTGTTGCTCGACGCCGTGGGTTATGGCGCCAGCGTCGGCTTCATGGCCGACCTCGATGCCACGCAGGCCCGCGCCTATTTCGACGACGTGCAGGACAACCTGAACAAGGGCAACGTCTTGCTGTGGGTGGTGGTCAAGGACGAACAGGTGCAGGCCAGCGTCCAGTTGAGCCTGTGCCAGAAGGCCAACGGCCTGAACCGCGCCGAGGTGCAGAAACTGCTGGTGCGCGAACACGCCCGGCGACGCGGCCTCGGCCAGCAGTTGATGCAAGCACTGGAACAGACCGCGCGTCAGTACAAGCGCGGCATGCTTTACCTCGACACCGAGGCCGGCTCCCCCGCCGAAGATTTCTACAAGGCCCTGGGTTACACCCGGGCCGGGGAAATCCCCGATTACGCTTGCGACCCGAACGGCACCTATCGCCCGACGGCCCTCTATTACAAAGTCCTGCAAGGAGCGAACTGATGATTCCCGGCGAATACAAAATCCAGCCCGGCGACATCGAACTCAACGTCGGTCGCCGCACTGTCAGCCTGAAAGTGGCGAACAGCGGCGACCGGCCGATCCAGGTCGGCTCGCACTATCACTTTTTCGAAACCAACGATGCCCTGACCTTCGACCGCGCGGCCAGCCGTGGCATGCGCCTGAACATTCCGGCGGGCACCGCCGTGCGCTTCGAGCCTGGGCAGAGCCGCGAGGTGGAACTGGTGGACTATGCCGGGCACCGGCGGGTGTTCGGGTTTGCCGGGCGGGTCATGGGTGACCTCTGAGTCCGCGTGTACCGCAGCCCCTCACCCCAGCCCTCTCCCAGGGGAGAGGGAGCCAACCACCGATAACTGCCTCACCGCGATCAGTCCCCTCTCCCTCCGGGAGAGGGTTAGGGTGAGGGTCAATGGCTCACCGCTATTTTCCTGAAGGACGCCAGATGAAGATTTCCAGACAAGCCTACGCCGACATGTTCGGCCCCACCGTCGGCGACAAGGTGCGCCTGGCCGACACCGAGCTGTGGATCGAGGTCGAACAGGACTTCACCACCTACGGCGAAGAAGTGAAATTCGGCGGCGGCAAAGTGATCCGCGACGGCCAGGGCCAGAGCCAGTTGCTGGCGGCCGAAGTGGTCGACACCGTCATCACCAACGCGCTGATCATCGACCACTGGGGCATCGTCAAGGCTGACGTGGGCCTCAAGGACGGGCGCATCGCCGCGATCGGCAAGGCCGGCAACCCGGACGTGCAGCCCGGCGTGACCATTGCCATCGGCGCCAGCAGCGAAGTGATTGCCGGCGAAGGCATGATCCTCACGGCCGGCGGCATCGACACCCACATCCACTTCATCTGCCCGCAGCAGATCGAAGAAGCGCTGATGAGCGGTGTCACCACCATGATCGGCGGCGGCACGGGACCAGCCACCGGCACCAACGCCACCACCTGCACTTCAGGGCCGTGGCACCTGGCGCGGATGCTCCAGGCGGCGGACGCATTCCCGATGAACATCGGCCTCACCGGCAAGGGCAACGCCAGCCTGCCGGAGCCGTTGATCGAACAGGTCAAGGCCGGCGCCATCGGCCTCAAGCTGCACGAAGACTGGGGCACCACCCCGGCGAGCATCGACAACTGCCTGAGCGTCGCCGACCAGTACGACGTGCAAGTGGCAATCCATACCGACACCCTCAACGAGTCCGGTTTCGTCGAAACCACCCTCGGCGCGTTCAAGGGCCGGACCATCCACACCTATCACACCGAAGGTGCCGGTGGCGGCCACGCGCCGGACATCATCAAGGCCTGCGGTTTCGCCAACGTGCTGCCGAGCTCGACCAACCCGACCCGGCCGTTCACCCGCAACACCATCGACGAACACCTCGACATGCTGATGGTCTGCCACCACCTCGACCCGAGCATCGCCGAGGACGTGGCGTTCGCCGAAAGCCGCATCCGCCGCGAAACGATTGCCGCCGAAGACATCCTCCACGACCTCGGCGCGTTCTCGATGATCAGCTCCGACAGCCAGGCCATGGGCCGCGTCGGCGAAGTCATCACGCGCACCTGGCAGACCGCCGACAAGATGAAGAAACAGCGCGGGCCGCTCGCGCAGGACGGCGAAGGCAACGATAACTTCCGCGCCAAACGCTACATCGCCAAGTACACGATCAACCCGGCGATCACCCATGGCATCAGTCATGAAGTGGGTTCGGTGGAAGTCGGCAAATGGGCCGATCTGGTGTTGTGGCGCCCGGCGTTCTTCGGCGTGAAACCGACGCTGATCCTCAAGGGCGGTGCCATCGCCGCGAGCTTGATGGGCGACGCCAACGCGTCGATCCCGACCCCGCAACCGGTGCACTACCGCCCGATGTTCGCCAGTTACGGCGGCTCGCTGCACGCCACCAGCCTGACCTTCATCAGCCAGGCAGCACAGGAATCGGGACTGCCCGAAGCGTTGGGCCTGAAGAAGAAAATCGCCGTGGTCAAAGGTTGTCGCGACGTGCAGAAAACCGACTTGATCCACAACGATTACCTGCCGACTATCGACGTCGATCCGCAGACCTATCAGGTCAAGGCTGACGGGGTGTTGCTCTGGTGTGAACCGGCCGAAACCCTGCCAATGGCCCAGCGTTACTTTCTGTTCTGAGCCAAAGCCCCGGTCGTCGAGCTTTCGACGATCGGGGCTGACAGCGCCTCAGCGGGTTGAGGTGTCCATCAGATAACCTGAAGTGCCAGGCTGCTCATCGTCGAGCCCAACCGTCACCGGTTCGCCGGTTTCCAGGCGCGACAGGGCAATCAGTTGCTGATTGCGCTCGATACCACGCTCGATCTCGAGCGCCTGAACCGCCTCCTGGTATGCCGTGCTGGTCACGCCCTCATATTCGTCCTCAAGTCGTTGCAGCTTTTCATCCGCGCTGCGCTTGAGCGCACCGAGTTCATCCGGGTACTTCTCGGTCAGGTACTGCACCCAGTAATCGCGGCTGATCAGTTCTTCATAGAACCGCTCGCCTTTTTCCGCCTTCACGACGGCGTCACGCGCGGTCGCCAGCTCCTCGCCCCTGATCGGCCGGGCAAATCGCATGTGGCTGGGTTGCCCCGGCAGTTGCAGACCGTCCTCCCAGCCTGAAGTCAGACCGATCCGGTATTGCAGTCGCACTTCCGCCGGATCGGCGTGACGGCCCATGCTGCGTGCGGCCAGTTTTTCCACCTCGCCCAGGCGGAACAGCTGCCGCGACAAGTCGAGCAAGGCGCGCCCCTTCGCCGCGAGGCCGGGCTGCAAGTGTCGCAAGGCGTTGTACTCGAAGACCTTGACCTCGATTTCACTGAGCGCCAGGGTGCGGCCATCAACACAGGTCGTGTGGGTGGTCGCCATCGAAAACAGCGTGTCGCGCAGCTCCTGACTGCCATCCGCCGCCTCGACAACTTCCCACACGCGCCGGGTCAGGTCGGCGCGAAACACCCGGAACTCTTCGGTGTCCGGCATCCGTGAAAGCAGATGGAAGAACGCCCCGTTGTCAGGCTCGGCAGCCAACCGCTGCCACATGGCCCGATATCGTGCGGCGTCCTCTTGCGGGATGTTTTCAATCCAGGGCGCAGCTTGTTGTTCGAGGATGCTTTCAGCGAGTGTCGGGACCACTTCATCCGGTTCTGCATCACTCTCTGTACCCGCGCCTTCGTCGTCGCTTTCGGTCGTACTTTCCATGTCATCGATCATCCGGTCGATATCGGCATACGTCATACCCAACACATCGCGACGCCCATGGGCATCGGCGTACTCACGCAGGCGCATCAGGCTTTGCTGCGATATCTCGTAGTTCTCCGACAGATTGCTGCCGGCGAGCAACATGGCATGGTCGCGGTCGTACAACTCGACAGGAATCGACGAGATCTCGTTGTTGCTCAGGTCGATCACTCGCAGACGGGGCGCTTGCAGCGCGCCTTCCGGCCATGCCGTGAGCAGGTTGTCACGCAGGTCCAGCCGTTCCAGTCGCTCGAGACGAGTGACGCTGAATGTGCGCAGGCCGTTATGGCTCAGGTCCAGCCACTGCAACTGCGACAGCCCCTCGAGCGCTTGATCCAGCGCTGCGGAATCCGCGAGGCCGGTGAGTGACAGTTCCAGTCGTTCCAGCTGACGCATTTGCCCGACAGGCTCAGGGATTGCCGGCAAGTGGTTGCCGCTGAGGTTGAGCTTTCGCACCTGCGTGAATGCCCTGAGGAAAGCACTGGAGCCATCGGTGGAAAGCTTGACCCCCGCGAGATTCAGGGTGCTCACCGCAGGAAACGCCTCTGACAGTTCAGGCAGATTGCCGACTTGCAGACCGTCGAGGTTCAGCTCTCGATCAGTCACGCCATTCCAGTCAATCGTACCTTCACGCCAGCATTCGATGATCCGCTGCGCCGCAAGTTGGCGGGTGCGCGATGACACGACCCAATCCATGCCGCGGGTTTCATGGGTGAACAGCCAATCGTTCAGACGCCGGGTCAGCGACTCGAATGTCTGCTCCCATGCGTCGATTCGCGCACCGATCTGCACCTCGGTCAGCCCGGCGCCCTGCATCCGTACTATCGCCTGCTGCGCCTGCGCGCTGTCGTACTGCGGACGCAAACGCCGGACGCGAGCAGCCCACCCGGTCGCCCCCTCGCCCATTGCCGTGAGCGGAGGCAGCGGCAGCAACCGCCGGGCGATCACCGAGCCGCTTTCCGCAGGCGGCGTGCGATGGCGCGGTTCTTCCAGGGCAAAGCGCTGAAGCGATCCAGGCATCAGACCTCTGGCCTCTTCGATGCGCTGGCGCGCACTGCCCAGCGACACTTTGGCCTGCTCGGTAAGCGGTGTGCCAACCAGGCTGGTATCAAGCAACAACGCATCACGCGCCAGCAACGCCTCCGGCAGCGCGGTCAACTGACTGTCGCTGAGATCCAGCCAGGTCAGCTCCGGCAGAGACTCCGCACCGACCGGCCATTCGCGCAGGGTCGTCGCGCTAAGGTCCAGTGCCATCAGGCGATTCATCCCGCGCACATCGATGCTGTTCAGCGGGTTGTCATGCAGGTTCAGGGTTTCGAGTGCCGGCAGATCGCTTGAGTCCAGCGGCAGTTCGGTCAAGCCACAATGGCTCAGGTCGAGGTTATCGACCCCGCGAAACGTGCGGATAAAACCGCGCAACTGTTCGACCGGGGCCTGCAACCCGGCCAGATTCAGACTTCTGACATGAGCGAACCCCTCAGGCGACAGGGCCGGCAGACTGTCCACCGGCGAGCCGAGAATATCCAGCACCGAGGCATCATTGGGCAGGCTGACATACAGGTTGTAAAACAGGCTCTCGGTGCGCGCGCCATAACGCTGGAACAACCCGCTGCGCCAGCTGGTCTTCAGCGCCTCGGCCACTGCCGAACGTACTGCACCGCCGTTGAGGACCGTCGGCTCGGAACCGACCCACTCCTGAAGCCGGTTGAGTTCGCTGAACTGCTCGCTCAGGGTTTCGATCGCGGCGAAGCGGCTGCCGATGTCTGGCCATTGCGCCTTGAACCCCGTACTCAGGACATCGAAAAGGCTTGGCTCCATGCCGACAAAACGCTTGAGCTCACCGCGGCAGTAATCCGCGACCATTTCGTCCAGATCGATCAAATGCCGGGGCTGGCTGCGGATAAATTCGTAGATCGGCTTGAACACCCGACGCGGGAATTTCGACCAGTCCAACGACAGGCCGGACAACAGCCGCTGATGGCCTTCATAGATTTCCATCGGCAGGCTATTGATCGCGGTTGATCGCAAATTCAGGCGTTCCAGTCGTGGCAAGTCCAGAACACCGCGCGGCCATTGGTGCATTTGCGGGCTGCCGATTTCGAGCCTGCGCAATTGGCGCATGCCGCCGACGTCGAGCGTCATGGGCACCACCGGGTTCATGCCTCCAGAGGAACAGTGCAGCTCCAGCTCTTCAAGCCGGTTCAGTTCCCGAAGCCGTGTCGCCACTTGCCCGGTAATCGGTGTGGAGAGTTTCAGGCGGGTCATGTGCCGCAGCGTCCTCAACGTCGCGAGCACTTTGTCGAACTCCGCAACACTGGCGGTCAATGTCAGTTTTTCGACATTGGGAAATGCCGCAAGCGTGTCGCCCACGACCGGAACGCGCAACATCAGTTCGCGCACATGGGAAAAGTCCGCCGCCAACGAAGGCAGCGACGCGTCACTGATCAGCGTCAGGCGGGCCGCTTGCGGATCGTGTCCGGCCAACGGTGCGTTGCGCCAACAGTCCTTGATGTTTTGCACCACACTGACGAACTCGTCCCGGGAAGCGCGCAAACGCAAATTCTGCGACATCAACCATTGATCGAGCGTTGTTTCCAGACTCCGCCACTCGCTCAATCGATTATTGAGCAAATGAAAGATCTGCTGGTCATTCTTGCCCAGACGCCATTGTTCAAGGATGAAACCGCGTGCCTGAACATCAGTAAGATCCGGGTAGACATTCTGGACGTGACCGGTCAACGACGGATCCGGCCCCGGCCCATCGCCACTCGCGCGATAGCCAAGCAGTCGGGAGGCAATACGCTGCGGCGGCTTGAACCATGGTTTTTCTGCGGCGCCTGCACGCAGAAGCCAGGCCGACTGACTGCGCTCGGCAAGCGCTCGTTCAGCGATCGCACCTTGCAGCTCGACGCTCTGTCCGACATGCGGCAGCCCCAGCGCCTGCCGTGCCGGATCGGGCAAGGCATGCATCAACGAGCTGAAAAAGTTATCCCCCCTGTGGGGAATGCCATTGAGCGGCTCGCCACGCTCGTTGGCGGCTTGAAAGGCATCGGCGTACTTGACCAGATACTTGTGCGCAGAGGCCGTTTCGCTGCCGATGGCATCCAGCAGCGGGCCGCTGATACTGCCTTCGCGGAGTTCCAGACGCACGTCATCCGACCAGCCCGGCAGCCGACCCAATGTCTGCAACGCGAGATGACGGCTGTCGGGCGAGGCCATGGTCTCACTGCGCAACCCGGCCAGCGCCCGGGTAAGGCGTCCTTGCTGGCCATACCAGCGACCGAGCTCCTGCAAATGCGAAGGGACCTTCGCAGTGCCGTCCAATCGGGCCAGTTCCTCGGCGTTGGCCTCGCCCAACGCAGCTGTTGCGGCCCGCCCGGTCAGCCCGGGGACGACTCGTTGCAGCTTTGCCGCCCGGGGCTCGACTGGCTCGGTTGCCTTGAGAAGACTGTCGAACAACGCAGGCTGGTGCGCGCTGGCGTAGTCGGCAATCTGCCTGGAGAACTCCTGGGCCCTTGATGCGCGAACGCGCGCGGGCTCGCCACCCAACAGACGCACCGTCTCCGCCTCATCCAGTGCCGCGAGTACCCGGGTCGGTAGCTCACCGTTCAGCACCTCGGCCCGGCTGATCCGGATCGGCACCTTGCCGCCGCGCTTCGTCCCGTAACCGAGTGCACGTCCCGAGAGATCAGGGCTGTCGTAAATCTGCAGCCTGCGCCCGAACGGCCAGCGCGGCATGTCGGGAAGCAGCGGCATCAGATGCATGAAGCGACTGTCGACCACCCGTGTTCCTGCTGCCTGTTCGACGATCGATCCAGCATCGCGCTCGGCGTTGAACAGTTGCATGGCATCGGCCAGTTCCGGCGGCGGCAAGGCGTTGTCCAGGTGCATCTTGCGCAAGGCGTTGTCGCTGACGCCGGCCACATCGGCCATCGTCAATAATTGCTCGTCAGCAAACGGGTCAGTGCTGTGGCCGATACGCCGCAACAACGTCAACCGGTCCCAGTCCTGCGGGCGTTCCAGGGTATGCCGCCATGCACCGGCGCCGTTATGCGTCAGGGGCGGCTGATAGGCCTGCGAATCGCTCGGATGCTGGATGCGCCAGGCTTTGAGCGACTCGTCGTAAGTCTGCTGGTAAGTCTTGCCGTCAAAGCGGATGCAGATTTTTCCTCCCGACTCGTACTGCCCCAGCGCATTCGGTCCAACGTTCGCGTCCAGTGTGACCGGACTCTCGTAGCCACTCAGATCAGGCTTCCACAAGCGGGCCGTGCCGTCGGGCATTTCCACCTGATGCAGGTTCTCGATGACCGGTGTCGATCGGGCGGCGGTCAGCCGGGCGAGCCCTTTGCCGGCACCCGCCATCAAGGCAATCAACGCCAGGTTCTGCGCGACATCGATCAGATGCGCCTTGGCGGCCTTGCGATCACCCTCGCTCCACTCGATGGCGCCTTCAAGGGTTTCTTCGAGCAGTTGCCCGGCCATCACCACCATCATCACTTCACCCAAAACCGGCACGAACATCGAGACGCCCATCAGCACCAGCATGCCGATGTTCAACAATCCGGCGAATTTTTCCGAACGCACTTTGGCATCGACATCCGCCGTCGGCACTGCATGGCTGCGGGCATCGTCCATCATCCGGTCGCGATGCCGGTGATAAAGGTAATCCCACAAGTCAACGTTCTGCGCCCAGATGCCATGGCCTTTGCGCGGCAGGCCGACCGGGTTCAGATAGGGATCGGTGTTCGGCACCTGCTCGATCGACGGCGCAGGCGGCAGTTCGTGAATACCGGTCAGGGCGGCGTTGAATGGATTGACCGCTTTGTAAAACTCATTGAGCAGCGCTTCATAGGGCGCCAGCCTTTGGGCGAGCGTACGGTTCGGCGGGTCGTCAGTGAACTGGCCGAAGTAACGCGAGCGGTCGGCATACGCGACGAACTGGCTGAAAAACCGTTGGTAGCCGTTGGGTTCCGCTGGATGAGCCTGAGTAGCATCGGGTGCGGTGAACCGCCGCTTGAACATCGCGGCCATCTCCCCGCCCCTGTAGCGCTTGAGCGGGTGATAGGGATCGCCCGGGATATACAGAATCGAATCGTCGCTGTAACGGTACTTCTCACAGATCGTGAACATGACGCAGCCAGTCATGCGCCGGCCCATCAGGCTCAGATCGCGAAACCATATCTGCCGATCGCCCTGAACCGGTGCCAGCTCACCGTCGAGGATTGAACGAATCGAGGCGTAGTCTTCACGCCCGATATCACCTTTGACCAATGCCAGTTCGGCAGCCGCACGCAATGCGGTTTTATGGGCGTCGATGAATTTATCGCGCAGCACGTGCTCGGCCACCGCGTCCCTGGGGTGCAGGAAATCCTTGAGGTAAGCCTGGTATTTCGCCCCGATATCCAGCGAGCGGCACAGGCCGGTGAACTGCTCGACCGTCAGGGAAGTGCTCAACGGCGCAAGGGTGCCGGGTTCCAGGCTTTCACTGCGAAATCCCGATGTTTCATGAAAAGCCCCGCTTTTGCATTCGCGGGCTTCGAAGTTGTGCAGCGCCGCCTGTAGCAGAGGCAGTTTCAATACCTCAAAGTAATCGATGTCGATGGCGAAGATGCCCATCTCCACCGGTTTATTCAGCACCAGCCAGGTCTTGCTGACATCCAGCGTCACGTTGAAGCGGTCCTTGAGGGCCCTGGTCAACAACGGCGCGGCGAAGCTGTCGATGTCCTGGAAGGTTGACATGACGTTGTCCAGGCGGGTCTGGGCGGCGAGGCTGGCGGTCACGGCATCGCCCACGGCTTTGCGTTGATCGCGCGACGCGCGCCTGTACCAGTCCGGTGTGGCGGCAATGGCATTTTTCAGCGCGTCCTGCTGTCGAACCGGTGCGTTGACCAACCAGTCCGGGCTGGCCTTGTGCAGGAAATCGGCGTGCAGACTTTGCGTCGCGAGCGGCCCCGGCGAGGAGGTAACGTTATCGGTTGAAGAGAGGGAGACAGGGATTTCGGGCATGGTTTCACTCCTTGAAATGGAGCGAAAGCAGACCATGGCGAGACTCAACGGCGGCGGTACATAGGTATCGCGGCACGGCGTCTTGTCAGCGGAGATTTCAGGCCCGAGCGGCACTTTCATTCCCGCCCAAAGGGGCTAATATTCGAACGCCCCGACTTGAATTTCCAGGAACCCGGACATGCGTTTATCCGAATTTATCCGGCAACACGCGGATCACATCGTCGAGGAGTGGGAACAGTTCGCCAGGACCATCACCCCGGCGGCCGAGACCATGGACAGAACGGCGCTGCGCGATCATGCCAGAGAGATTCTGCTGGCCGCCGCCCGCGACATGGACACCGCACAGACCGCCAGCGAGCAGATTGCCAAAGCCAAAGGCGAAGGCCCGGAGAAAACCCCGAGCCTGGACGAGGCCGGTGCCAGCCACGGAGAGTTGCGCCATACAGTGGGTTTCGACCTGGTGCAGATGACGTCCGAATTCCGTCATTTGCGTGCCTGTGTGATCCGCCTCTGGGTCAACAGTCTGGAATCACCGGACATCGCGTACTTCCAGGACATGATCCGTTTCAACGAAGCCGTTGATGAAGCCCTGGCCGAATCGACGGCCGCTTACGCCGAACAGGTTGCTCATTCACGGGATATCTTTCTCGCCATCCTCGGCCATGACCTGCGCGCACCGTTGCAAGCGGTCAGCATGTCCACCGAGTTGCTGATGCGCAAAACGGCGCTGGAAGGCGATGCGCTGACCTGCGCGCTGAACATCAGACAGGGTGCGCGGCATATGGCGGCGATGGTCAGCGACCTGCTGGAACTGGTGCGCAGCCGCCTGGGCAAGAGCCTGCCGATCGAACCGGCACCGATGGACCTGGCCGACGCGGCGCGCGCCGCCATCGCCGAAGCCTGCGCCGGCAATCCGGAAAGTGATCCGACACTGAAAACCGAGGGTGACACCCGTGGCAACTGGGATGCCGGACGGATCGATCAACTGCTGCAGAATCTGATCGGCAATGCCTTGCAGCATGGGTCTGATCCGCGCGAAGTGATCGTGACGTTGAAGGGAGAAGCCGGGCACGTGCTTCTGACCGTGCACAACTGCGGCAACCCCATTCCCGCAGAAGCCATCGGTACGATTTTCGATCCATTGGTGCGCAGTGCCGACGAAGAACTCGGCCAGCCGTCGACCAGCCTCGGTCTGGGCCTGTTCATCATCAAGGAAGTGGTGACCGCCCACGGCGGGACGATCGAAGTCAGTTCAAGCGAAGCCGACGGAACGCTGTTCAGCGTGACGCTGCCCAGACAGGTTTGAAGCGCTACTCGACCACCAGCCGCGCCAGACGCTGACGGAGCATGCGGTTCTCGGATCGCAACTCCTGCACTTCTTCCAGCAGGTCCAGCGCCAGGGCGACGCCTTCCCATTCCAGGTCAAGGTCGCGCCGCAGCTTGGCGGCGCGTTTGGCCAGGGCCAGTTCGTAGTCGGTGAAGCGCCATTCCCGGGGCTGCGTGCCCTGAGGTTCGAGGATGCCGTGCTCGACGATTTCGATCACGTAGACGTCCGACAGGTCGGCCGCCTCACAGAATTCTGCCATGTCCAGTTGAACGATCAGGGGGCTGCTCATGATGGGCTACTCCGTCGTCAGTATCAGAAGTTCTCTCGCGGATTGAAGGCGGCCTTCTTCGCCAGTTCCTGCCACAGCGCCTTGACGTCATCGCCGTTGGCTTTGGGCATCACGGCCTTGAGCTGGACGAACAGATAACCGCGCTCGCCAGCCTTGTTCTGCAGGCCGTGGCCCTTGGCTCGCATGCGCTGGCCATTCTGGCTGCCGGCCGGGACCTTGAGGTTGATCTTGCCGGTCAGGGTCGGCACGGCCACTTCGGCGCCCAGCGCCAGCTCCCAGGGAGCAAGCGGCAAGGTGATGATCAGGTTTTCGCCTTCGACGTCGAATTTCGGGTGCGGCGCGAAACGGATGGTCAGGTACAGATCACCATTGGCGCCGCCACCAATGCCCGGTGCGCCCTGACCCTTGAGGCGGATGCGCTCGCCGTCGGCCACGCCGGCCGGGATCTTCACGTTCAGGCTCTTGCTGGTGTTGCTGACGTGCTGGCCCGAACCGTTGTATTGCGGCACCTGAAAGCTGATCTTTTTCGATTCGTTCGAAAGCGTCTCTTCCAGAAAGATCGGCAGTTCCAGTTCCACGTCTTGCCCTCGCCGTCCGGCGCTGCGGGATTGCCGGCCAGCGCCGCCACCGAAACCGGGGCCGCGATTGCCGAAGATCGAACTGAAGAAGTCCGAAAAGTCACCGGTGTCCTGACCGCCACTGTTGCCAAAGCCGCCACGGCTCTGCCAGCCCGGCGGGCCCTGGAACGGCTGACCGTGCTGGCCGTAACGGCGCAGGTCATCGTATTCAGCGCGTTTGTCGGCACTTTTCAGCGCTTCATAGGCTTCCGAGGCGTCCTTGAACTTGGCCTCGGCGTCCTTTTCCTTGCTGACATCGGGGTGGTATTTGCGCGCCAGCTTGCGATAGGCAGCCTTGATTGCCTTGTCGTCAGCCGTCGGCTCCACGCCGAGTATCTTGTAATAGTCTTTGAAGTCCATCGAAGGAATCACCATCCGTTATCGATTTCGCGCCGATCCCAGCATGCGCCTATTCGCGCGTGCCGGGTTGACCGATCTCAAGTTTGTGACCGGGTGGCGCAGCAGAAGTTTATCGGCAGTGGACGGCGGTTCTTGCGACCGCCGGTATGTCTGCCGGCCCATGCCAGCAAGTTTGGGGCAAAGCGCCGAGTTTCAAGCAAGCTTAGTCGTGAAATAGCAGATGACCGGCCTTCGAATCTGTCGCGCACTGACATACACTGCGCGGCCGTTTTTTTGACCGGAACCGAAAGACCATGAAAGACGCCTCTCCAGCCCGTGCCTGCGGCATCGACTTCGGCACGTCCAACTCCACCGTCGGCTGGCTGCGCCCCGGCATGGAAACGATGATCGCGCTGGAAGACGACAAGATCACCCTGCCGTCGGTGGTCTTTTTCAACATCGAAGAGCGCCGCCCGGTTTACGGCCGTCTGGCGCTGCACGAGTACCTGGAAGGCTATGAAGGCCGGCTGATGCGCTCGCTCAAGAGCCTGCTCGGTTCCAAGCTGATCAAGCACGACACCAGCGTCCTCGGCACCGCGATGCCGTTCAAGGACCTGCTCGGGCTGTTCATCGGCCAGCTCAAGAGCCGCGCGGAAACTGCCGCCGGTCGGGAGTTCGAGCAGGTTGTACTGGGCCGCCCGGTGTTCTTCGTCGACGACGATCCGCTGGCCGACCAGGAAGCCGAAGACACCCTGGTGGAAGTGGCGCGCAAACTCGGTTTCAAGGACGTGTCGTTCCAGTACGAGCCGATTGCCGCAGCCTTCGACTACGAGTCGACCATCGAAAAGGAAGAACTGGTGCTGATCGTCGACATCGGCGGCGGTACGTCAGACTTCTCGCTGGTGCGCCTGTCGCCCGAGCGTCGTGGTGTGGATAACCGTCACGACGACATCCTCGCCACCGGCGGCGTGCACATCGGCGGGACCGACTTCGACAAACAATTGAGCCTGCAAGGCCTGATGCCGCTGTTCGGCTACGGCAGCCGCATGAAAAGCGGCGCGTTCATGCCGACCAGTCACCACATGAACCTGGCGACCTGGCATACCATCAACTCGGTGTACTTGCAGAAATCGACCCTGGCCCTGGGCAGCATGCGCTACGACATCGAAGACACCGGCGGCATCGACCGTCTGTTCAAGCTGATCGAACAGCGCGCCGGGCATTGGCTGGCGATGGAAGTGGAAGAAACCAAGATTCAGCTGACCCACAACGACAGCCGCCATGTGCCGCTGGATCGCATCGAGCCGGGCCTGAGCGTGGAACTGACCCGGGCGTTGTTCGAGTCGGCGATCGAGTCGCAGCTGGAGCGCGTGCGCGGCAGCGTCACCCAGTTGCTGGCAGACGCCAACGTGGCGGTGGGTCAGGTTGATACGGTGTTCTTCACTGGCGGTTCGAGCGGTATTCCGGCTCTGCGCAACAGCGTCTCGGCGATGCTGCCGAACGCGCGGCATGTGGAAGGGAATATCTTTGGCAGTATCGGTAGCGGCCTGGCGATTGAAGCCATGAAACGCTACGGCGTTTAACGCCAGCCTCAAGTTGCAAGCTTCAAGCTACAAGTAAAAGCAAAGGCAAGAGCGACCACCGCTCTTGCCTTTTTCTTGCGGCTTGCAGCTCAAAACTCGCAGCTGCTTTTAAACCATCCCGCCCAGCTTCAGCTCACTCTTCAGATACGCGTAATAAATCGGCCCCGCCACTACCCCCGGCAAGCCGAACGCGGCCTCGAACACCAGCATTGCCAGCAGCAACTCCCAGGACTTGGCACTGATCTGCCCGCCGACGATGCGCGCGTTGAGAAAGTATTCGAGCTTGTGGATAAAGATCAGATAGCCCAGCGCCGCAATCGCCACCCAGATCGACAGCGACAGGCCGACGATGGTGATCAGCGTGTTCGACATCAGATTGCCGATCACCGGCAGCAGACCGAGCAGGAAGGTCAGCACGATCAGGGTCTTGGTCAGCGGCAGCTTGATCCCGAACATCGGCAGGATCACCGCCAGGAAGATCCCGGTGAAGAAGGTGTTGAGCAGGGAAATCTTGATCTGCGCGAAGACGATGTTGCGAAACGCCTGAACCAGCAAGTGCAGACGGTCGAACAGTGCAGCCGCCAGCGGTTTACGCTTGGTGACGTCCGGCACCCGCTGCAAGGCGATGATCGCGCCCAGCACCATGCCGATCAGCAGCGTCACGAACATGTGCGCCGCGTCCTTGCCCACCAGTTGCAGGTCGGACAAATGCTTGCTCGCCCATTCACCGATGGCCACCCGGAACTCGGCGGCACTGGCCGGCAGGTAGCTGTCGAGAAACGGCGGCAGTTGCCCGCGCGCGCGGTCGACCACGCCCATGAATTTATCGAGGGAAGCGCCGGGGTTTTCCGCCTCGTGCAACAGGAAACTGATGGCCCCGGCAAAGATCAACGCCAGCACACTCACCACCAGCGTGCCCAGCAACGCCACCGCCAGCCAGCGCGCACGCCGACCTTCGATCAGCCGTTGCAGTTGCGGGGTGAGCATGTTGACCAGTTCGAATACCAGCAGCCCGGCGAGCAGACTGGGCAGCAAACGCAATGGCAACACCAGCAACAGACCGCCGAAAATGATGATGCAACTGACCCAGAACACTACATGACGCTCAGAAAACGTTGGCATACAGCCTCAAAACGAACGGCGTAAAAGGATTGGCAGTCTGCCAGCGATCCTTGGGGAGCACTAGGGATATGCGGTGTTTGTAGGTTTGGGGCTCGGCTTGAGAACCACCCCTCACCCTAGCCCTCCCGAAACGTCGGACCGCCCGTAGGGAGAGGGCACTGATTGCGGGATGCTCGGGTGATCCGGCGACCTGAAAGCTCTGTATCGAATCCATAATCGACCGGATGTTTCAGGTCGAAGAATGCCTGGAAACAACGCGGTCAGTCCCCTCTCCTTCTGGGAGAGGGTTAGGGTGAGGGCCTGGATCCCAAGCCGGACACATCTGCCAGTCACCACTCAAACCCGCTTTATTTTTTCTTCAGGCAATCACTCATGAAGGTCTTGCGCGCATCACCCGTCAGCGCCTTGGTGGCCGCATCGGCGTTGCAGGTTTTCATTTTCTGTTGCTGCGGGGTCAGGGCCTTGGCGTCGTTTGCTGCCGGGGTTGCCTTGAGGCAGGTGCTCATGAAGGCTTTGCGCTCGTCGCCCTTCAGGCTCTTGGCCGTGGCGTCGGCGTTGCAGGTGGTCATTTTGTTCTGTTGCGCCGTGGCGGCGAAACCCTGGGAGCACAGCAGCAGACCGATCATCAACAAAGGGACACGCAGCATCTTCATGGAGTTTTCTCCTTGGCGCCGCCTCGATGGAGGCGGCCTCCGGCTGAGTGTAGTCAAAGCTTGTTACACCTTCCTGCCTTCAAGGTGGCTGCGCCGGTATTGTTCGGGGGTACATCCGGCCTGCCGGGCAAACATGGCGATGAAGGCCGAGCCGCTGCTGTAGCCGAGATCAAAAGCGATTTCCTGCACGCTGCGCGCCGACTCCAGCGCCTCAATGGCCGCGAGATAGCGCAGCCGCTGGCGCCATTCGCCAAAACTCATCCCCAATTCCCGCACGAATTGCCGGGCCAGAGTGCGCTCGCTGACATGCACCTGCGCCGCCCAGTGCGCCAGCGGCTCGTTGTTGCCGGGCTCGGCCTGCAGGGTTTCGAGGATGGTCAGCAATCCGGGGCTGCTGGCGTAGGGCAGATAGCATTGGTGAACCGGCGCCTGGCGCAATTGATCCACCAGCACCTGGGCCAGGCGCTGGTCGGCTTCGAACGCCGGGATCTTCACATCACGGGCGGCGAAGTCCTTGAGGATCGCCTTGAGAATGTCGCTGATCGCCAGAGTGCAGGCCTGCGCCGGCAAGTCGCAACAGACATCCGGCGCCAGGCACACCGCCCGATAATTGACCGGCTGATGACTGTAGAAACTGTGCTCGACCTGCGGCGGCACCCACACCGCGTATTGCGGCGGCGACATGAAGCGGCTGCCGTCGACATCCATGTGCAGCACGCCGTGGGCCGCGTACTCCAGCGTGCCCCACGGATGGCGGTGCGGCGCGGCGTATTCGTGGGCGTTGAAGTCGGCATAGCGGAAATACACCGCCGACGGCAGTTCGCTGAAATCCAGCAGATCGATGTGTTTACTGTTCATGCTGTCCGGAATCAGAGGCGGGTTGTCCGGTTCGCAGTATAGGCCTGCATCCAGACAAGGGATAATCACCGTTCATCAACGTACTGGTTTCTCCTCCCATGCAATACGCGTTTCCCCTGCTGGCGATTTTCATCTGGGCCGGCAACACCGTGATCAACAAGCTTGCGGTCGGTGCGATCTTTCCCGCCGAGATCGGCTTCTACCGCTGGCTGCTCGCCGGTCTGCTGTTCACGCCGTTCATGCTGAAAAAGGTGATCGCGCACTGGCCGCAGATCCGCCCGAATCTGGGCAAGATTTTCATCCTCGGCGTGCTCGGCATGGCGGTCTATCAGAGCCTGGCCTACTTCGCTGCGACCATGACCAGCGCCACCAACATGGGCATCATCCTGTCGTTGATGCCATTGATGTCGCTGGCCATGGCGATCATCAGCCTCGGCCAGCGCCTGACCGCCGGCGCACTGGTCGGAGCCGTACTTTCATTCGCGGGTGTATTGGTGGTGGTGTCCTCCGGCAGCCTCGGCGCACTGCTGCAACACGGGGTGAACCTGGGTGACGCGATGATGTTGATTGCCACCCTCGCCTACGCGATCTACAGCACCCTGCTGAAAAAATGGCAGCTGCGCCTGCCGCCGCTGGTGTTGCTGTATTTGCAGGTACTGGTGGCGGTGGTGGTGTTGTTTCCGCTGTACGCGACTTCACCGAAAACCGGCCTGACCCTGCAGAACATTCCGCTGGTGCTGTACGCGTGCCTGCTGGCCTCGATGCTTGCGCCGCTGGCGTGGATGCAGGCCGTGCAGCGTCTGGGCCCGAGCCGGACCACGCTGTTCTTCAACCTGCTGCCGCTGATCACCGCGCTGATTGCCGCAGTGGTACTGAAGGAACAACTGGCGATGTATCACCTGGTCGGTGGCTTGCTGACGCTGGGCGGGGTGATTCTTTCCGAGCGCTGGACCACCGCCCTCGGTCGCTCCCGCACCCCGAGCGCCGCCTAGACCCCGGCGGCTTTCAACCGCGCCGCATGCTCGACGAACAGCCGCACCGGATCCGCGCCTTTGCCAACCAGACCCAGCGACTGGTTGACGATGTCGAAGTGATCCATCGGGTAGTCATCGCCGATGACGGTGCCCAGGTGCGAGCTGTAGCGTCCGACCATGCCATCGCACTGCCCCGGCTCGCGCACGAAGGTTTTGGCGAACAACCGACAGCTGCGGTTGGTGCCATCGAACAGGTTGCCACCGCGATCGGTCTTGCCCGGCTGCAAGGTGCCGGACCACGAGTAATACCGCACGCCGTTGACCTCTTCCGGCCCGTGCCCACCCCAGGTTTGCGGCAGGCCCTGTGGATAACGCTGGTTGAACAGCGCCACGCCTTCGGTGGTCAGGGAATGGTGCGAGGCGTGGATATCCACCGGCAGTTTCGGCCCGTGGTAGCCGGTCTCCAGCAGCGCCATCAGCCAGCCGACAAAACGCAACAGCGCCTCGAGGATTCGGCCCTTGGCGCTGTCCGCCGGATAGTGTTTCGCCAGATAGTCGGCCAGTTCCGAACCGTGATTGGGCCCGGCAACCGACGTCACCGACGCCACCAGATCCGGTCGCTTGGCCGCCGCGTAACGTGCCGTCAGCGAACCCTGGCTATGGCCGAACAGATTGACCTTGGCCGCGCCGGTCTCACGAAGGATTTCATCGATGCGCGTCAGCAACTGCTCGCCGCGCACCTCGGTGGAATTGAGCGGCGACACCTGCACCGCAATCACCGTTGCACCACCCCGGCGCAACGCCTTGATGATTCCGTACCAGTACGGGTACAGCACCAGACGGATGAAACCGAGCATTCCCGGCACCAGCACCAGTGGATAACGTGTGGCCGAATCTTGCGACATGGGCAAACATCCTTGTGGTCGGTGAGTGGATGCAGGACGTGCAAAACGCCCGCCAAACATCCGCCTCGATGATGACAACTCCACGACCAGCCTACTTCAGCCCCACCACCCCCGCCACAATCAGCCCCACCGACAGCAGCTTCACCAGCGTCAGGCTCTCGCCCAGCAGGGCGAAACCGAGAAACACCGTGCCGAGCGAGCCGATGGCCGTCCAGATCGGATAAGCGATGCTCACCGGCAACTCGCGCATCGCCAAGGTCAGGAAGTACACCCCGCCCACCGCCGCGACCACGGTAATCAGCGACGGCCAGAGCCGGGTGAAACCCTCGGCGTACTTCATGCCCATGGCGAAGGTGACCTCGAACCCCGCTGCGATCAGCAGAAACAGCCAGGCCACCTAGAGCTCCCGGGCGAGGTCGAGCAAGCGCTGCTCGGCCTCGGCCACCGACACCGCGAAGGTACGCTCGGCGGATTCCTCGCCCTCGGCCGCGACCACCGTGACGTCGTTGATGCCGATAAAACCCAATGCCGTGCGCAGCCATGGATCGGCGTGGTTAAGCGCTTCCAGTTCGCCGCCCGGGCCGAAACCGAAACCGCCGCGACTGGTGACGATCAGCGCCTTTTTGCCGTGCAGCAGCGGCGTGTATTGGGCGATGCCATTGTCCAGCGTATGGTCGAACGTCAGACCCAACCGCACGATCTGATCGACCCAGGCCTTGAGGCCGCTGGGCACGTTGAAGTTGTACATCGGCGTGGAAATCAGCAGCAGGTCGTGATCGAACAACTCGCCCACCAGTTGATCGCTGAGCGCCAGATCGGCCTGCATCGTCAGCGGCCGAGCCTCGGGATCCGGATAAAACGCCGCCGCGACAAACGCCTCGTTCACCGCCGGAATCAACGCCCGGCCGACTTCACGGCGAGTGACCTGAGCCTGTGGATGACGGACTTGCCAGGCACTGAGAAAGGTTTCTGCCAGACGCCGCGAATGGGAACGCTCACCGCGAGGGCTGGCATGGATCACAAGAATCTTGCTCATCTGAATCTCCTTGGGACTAGACTTGAGTGACGGTGTGGCGCCAGATTGCAGCACCCACGTCATCGCCTCAAATGAGCAAAAATCAGTCGGGATGAATTTATTTCATCCGTGGAGCTTTCATGTTCGCTGCCTTGCCCCTGACCGCCCTGCGCGCGTTCGAATCCGCTTCACGCCTGTTGAGCTTCAAGGCGGCCGCCGAAGAACTGGCGGTGACGCCGACGGCGATCTCCCATCAGATCCGCTCGCTGGAGGACTGGCTCGGCGTGGCGCTGTTCGAACGCCTGCCGCGTCAGGTGCGCCTGACCGAGGGTGGCGAGCGGCTGTTTCGCAGTTTGCACGGCGCATTTCTGGAGGTGGCGCAAAGCGTCGACACCCTGCGCCCGCAACGCAGCGGCAGCAGCCTGACGCTGTCGACCACCGCCGCGTTCGCCGCGCTGTGGCTGGTACCACGACTGGGGCGGTTTTACGCAAAACATCCGAACATCAATGTGCGGCTGGACACCCATTGCGAAGTGATCGACCTGCATCAGGACGCCAGCGTCGATCTGGTGCTGCGCTACAGCCTCGACGATTACCCGAACCTCTATGGGCTGTGCCTGTTCGATGAATCGTTCGGCGTGTACGGCTCGCCGGAACAGGTGGCGCTGGCCGCCCGCCGCACCCCGGCGCTGATCAGCGTGCGCTGGCACAACTCAAAGCTCTACGCCCACGGCTGGGAAGCCTGGTGCGCGCAGTCAGGCGAGAACTGGCTCAATCAGCAACCGGCCGTCCGCGAATACGACGAAGAGCACTACGCGCTGCAAGCAGCCATTGCCGGACAGGGGCTGGTGCTGGCGAGCAATATTCTGGTGTCGGAGAGCGTCGCCAGCGGTCTGCTGGTGCCGTACAAGGGCGAAGTGCAGGTCGACGGCGCCGGTTACAGCGCGCTTTGTGTACCGGGCCGCGAGCGGCATCCGCCGGTAAAGGCGTTTTTTGCCTGGCTGCGCGAAGAGGCGCAGCTCTCCGGGCATGCCCCGCGCTGAATCCGACAAAACTTTTTGCCGCGTTCATCACTCACAACCAGGTAACGATCACGTCAGCAGAACGTGACGCCAATCGGATTAGCCTCCAGGAGACTGAAATGAGTGACCTGCAATTGTCTGATGTTCAAACCCTGCGCGAGCGCGCACGCCAGCACGTGGAAAACGGCGCAGTGACCGAAAGCTACAGCGCCAACCGTGAAGAAGTGCTGCGCCTGCTCAACGAATCGCTGGCCACCGAACTGGTCTGCGTCTTGCGCTACAAGCGCCACTACTTCATGGCCAACGGCTTGAAAGCCAACGTCGCCGCCGACGAGTTTCTCGAGCACGCCACTCAGGAAGCCGAACACGCCGACCGTCTGGCCGAGCGCATCGTGCAACTGGGCGGCGAGCCCGAGTTCAACCCTGACCTGCTGTCGAAGATGTCCCACGCGCAATACGTGGCCGGCAACACCTTGAAGGAAATGGTTTACGAAGACCTGGTGGCCGAGCGGATCGCCATCGACAGCTACCGCGAGATCATCCAGTACATCGGCGAAAAGGATCCGACCACGCGCCGGATCTTCGAAGACATCCTGGCTCAGGAAGAAGAGCATGCGGATGACATGGCCGATATCCTGAAAGACCTCTAATCTCCCGCTAACCCCGCTGACTGATCGTTCCCACGCTCCGCGTGGGAATGCATCCCGGGACGCTCCGCGTCCCAAGAGCGGACGCAGAGCGTCCATGGCGGCGTTCCCACGCAGACGGTTCGACGCCTCGACGTGGGAACGATCGGGTTGCAGCAATTACTTGGTGGGTTTGACGGTCACCGGCGCCTTGCCCGCCTTCATCTGCTCCAGCAACGGCGCGCACTGATTCGGCTCGCCACCACTCGGCGCCACCAGCGCCAGCAACCCTGCCGCCGGCGCAGCGATCACGCCCAAGGCCACCATCCCCGCCCCGCGCAACATCAGCGGCACCGCTTTCACCCCGGCATCCGGCTTGATGAACTTGCCACGCACGTACAACGGCGAACGCAGGGAAATCAAACGCCAGCCCTTGGACTCCGGCGTCACCGTCAGGTCCAGTTGCTCGGTAGCCATGTTCGCCGTGCCGTCGATGTAGATGATTGCGTTCTCGGTATCGAACACAAACAGCCGCGTGTTCGCCAGGCCAGTCTTGATGTCGAAGTCCGCCGCCGCGCAGTTGATCTTCACTTCCTTGTCGCCAAAGATCTTGCCGACCACGTAGTTGCCGACGTTGAGCCCGGCCAGCTCCATCAACTCGCGACTGATCGCGCCGTCGTTGATCAGCATCTTCAGGTTGCCGTTGGCACCGCCCAGCAGTTTGGCCACCGAGTTGCCGCGACCGGCGATATCGGCATCACCGTTGAGCTCGCCGAAACTGGTCTTCATCGGTTCGAAGGTCGGGAACAGCTGTTTGAGCTTGAACTTGCGCGCAGTCAATTTAGCCCGGCCTTCCAGCGGTTCGGTGCGACCGTTGAGGCGAATCTGCGCATCGAGGTTGCCACCGGCCACGCCGAAGCGCAGCGGCTCCAGACTCAGCTCGCCGTCGTTGAGTTTGAGGTGGGTATAGAGGTCGGTGAACGGCAGTTCTTCGCTGTGGACGATGCGCTTGCCGGTGAATTCGACGTCGGCATCCATGTCGCGCCAGCGCTCGGTCTTGAACTCTTCCACCGGCAGCACCTTGTCCGCCGGCTGCTTGCTCTCGCCGCCACGGGCCTTCTGCTTGGCATTGGAGTCGGCACCGATCAGCGGCGCGAGGTCGGCGAACAGCAATTGATTGGACAGCAGCGCGCCACTCAGCTTGGGCCGTGGCTGGCTGGCGACGTAAGCCAGATCGCCATGGATGTCGCTGCTGCCGATCTTGCCGTTGAACTGTTCGTAGCGGAACTGCGCGCCGCCCGGCTCATGCAGCTTGGCGATCAAATGGCCGTCGGTGGCATAAGGCGGGGTGTCCGGCAGGGTTACGCCGGTCAGCGGATACAGGTTGCCGAGGCTGGCGCCGGCCAGTTTCAGGCGCAGATCGAGGGCGCCGAGGTTCAGCGGATCGGTCAGGGTGCCGGCGAGTTCGACGCTGGTATCGCCGATCTTCGCCTGGGCCTGCAACGGGAACGGTTTGCTCGCGTCCTGCAGAGCCAGCAAGCCACCGATCTTGCCCTGGCCGGCGAGTTTCTGGCCGTGATACTGGCCGGTGACTTTCAGGCCGAAGGCGTAATCCTGCGGTGCGCCACCTTTGTCCTGTGCGGTTTTCGCGGCTTTGTCGCCGACGATGTCGCTGAACGGAATCGGCTTGCCCAGCGGATCGATCAGCAGGTCGAGGTTGGTCTTGAGGGTCTGGTCATCCAGGGTGACGTGGCCCTTGTCGAAGCCGATGGCGCCGATGTCGACCACCCAGTTCGAGGGCTCGGCATTCGGGTCCTTGGGATCGAACTTGAAGGTCCAGTTGGCGCGGCCGTCGGCCAAACGCTGCAGTTGCGCGTTGGGTTCGGTCAGGTCGATGCGCGGGATCGCGACCCGTTGCGCCAGCAAGGCCAGTGGCGAAATGCGCAGCTCGACCCGTTTGAGGGTGACCATCTGCGGTTGCTTCGACCAGTCGGGATTGCCCAGCGTCAGGTCTTCGGCAACCACATGCGGCCACGGCACCCAGGCGCGCCAGCCGCCCTCGTCGAGCTCACGCCGCCAGACCACCGACAGGTTGCCGTTGATGGCGAACGGTCGATGCAGTTCTTCCGAGACTTTGGCGTTGAGCGGCGGTTTGATGCGGTTCCAGTCGAAGAACACGATGATCAATACCAGCACTGCCAGTAACAGCACGAGGGTGGCGAAGGTCCAGGCGAAGATTTTACGCGTGCGCGTCATTGCACAAAGCTCCTGAAGACGACTGCATCCATTGGCACGACGCAGCTGAAACGACGGGCCGTGATGGCCCTCATGAAATCTGTGACTGACAAACAGCCCGCAGGTTTAATCCAAAGCCCCAGCGAGGGGAAAAAACGGTCGCCATTCTGACCGATCGGTCGAATTGGCGTTACCGGACCCGCACTTTTGCGGGGCGCGAGTGGGTGGAAAATACCCACCGCAGTGCAAAACCGCCTGCCTGAAACGCCCGATCTAGAGCCTCCCAATGGAACAATCAATTCTGTTGATTATTACCATTGTGTTTATGAACTTTTATATCGACTTATCGAGAGTAGCATTGCCCTCGTACCCACTTTATCGCCCTCCCAAGGAGCAACCCATCATGAAACGCCAACTTCTGTTCAGTCTTACCCTCTCGATGCTGGCCAGCACCGCTTTCGCCCTGCCAGCTGCCGATCAAGCGACTCCGCAAGTCAAAACCAGCCACTCGGTGTTCAGCCAGACTGTTGCCGCTGATGGCTCGGACCGCACTCCACAAGGCCAGACCCTGGCTGAAAACGGTCGTAACCGCCTGGAAGAAAAAGGCCTGGTTCAAGATGGCTATGACAAAACCCCACAAGGTCAAACCGTAGCTGAAGGCGGCCGTGATCGTCTGGAACAGAAAGGTCTGGTTCAAGACGGTTCGGACCGCACTCCACAAGGTCAAACCCTGGCATCTGACGGTTCTGAACGCACCCCACAAGGCCAAACCCTGGCATCTGACGGTTCCGATCGCACTCCACAGGGCCAAACCCTGGCAGCCGACGGTTCCGATCGCACCCCACAAGGTCAAACGCTGGCCGAAGGTGGTGGTGACCGTGTGATCGAACGCAACAGCGCTTTGAGCTAAGCCCATGGCGGCCTGGAAAAAAAGCCCAATCCCCGGATTGGGCTTTTGACTTTTCAGCAGCCTGTATAAAGAAGTCGCGATTTCCCTGCTCCATCTCCCCCGCTGCCGTTCGACGCCGACAAAGCCGATTTGCTAGAGTGCGGCGCTTGTCTTGCCTAAGAACACACCCTTGCGATGCTGCCCCGCGCCGAACAGAAACAACAGACCCGCAACGCCCTGATGGACGCTGCCCGCCACTTGATGGAAAGCGGCCGAGGATTCGGCAGCCTGAGCCTGCGTGAAGTGACGAAAACCGCCGGCATCGTGCCCAC
Source organism: Pseudomonas sp. GW458-11-26-14-LB4 (assembly GCF_059423925.1). Classification (NCBI taxonomy): domain Bacteria; kingdom Pseudomonadati; phylum Pseudomonadota; class Gammaproteobacteria; order Pseudomonadales; family Pseudomonadaceae; genus Pseudomonas; species Pseudomonas sp. GW458-11-26-14-LB4. The sequence goes on from NZ_JBWKYU010000006.1 coordinate 81,627, forward strand.
CGGTTTCTACCGGCATTTCGCCGACATGGACGAACTCGGCCTGGTACTGGTCAGCGAAGTCGGCCAGACCTTCCGCGAAACCATCCGCCTGGTACGCCACAACGAATTCGTCATGGGCGGCATCATCGATGCGTCGGTGCGGATTTTCCTCGACGTGGTCAGCGCCAACCGTTCGCAATTCCTGTTTCTGGCCCGCGAGCAGTACGGCGGATCGTTGCCGGTGCGTCAGGCCATTGGCCGTTTGCGGGAGGACATCAGCTCCGACCTGGCGGCGGACCTGGCCTTGATGCCCAAGCTCCAGCACCTCAATCGCGAAGGCCTGAGCGTAATGGCCGACCTGATTGTCAAATCGGTGTTCGCCACCCTGCCGGACATCATCGACCCGCCCGCCGAAGCCCTGCCCGAGCATCTGACGCCCCAGGCGAAGATCACCCAGCAGTTGCGCTTCATCTTTATCGGGTTGAAGCACTGGCAAGGGCTCGGCAGTACCGAGTGAGAAAGCAAAAAATCGCAGCCTGGAGCTGCGATTTTTTTTGCGCTGCAAATTGGTGCATGAAAAAAACTTCATGCACCAAAACACCCCACAATCCTGCAACATCTTGAAACATCCACTAGGCTCCGACAGGGTTTTCCTACGCTTCGTCCGATTGGCAAGCCCCTTGCTCTAGCCTGAGCATTGTCCATTGCTGGAAGCTTTCCGATGCTGGTGATTCATCGCAGAATCGAGCCCCACCCCGTCTGGGCCGCCGAGTTGCACCTGACCTTTGAAGCCAGGAGCAAAAGCCGCTTGCGCTGTTTCAGTGCCGAAGGCGAGGACGTCGGACTGTTTCTGGAGCGCGGTCAACCGCCGCTGTATGACGGCGAGTGCCTGCAAGCCGAAGATGGCCGGATCGTCCGGGTCTGTGCCCGCCCTGAACAATTGCTGCACGTCACCTGCGCCAACGCCTTTGAACTGACCCGCGCGGCCTATCACTTGGGCAATCGCCACGTCGCGCTGCAAGTCGGTGACGGCTGGTTGCGGCTGCTCGACGATTACGTGCTCAAGGCGATGCTTGAACAACTCGGCGCGCAGGTCGAATCGATCGAAGCCCCGTTCCAGCCGGAACACGGCGCCTACGGTGGCGGCCATCATCATTCGCGGCACGGTGACGAAGACTTCAACTACGCGCCGAAACTCCATCAGTTCGGCGTCCGTTTGTGAACCCGGCCTGGGCGCTGCTGCGCCTGGCCAGTCCGCAATTGCCGATTGGCGGCTACAGCTATTCCCAGGGCCTGGAAATGGCTGTGGATAACGGCCGTGTCGACAGCCCGGACAGCGCCCGCCGCTGGATCAGCGATCAATTGCTGCTCAACCTCGCGCGGTTTGAAGCGCCCCTGCTGCTCGCCCATTGCCAGGCCGCCGCGGACGAACACTGGGATGAATTGCGCAAGCTCTGCGAAAGCCACCGCGCCAGCCGCGAAACCCGCGAGCTGCATCTGGAGAGCCGGCAGATGGGCTACTCGTTGCAGCAATTGCTCAACGGCCTGCCCGAACTCGATCAGCCAGCGCGGGATTTTCTCGAACATTGCGCCGAGCCGCACTTGGCCCTGTGCTGGGCTCTGGCCGCGCGCGCCTGGCAGATCAGCCCGCAGGACGCCCTCGCCGCGTGGCTGTGGAGCTGGCTGGAAAACCAGCTCGCGGTGCTGATGAAAACCTTGCCGCTGGGCCAGCAAGCCGCTCAGCGCCTGACCAGCGAACTGCTGCCGCTGCTGCAACAGGCCCAGCAGGACGCCACCCGAATCAATCCCGAACACCTCGGCAGCGCCGCGTTCGGTCTGTCCCTGGCGTGCATGGCCCATGAGCGCCAGTACAGCCGCCTGTTCCGTTCCTAGGGCCTTTTATCTGGAGAATCACATGAACACACAACCCCTGCGCGTCGGCATCGGCGGCCCGGTCGGTTCCGGGAAAACCGCGTTGACCCTGGCCCTGTGCCTGGCGCTGCGCGAACGCTACAACCTGGCCGTAGTCACCAACGACATCTACACCCGCGAAGACGCCGACTTTCTGGTGCGCAACGAAGCGCTGGCGCCAGAACGCATCATCGGCGTGGAAACCGGCGGCTGCCCGCACACCGCGATCCGCGAAGACGCTTCGATCAACCTCGAAGCGGTGGATCAACTGAACCGGCGTTTTCCGGGGCTGGACCTGATTCTGGTGGAGTCCGGTGGCGACAATCTTTCCGCGACCTTCAGCCCGGAACTGTCCGACCTGACCATCTACGTGATCGACGTTTCCGCCGGCGACAAGCTGCCGCGCAAGGGCGGGCCCGGCATTTGCAAATCCGACCTGCTGGTAATCAACAAGATCGACCTCGCGCCGCTGGTCGGCGCCTCGCTGGAGATGATGAACAGCGACACCCAACGCATGCGCAACGGCAAGCCGTTCGTGTTCAGCAACCAGAAAACCGGTCAGGGCCTGGAAGACATCATTGCCTTCATCGAACGCCAGGGCCTGCTGACTGCAGCCTGATTCACTGATCAACAAGGAAGCTTATCCATGACACTCAAACGCATTCTCGGCGCCGTCGCGCTGCTGCTGACTCCGGCCCTGGCCTTCGCCCACCCTGGCCACGGCGACTCTGGCCTGGTGGCCGGCATCAGCCACCCGATCGGCGGTCTCGACCATTTGCTGGCGATGGTGGCCGTCGGTCTGTGGGCGGCGCAGCAGCAAGGCGCCGCACGCTGGGCGCTGCCGTGCACCTTTGTCGGCACCATGCTGATCGGCGGTCTGCTCGGCTTTGAAGGGCTGGAGCTGCCGGCGCTGGAAAGCGGGATTGCCGCCTCGGTGCTGGCGATGGGTCTGGCGGTGGCGCTGGCGGTGCGTCCGCCGCTGGTAATGGCAGTGGCGGCGACGGCGCTGTTTGCGCTGTTCCACGGCGTGGCCCACGGCCTCGAGTTGCCGGACATGTCGAGCCCTTGGGCGTATGCCGCCGGTTTCGTGGTCGCAACGGCTGCGCTGCATGCGGCGGGTTATGCGGTCGTGCGTTTTCTGCCTCAGGCGGCCGCGCCGCTGGTGCGACTGGCCGGCGCCGCTTCGGCGGTGACGGGCGCGTGGTTGCTGGCCGGCTGAATTGTACCTCTGATCGTTCCCGCGTATGGCGCGGGAACGATCGATCGCCACTCTCTGCTACCATGTCGCGCAATCGCCCCTGCCGTGACGACGTCCGCCCATGCCCCACGCCTCCCGCTCCACCTCCCTGCCTGAACTGACCGCCCTGTTCGGTGAAGTGCAACAGCACTTTCTCGACGTGATCGTGCCCCTCTGGCAAGGGCCGGGCTGGAACGCCGACATGGCGTTGCCTTATGAGGCGCTGGACGCTGCACATCAGCCGCTGCCACCACAGCGCTACCGGGCGATGGCCTGCGCACGGCAGCTGTACTTGTTCTCAAGCCTGATCGGGGTTGTGGATAACGCCGAAGTCCGCGCGGCTGCGTTGTTCCGTTCCCTGCAACGGCACTTCCACGATGCCGAGCACGGCGGCTGGTTCTACAGCATCGATCCGCAGGGCAAACCGCTGGATAAGCGCAAGGATCTCTACACCCACGCCTTCATCCTGTTTGCCTGCGCGCATTACTGGGAAAAGTCCCGCGAGCCCTTGGTCGAATCGACCCTGAATGCCGCGCTGGAAGTCATCGGCCGACGTTTCGCCACCGGTGACGGCCTCTACGAAGCCTGCCTCGACCGCGACTGGGTCACGCTGGAAACCGGCCCGTTGCAAAACCCGCTGATGCACCTGGCCGAAGCCTTCCTGGCCACGTTGGCCGTGCGCGAAGATCCCCAGACCCGGCAGGCGCTGAGCGAGTTATGCACAGCCATGCACAGGTGCTTCATCGAACCGCAACAAGGCGTGTTGATGGAAAAGCCGCTGGGGGCTGTGGATAACTGGTTTGAACCGGGGCATCAGTTCGAATGGTATTTCCTGCTGGAGTCTTCACCGCTGTTGCGCGGATCGAAACTGCACGCGGCACTGGATCGCGCGTTTGCCTTCACCGAACAACAGGGCGTAGAAGCCGACACCGGTGCGGTGCTGGCCATGCTCGATCCGCAAGGACACGGGAAGGATTCGACCCAGCGCATCTGGGCCCAGGCCGAATACCTGCGCGCCCTGACCTTGCGTCCGGGCAGTGAAAGTGCGGTGCTGCGCCAGTTGCAGGCGCTGCAACAGCGCTTCCTGCATGCCGGCGGCTGGCACGAATGCCGTGACGATCAGGGCGAGGTCAGCCGCAAGGACATGCCGTCGACCACGCCGTATCACTTGGCGACCTGCTACCGCGGCCTCGCCGACTATCTGAGCTGACAGCCGTGGCGAGGGAGGCGACTCCCCCCCCCCCACGCAACATCAGGCAATCCACTTCCTGTCGCCGGTGAAGCTGATGGTCAGCCAGCGCGCCGCATCCGGTTTGCCCAGCTTCGCGGAAATCTCCTCACGCAGCACATCCAGCTGACCGACGCTCTGCAGCCGGTAATTCGCCGGCAACACCACATGAATTTCGATGAACCGCGCCCGCCCGTGCTTCTGCACGTAGGACACGTAGTCGTCGAAACCATGCTCGACCTTGGCCGCATCCATCACCTGGCGCACCTGATCGTCCAGCGTGTCCGGCGCAATACCGAGCACGTCCCGCAGCGCCGGGCCGAGAATCTTGAAGGCCGGTGGCAGCATGGTCAGGGCCAGCACGATCAGGATCAGCGGGTCGACGAACTTCGCCCACTCGCCATAACCCTGGGACTTGAGCAGCAGCGCCGCGAGGAAACTGATCAGCAGGCCCACCGACAGCATCGCGTCCACCAGCCAGCTGATGTTGTCGAACTGGATGAGGCTCGACTTGAGCTTGCGATTGCGGTGACGCACGTAGAAGAAGTAGGCGAACTCGACAACGGTGAACACCGCCGCGTAGATGATCACCAGCCCCAGCTCGATTTCACGACCGCCGTTGATGATGCCGAACACACCGTTGAGAAACGCGTAGATGGCGATCAGCAGCAGGAAACTGCCCTCGATCAGCAGCACCATCGGCTCCAGATGCCAGAAACCGAACTGGAAACGCTGGTTGCTTTGCTTGGCGATCAGCTTCGCGGTGATCAGCATCAGAACTTTGATGAAGGTTGCGATCAGCGAAAAAAAGCCATCGAACAGGATGGATTGGGAACCCGAAACAAAACCGGTGGCGATCCCGGCGATCGACACGGCCAACATCAGGATGGTCGATTGTTTGAGCAGCGACTGCTCACCTCGGTTACTCACTTTGACTCCTCGAAAACCTTGAAAACCGCAGGGTGCGGTGGGGTCCTTGAGGAGTGAGTCTACCTTACTGCCAGAATTTGGCCGATTTGCCCTCTTCGCCAGCAGACTGGCAAAGAGGGCAAAACCGTATCAAGCCTTGTTACGCTCGATGGCAAAACCGGCCCAGGTCTGGCTCACCGGCATCAGCTCAAGGCTGTTGATGTTGATGTGCGCCGGCGCATTCAGCACCCAGAAGATCGTCTCGGCGATGTCCTGCGGCTGGATCGGCTCGGCACCGGCGTAGGTGGCGTCGTAACGCGCCTGGTCACCGGCGAAACGCACCAGCGAGAACTCGCTCTCGCACAGGCCCGGCTCGATGTTGCTGACGCGCACGCCGGTGCCCTGCAGGTCGCAGCGCAGGTTCAGCGAGAACTGTTTCACGAACGCCTTGGTAGCGCCATAGACGTGGCTGCCCGGGTACGGGTAGCTACCTGCGATGGAGCCGAGGTTGACGATGCCGGCGCCGCGACCGTGGGCGATCAGGCGAGGCAGCAACAGGCGAGTGCTGTACATCAGGCCTTTGACGTTGGTGTCGACCATGGTGTCCCAATCGTCGAGGTCGCACTTCGGTGCAGGGTCCACGCCCAGCGCCAGCCCGGCGTTGTTGATCAGGCCGCGCAGCTTGGCGAACGATGGCGGCAGGTTGGCAATCGCCTCCTCCATCGCCTTGCGATCACGCACGTCCAGCACCAGGCCATGCACTTCGGTCTGCTTCGACAGCTCGGCGCATAGCGCATTGAGGCGTTCTTCACGACGACCGGTCAGCACCAGTTTCCAGCCGGCCTCGGCAAAACGACGGGCACAGGCTTCACCAAAACCGGAGGTCGCGCCGGTGATAAACAGGGTGTTGGACATCGTGTTCTCCTTGCTTCGGCCGCCGGGGCAGCCATTGGAATAGAAAATCAGCGGGCAGCATGCCCGGCCCCGCTTTAACCGGCAACCACCGAATCCTGCTCATTAATTGATCAGCGGCCGCTACGCCATATGCGCCGCGGCCTGTAGCCATGTGCACGCACGTTATCCACAAGCCCTTCCACAGTTTCCGGGGGCAAGTGGAAAAGCGCAAAGCCGCGCCACACAAGGCTTTGCGAGCGATTCAGAAAGTTTTTTGCTTGACCCTGAACAACCAGTTGTGCCGGGCAGGGCATTTTGCACGACCGACCGGTCATGGCCATGATTGCGCGAGGCCAGCAATTACGGCCCTTAGCCAAGTCTTTCCAGAGTTTAATCACAGACTTATCCACAGGATTGACCACAGCCATCAGCGCTGTTTTGCACCCCCATAAAAAGGTTGACAAACAGGCCTTCTCCTCAGCGAAAACACGCTGATCAAAAAACAACCACAGCGCTGCAAGCCACGGTTTCAAAGGCTTTCAGCCAGCTACACCCACGTTATTCACAGCCAGCTCCACAGCAAACGGGGACAAGTCAAAACTGTGGAAAAACAGCCATTTGCAGCGGCTTTATGTCGCGCTTTGGCAGGTTGGCGATTTTGTTTTCCACAATTTCCCGAAAGTCCTGGTTTCCAGTGAACGAGCAGACGCAAAAAAGCCCCGACACTCACGCATCGGGGCTTGTGGACAACTTCAAACGATCAGTGACCGCCGAGGTAAGCGTTGCGCACTTCCTCGTTCACCAGCAATTCCTGGCCGGTGCCCGTCAGGCGGATCTCGCCGTTGACCATCACGTACGCCCGGTCGGACAGTTTCAACGCATGGTTGGCGTTCTGCTCGACGAGGAAAATGGTCATGCCGGTTTTCGCCAGTTCCCGCAGGGTGGCGAAGATCTGTTTCACCACGATCGGCGCCAGCCCCAGGCTTGGTTCATCCAGCAGCAACAGCTTGGGCCGGCTCATCAGCGCCCGGGCGATGGCGAGCATTTGCTGCTCGCCGCCGGACATGGTCATCGCCCGCTGCGTGCGGCGCTCTTCGAGCCGCGGGAACAGCTCGAACATGCGCTGCATGTCTTCCTTGGCGTACTTGTCACCGATCGGAATGGTGCCCATCAGCAGGTTTTCCTCGACGGTCATGTCAGGGAACACCCGCCGCCCTTCCGGCGATTGCGCAATGCCGTTGGAAGCGATGTAGTGCGATGACTTGTGGGTAATGTCCACGCCTTGATAGAGGATCAGTCCGCCCGCCGCCCGTGGCTGGCCGAAGATCGACATCAGCAGGGTGGATTTACCGGCACCGTTGGAGCCGATCAGGCTGACAGTTTCCCCTTCGTTGATCTGCAGCGAAACGCCTTTGAGGGCCTGGATCGGACCGTAGAACACGTCCAGATCCTTGAGTTCGAGGATGGGTTGCGTCATACGACTTCCTCTTCGTCGGCGCCCAGGTAGGCCGCGATCACTTTCGGATCGTTACGAATGGCATCCGGTCCGCCCTCGGCGATGACGATGCCGTGGTCCAGCACCACAATGTGATCGGAAATGCTCATTACCATGCCCATGTCGTGTTCGATCAGCACCACGGTCAGATCGTGCTCGTCGCGCAGCAGCCGGATCATCGCGCTCAGCGCTTCGGTTTCCTGAGGGTTGAGGCCGGCGGCCGGTTCGTCGAGGCAGATGATCTGCGGCCGCGTGCACATGGCCCGGGCGATTTCCAGACGGCGTTGCTGGCCGTAGGACAGTTCACCGGCCAGACGGTTGGCGCAGTCCACCAGATCCACCACTTCCAGCCAGTAGAACGCGCAGTCCAGCGCGTCGCTTTCAGCCTTGCGATAGCCCTTGGTGTTGAGGATGCCGGCCAGCATGTTGCGGTTCACCCACATGTGCTGGGCCACCAGCAGGTTTTCCAGCACCGACATTTCCTTGAACAGGCGAATGTTCTGGAACGTCCGGGCCAGGCCGGCGCGGTTCACCAGATGGGTGCCGCCGAACATCTTGTAATACAGACGGCTGGCAAAGTTTTTCGGCGAGACGAAGTCGGTCGGCTTGAACGACTCGCCCAGTAGCTGGATGACGTTGGCCTGCTGGCCGCGCACGTTGAGTTCGATCTTGCCGCCGGAGGCTTTATAGAAACCGGTCAGGCAGTTGAACACCGTGGTCTTGCCGGCGCCGTTGGGGCCGATCAGGGCGAAGATCGAGTTGCGCTTGACCTTCAGGCTGACATCGCTCAAGGCCTTGATGCCACCGAAGTGCATCATCAGTTTTTCAACAGAGAGTACGACTTCACTCATGGCGCAGTCCTCTCATAGTGAATGGCACCTTTGCGTGGAGTGACTCCGGTACGGCTGATGCGGATCAGCCCGCGAGGTCGCCAGATCATCATCAACACCATCAGGATCCCGAACAGCAGCACGCGGTATTCGGCGAAGCCGCGCAGCAGTTCCGGGGCGACGGTCAGCACGAACGCTGCAATCACCACACCGATGGTCGAGCCCATGCCGCCGAGCACCACGATGGCGAGGATCAATGCCGATTCGAAGAAGGTGAACGAGGTCGGGTTGACGAAGCCTTGGTAAGTGGCGAAGAACACACCCGCCAGACCTGCCGTCGACGCACCGATGGTGAACGCCGAGAGCTTGACCAGCACGTGGTTGAGGCCCATCGAGCGGCAGGCGATTTCGTCTTCACGCAGGGCTTCCCAGGCGCGGCCGACCGGCATCTTCACCAGGCGATGCTTGATGTACAGCACGGCCAGTACCACCAGGAACAGCACGGCATAGATGAAGTAATACTTCACGTCCGGGTTGTAGGCGATGCCGAAGAACTCGTGAAACGGTACCCCGCCATCCTTCGCCCGCTTGCCGAATTCCAGACCGAAGAAGGTCGGCAGTGGCGCCGGCATGCCGTTCGGACCGCCGGTCAGGGACAGCCAGTTGTTGAGCACCAGACGAATGATTTCACCGAAGCCCAGGGTCACGATCGCCAGGTAGTCGCCGTGCAGGCGCAGCACCGGGAAACCGAGGATGCAACCGGCAAGGCCAGCAGTGATCGCCGCCAGCGGCAGCACGGTCCAGAAGCCCAGCCCGAGGTACTGATATCCGAGCGCCAGACCGTAGGCGCCGATGGCGTAGAACGCCACGTAACCCAGGTCGAGCAGGCCGGCCAGACCGACCACGATGTTCAGGCCCAGACCCAGCAGCACGTAGATCAGTCCGAGGATGACCACGCCCAGCAGGTAGGAGTTGGAGAAGAACGGCAACGCCACGGCGATGGCGATCATCAGCGGGATGATCCAGCGCAGGCGCGATTTGTAGTCCGGGGCCAGCACGTGCACGCCGGAACCGGTGCTCTCGAATCCGTCGAGAATGCGCAGGCCCTTGGGGGTTTGCAGGAACAGACTGAGGGCAAAACGGCCGGCCATGACGATGGCAATGATCCACGCCACGCGGCTCGGTTCGAGGTTGAAGCTGTAGCCGTCGAGTACCACGCCGACAATCGGCCCGAACACGATCAGGGCAATCAGACCGGCGAGAATCGCCTCAACCAGGCTTTTTTTGACATCGATGGATTTTGTAGTGGTTGAAGACATCGCTTACACCTTCGACACAAGAGGACGACCCAGCAGGCCCTGAGGCCGGAAGACCAGAACAAGTACGAGCAGCGAGAAGCTGAACACGTCTTTGTAGTCGGAGTTGACCAGGCCCGAGAACAGCGACTCGGAGATCCCGAGGATGATCCCGCCGAGCATGGCGCCAGGCAGCGAACCGATCCCGCCCAGTACCGCCGCAGTAAATGCCTTGATGCCGATGATGAAGCCGGCATAGAAGTCGAAGGTGCCGTAGTTCATGGTGATCAGCACGCCCGCCAACGCCGCCATGGCCGCACCGATGATGAACACGTAGGAAATGACCCGGTCGGTGTTGATGCCGAGGATCGAAGCCATTTTGCGGTCTTGCTGGGTCGCACGGCACATGCGCCCGAGCTTGGTGTACTTGATGACGTAGGTCAGCAGGCCCATGCCGACGAATGCGGCCACCAGGATGAAGACTTTGGTGTAGGTCAGTTGCACGAAGCCGGTACCGACTTCGACACGCCATGCACCGGTCAGCAGCGTGGGTACGCCCTGTTGTTTGGCGCCCTGGGCGATCTGTGCGTAGTTTTGCAGAATCAGGGAGATGCCGATGGCGCTGATCAACGGTGCCAGTCGGGTGGAGTTGCGCAGGGGTTTGTAAGCGACTCGCTCGATGACCCAGCCATACACCGCCGTGATCACGATGGTGAATATCAGGGTGCCGAGCATCAGCAGTGGGAAGGATTCAATACCGAAGTAAGCCAGCAGAGCCAGACTGATTGCCGCGAGGTAAGCGGAAATCATGTAAACCTCGCCGTGGGCGAAGTTGATCATGCCGATGATGCCGTAGACCATTGTGTAGCCGATGGCGATCAGGCCGTAGACCGACCCGAGGGTCAGGCCGTTGACCAGTTGCTGCAGGAAAATACCATCCATAACGCAATCTCACGCAGTGAGAACCTGCACACCCTGGGGCGCGCGGTTCTTCTAGGAAAAATACAGATTTACGTCGGAGCAATGTCAGACAGGAAACCGCAACCCCCTTGTGGGAGCTGGCTTGCCAGCGATAGCGGTAGAACATTCAACAAAGTTGTCGACTGTCAGGCCGTCATCGCGGGCAAGCACGCTCCCACAGGGAATGTGGCGTCCGGTTGATCAGGTGCCGTTATTTCTGTTTTTCCAGCTGGTGATATTTGCCATCCTTGTCCCACTGGTAGACCACGTAGTCGGAGACCTTCAGGTCGCCTTTGGAGTCCCAGGTCTTCTCACCCATGACGGTCTTGACCGGGTTCTTCTTCAGCCAGGCAGCGGCCTCCTCGCCCTTGTTCGACTTGGCGCCGTTGAAGGCGGCGGCCAGGGCCTGAACCGATGCATAGGCGTACAGGGTGTAGCCTTCAGGCTCGGTGCCAGCCTTGCGGAACGCATCTACCACAGTCTTGCTGTCTGGCAGCAGGCGCGGGTCGGCACCAAACGTCATCAGCACGCCGTCGACGAATTGCGGGCCACCGGCGGTGGTCACCAGTTCGTCGGTCACGATGCCGTCATCGGACATGAACTTGACGTCTTTCAGGCCTTGCTCACGCAGTTGGCGAACCAGCGGGCCGGCTTCCGGGTGCAGGCCACCGAAGTAGACAACATCGGCGCCGGCGCCACGGATCTTGGTGACGATGGTGCTGAAGTCTTTTTCGCCACGGGTCAGGCCTTCGTACAACACCGGCTTCACGCCGCGTTTTTCCAGCTGAGCCTTGGTGGCATCGGCCAGGCCCTGACCGTAGGTGTCCTTGTCGTGCAGCACGACGACTTTCTTGCCCTTGAGCACGTCGACGATGTAGTCGCCGGCCACGATGCCTTGCTGGTCGTCACGGCCGCACATCCGGAACATGGCGCTCAGGCCGCGCTCGGTCACTTGCGGGTTGGTGGAACCCGGGGTGATCGCGATGATGCCGGCTTCGTCGTAGATCTCGGACGCAGGAATGGTGGAGGACGAGCAGAAGTGGCCGACCACACCGGCGACCTTCTGGTTGGTGAGGTCCTTGGCGACCGTCACCGCCTGTTTCGGCTCGCAAGCGTCATCGCCCTTGACCAGGACGATCTTCTCCCCGTTGACGCCGCCCGCCGCGTTGACCGCGTCGGCCGCCGCTTGTGCCCCTTTCATGTACTGTTCGCCAAATGCCGCGTTGGCGCCCGTCATCGGACCCGCCACACCGATTTTCACATCAGCTTGTGCAAACGCAGAAACACCCAGCGCAGTAGCCACTGCGAGGGCCAGAAAGCCTTTCTTGTAAAACGTCTGGGACATGAGGTGGTGCTCCAAGGTTTTTTTTAGTTGGCACTGCGACTTCACTTGAATGCTCAGAGCAAGGGCCGTGCCATCGGTTTTTTATTCTTCAAAAAGTCGCTGCTTTCTTGTTATTTCGACTGTTTCGTTCCCATTTTCATTGGGCGTGCAACCGTCTAAACCGCGGAAGGTGAAACCAATTATTTTTTCAGGCGCAACCCGCACGCGCCATCATTGCAACCGCGGCGCCAAACGACGTGCAACCAGCCTGTAACAGCCCGCGTCACCGAACTGCACACTGCTGGTGCGGGACTGCTACAACCCGCACCATTACAGGCTAGTCGCTACATCGAAAAGCGCCGCTTCCGGCAACATATTTCAACACTCAAATGACGATCCGCAGGCACTGGCCCGCGTGATACAGCGAGAACCCCGCCTCGTACAGACAACTGCGCAAGCCCACACCCGCCAGGGGCTGCATCGGTGCGAAGGGAATCGGCAATGCCTGAGGATTTCCGTTACACAGGTAATCGGCGAAGGCCTTGCCGACCACGGTGCCGGTGGTCACGCCACGGCCGTTATAACCAGTGACGGCCACCAGTCCGGGCGCCGGCTCGAACAGGCGCATCAGGTGATCGGGAGTGAAAGCGATGCGCCCGGTCCAGGTGCATTCCCACTCCACGGGTTTGAGGTTGGGGAAGTAATGCTGCTGCACCCGGTCGGCCCAGGCCTTGAGGAACCAGGTCGGTTTCTGATTGCCGTTGCCGAGACTGCCCAGCAGCAGACGACCATCCTTGTCACGGCGGATGCTGCTCAGCACCTGACGGGTATCCCACGAGCCCTGCCCGCCCGGGAGAATTTCCTGGGCGGCGTCTTCGGTGAGCGGCACCGAAGCGACCTGATAGTAGTAACCGGGAAAGAAGTTGCGCTTGAGTTCGGTCCAGTCGCCTTCGGTGTAGGCGTTGGAGGCGATCACCACTTGTTCGGCGAGCACCGAACCCTGCTCGGTCTGCACCGACCATTTCTGCCCCTGGCGCTCAAGACGCGCGACCGGGGAATGATCGAACATTTGCCCGCCAAGGCTCATTACAGCGTTGGCCAGCCCGGTGACGTAGGCCATCGGATTGAGCGTACCGGCGCGCCGGTCGAGCAGCGCGGCGGCAATCTTCTGTGTGCCGGTCGCCTGTTCACAGGCCTTGCCGGTCAGCAGTTCAACCGGCGCCCCCCGGCGTTTCCACTGTTCTTCGCGACTGCGCAGGTCCGCCTCGCCCTTGGCGTTGTGCGCCATGTGCAGGGTGCCTTCGCGGCGCAACTGGCAATCGATGTTGTACTTATCCACAAGGCTGAACACCAGCGCCGGCGCCGCACCAAGCATGCGGTTGAGCTGGCTGCCAACCGCCTCGCCAAAGCCGGCCTCGATCTCGTCCGGCGGAATCCACATCCCGGCGTTGACCAGCCCGACGTTGCGCCCGGAGCCTCCATGCCCGGCGCGATGGGCTTCGAGCACGCAGACGCTCTTGCCTTTTTCCAACAGATGCAGCGCCGCCGACAACCCGGTAAACCCGGCGCCGATCACGCAGACATCAACCTTGACCTCGCCCCTGAGCGCCGTGTTATCCGGTCGTTGCGGCGTGAGGTTTTCCCACAGACATTCTTCGCGTAACGGCATTGCCAGACTCCAACAGAAACCTAACAAACACACAGTTCAACAATGTGGAAGCGAGCCTGCTCCGGGCGGCGCTCCAACGAAAGCGGCGTTTCAGCCAACATTGGTGTCGACTGACACACTGCTATCGCGAGCAGGCTCGCTCCCACAAGGGACTTACCGCTCAACCCTCAATCGAACGTAATGCCCTGCGCCAGCGGCAACTCCAGCGAGTAGTTCACGGTGTTGGTCTGCCGGCGCATGTACGCGCGCCACGCATCCGAGCCCGACTCGCGACCACCACCGGTTTCTTTTTCACCGCCAAACGCGCCGCCGATTTCCGCGCCGCTCGGGCCGATATTGACGTTGGCAATGCCGCAGTCACTGCCTACCGCCGACATGAATTTCTCGGCCTCGCGCACATCAGTGGTGAAAATGCACGACGACAGGCCTTGCGGCACGGCGTTGTTCAGGCGCAGCGCCTCTTCAAAATCGCTGTAGCCGACCACGTACAGGATCGGAGCGAAAGTTTCGCTGCACACCACGTCGCTCTGCTCCGGCATTTCAACAATGGCCGGCGCCACGTAGTAAGCATTGGGGAATTGATCTTCCAGTTGGCGCTTGCCGCCGAATACCCGACCGCCCTCGCTCAACGCTTGTTCCAGCGCGTCCTGCATGTTTTCGAAGCTGTGCTTGTCGATCAGCGGACCGATCAGGTTGCCTTCCAGCGGGTGACCGATACGGACTTTGGAGTACGCAGCTTTCAGTCGGGTGACGATTTCTTCTTTCACCGATTCATGGGCGATCAGGCGACGCAACGTGGTGCAACGCTGGCCGGCGGTGCCGACGGCGCTGAACAGAATGGCGCGCACTGCCATGTCCAGATCGGCGCTCGGGCCGAGGATCATTGCGTTGTTGCCACCCAGTTCGAGAATGCTGCGGGCGAAACGCGCAGCGACTTTCGGCGCCACTTCGCGGCCCATGCGGGTGCTGCCGGTGGCGCTGATCAGCGCGACACGCGGGTCATCCACCAGCGCTTCGCCGGCATCGCGACCGCCGATGATCACCTGGCTCAGGTGCGCCGGGGCATCGCTGAAATTCTTCAGTACGCGTTCGAACAGCGCCTGACAGGCCAGCGCGGTCAGCGGGGTTTTCTCCGACGGCTTCCATACCACCGGGTTGCCGCAGACCAGCGCCAGCGTGGTGTTCCACGCCCACACCGCGACCGGGAAGTTGAACGCACTGATCACGCCGACCACGCCCAGCGGGTGCCAGGTTTCACGCATGTGGTGGCCCGGGCGCTCGGAGGCGATGGTCAAACCGTACAACTGGCGGGACAGCCCGACGGCGAAATCGCAGATGTCGATCATCTCCTGCACTTCACCGAGGCCTTCCTGGGTGATCTTGCCCGCTTCCCAGGACACCAGCTCACCGAGTTCGGTCTTGTATTCACGCAGCACTTCGCCGAACTGACGCACCAGCTCGCCGCGACGCGGGGCCGGCACCTTGCGCCATTGTTCGAACGCATGATCTGCGCGACTGATGTGCTGCTCGACTTCGGCCGGGCCTTCCCAGTTCACGGCGCCGATGCGGCTGCCGTCGATGGGCGAATGCACCGGCACTTTGCCGTTCTGGTACAGGGCCGGGTTCACACCTAGACGATCAAGCAATGCGGCAACCATGGGTCACTCCTCGAGCAAAAAACTGAATGTGTGCGGGCGCGTTTTCACGACCGGGCAGACCTTTAGTTGTAGCGTCAGGAAGGCTGTGCAACAAACGACCTTTACGCGAGATATCATTCCGTTTATTCATGCTGCGCAGAAAGACAAGAAAAGGATCGCCCATGCTGAACAAACGCCACTTGCCGTCGATCACCGCGTTGCAGTGCTTCGAGGCCGTGACCCGGCACCTGAGTTTCACCCGGGCCGCCGAGGAACTGAACCTGACCCAGAGCGCTGTCAGCAAGCAGGTGGCGCAGCTCGAAGAATTGCTGCAGCACTTGTTGTTCCGCCGGGTGCGCCGCCGTTTGCAGATGACCCCCGCCGGCGATCTGTACCTGGTGGAAGTCAGAAAAATCCTGACCCAGGTCGAGATGTCGACCCATTACCTGCGTTCCTACGGCGGCGAAACCGAAGTCCTGCGCGTTTCCACACCCTCGACCTTCGGCGCCCGCTGGCTGGTGCCGCGCCTCAAGGGCTGGCGTCTGCGCCATCCATCGATTCATCTGGACCTTTGCAACGAGCAGGAGGCCGATGACCTGCTGCAAGGGCGCAGCGACCTGGCATTCTATTTCGGCCAGGGTTCACGTCCCGGCACCGAATGCCTGAAGCTGTTCGGCGAAGAACTGGTGCCGGTCTGCGCGCCGAGCAGCCTGCCGGACACTCCGTTGACTGATCCAACGCAACTCACCGATCTGGTCCTGCTGCAGAATGCTTCGCGCCCACAAGCGTGGCACGACTGGTTCGACAGCCAGGGTTACCAGACCGAACACAGCTACCACGGCCCGCGTTTCGAAACCTTTTATATGTGCATTCGCGCGGCGCAGGTCGGTTGCGGCGTCGCCCTGCTGCCGAGGTTTCTGGTGGAAGAGGAATTGGCCGACGGCAAACTGGTCATTCCCTGGCAGCATGCAATGCCCAGCACCGATGCCTATTACCTGGCCTACCCGGAACACGCGGCAGAAGTGCCCAAGGTGCGGGATTTCGTGAAGTGGATGCTGGAGCAGATCGACAGCCCCGATGCGCTCTAAGGCGCTGTGCCGGGATAAAAATCGCTGGCAATCCTCACCCCGGATATGCGCCACTAGCGCCATTGATTGATACCGCGCCAACGCGCGGCCCGTCTGGAGACCCCGTTATGAGCGAGAGTGTGTTTGCCGATCGCATCGTGCAGAACCTGCTCGACACCGACTTCTACAAACTGACGATGATGCAGGCGGTGCTGCACAACTACCCCAACGTCGAAGTCGAATGGGAGTTTCGTTGCCGTAACAGTGAAGATCTGCGCCCGTATCTGGCGGAGATCCGCTTCCAGGTCGAGCGTCTGGCCGAGTTGAGTCTGAGCGCCGATCAGTTGAGTTTTCTCGAGCGCATCTCGTTCCTCAAGCCGGATTTCCTGCGGTTCCTCGGTCTGTTCCGTTTCAACCTGCGCTACCTGCACACCGGCATCGAGAACGGCGAGTTGTTCATCCGCCTGCGCGGGCCGTGGCTGCATGTGATCCTGTTTGAAGTGCCGCTGCTGGCGATCGTCAGCGAAGTGCGCAACCGCTATCGCTACCGTGAAACGGTGCTGGAACAGGCCCGCGAACAGCTGTATCGCAAATTCGACTGGCTGACCGCCAACGCCTCGGCGGAAGAATTGTCGCAGTTGCAGGTCGCCGATTTCGGCACACGCCGGCGGTTTTCCTACCGCGTGCAAGAGGAAGTGGTGAACGTGCTCAAGCACGATTTCCCCGGGCGTTTCGTCGGCACCAGCAACGTCCACCTGTCCCGCGAACTGGACATGAAACCGCTGGGCACCATGGCTCATGAGTGGATCATGGCCCACCAGCAACTCGGTCCACGGCTGATCGACAGCCAGATCGCCGCCCTCGATTGCTGGGTTCGCGAGTATCGCGGGCTGCTGGGGATCGCCCTGACCGACTGCATCACCACCGACGCGTTCCTCGGCGACTTCGATCTGTTCTTCGCCAAGCTGTTCGACGGTTTGCGTCACGATTCCGGAGATCCGGTGCAGTGGGGCGAAAAATGCATCGCCCACTATCACAAGCTCGGCATCGACCCGATGAGCAAGACCCTGGTGTTCTCCGACAGCCTGACGCTGCCCAAGTCGCTGGAGATCTTCCGGGCGCTGCGCGGCCGGATCAATGTCAGCTTCGGCATCGGCACCAACCTGACCTGTGACATTCCGGGTGTCGAACCGATGAGCATCGTGCTTAAAATGACCGCCTGCAATGGCCAACCGGTGGCGAAGATCTCCGACGAGCCGGGCAAGACCCACTGCAAAGACCCGAATTTCGTCGCCTATTTGCGACACGTTTTCCAGGTTCCTGCCGTTTCCAGCCTTTCTAGCAAGGAGTGAATTCATGCAAGCCGTACAGCGTGAGATTGCTGAACAGCTCAACGTTCAGCCGCCGTTCGCCGATTACCAGGCCCTCGAAGCGGAAGTCGCCCGACGCATCACCTTCATCCAGGATTGCCTGACCAGTTCCGGACTCAAGACCCTGGTGCTGGGCATCAGTGGCGGCGTCGATTCGCTGACCGCAGGCCTTTTGGCCCAGCGCGCCATGCGTGAACTGCGCGAGCGCACCGGTGACGAGGCTTACAAGTTCATCGCCGTGCGCCTGCCGTACGACGTGCAGTTCGATGAACACGATGCCCAGGCCTCGGTGGACTTCATCGCCCCGGACGAGCGCCACACCGTCAACATCGGCCCGGCAGTCAAATCCCTGGCCAGCGAAGTCGCAGCCTTCGAAGGCAAGCACGCGGTGTCGGTGGATTTCGTGCTCGGCAACACCAAGGCGCGGATGCGCATGGTCGCCCAGTACACCATCGCCGGCGCGGCCCATGGCCTGGTGATCGGCACCGACCACGCGGCGGAAGCGGTGATGGGTTTCTTCACCAAGTTCGGCGACGGCGCCTGCGACCTGGCCCCGCTCAGCGGTCTGGTGAAAAATCAGGTCCGGGCCATCGCCCGCAGCTTCGGCGCACCGGAATCGCTGGTGGAAAAAGTGCCGACGGCGGATCTGGAGGACCTGTCGCCGGGCAAGCCGGACGAGGCGTCCCACGGTGTGACCTACGCCGAGATCGACGCCTTCCTGCACGGCGAGCCGGTGCGTCAGGAAGCGTTCGACATCATCGTCAACACCTACAAAAAGACCCATCACAAGCGGGTCATGCCGTTTGCGCCTTGAATCCAGGGCATAAAAAAAGCGTCCTTCAGGACGCTTTTTTTTTGACCTTGTGTTGCTTATTTCAGGGTCACGGTGCCTTTCATCATCGAGATGTGGCCCGGAAACGAGCAGAAGAAGCCGTACTTCTCGTCAGCCTTGAGCTTGGACACGTCGATGGTCAGCGAGTCGGTTTCCTTGGCGCCGATGATCTTGGTGTGAGCGATAACGCGCTCGTCACCGTCCTTCAGGTAGTTCTTGTCGATGCCGGCGGCCAGGCCGTCGGTGGCGATCGGCTGCATGTCGGCTTCTTTGCTGATCACCAGGTTATGGCCCATGACGTTCTTCGGCAGGCTGCCGGAGTGGGTCAGCTCGACGGTGAAGGTTTTGCAGCTCTTGTCGATTTCGATGGCCTTGGTGTTGAAGGACATCTGGTCGGTGGAATCAACGGTGGTTTTGCACTCGGCAGCCATCAATTGGCTGCTGGCCAGCGCCAGCAGGGATACCGCAACAACTTTGGAAAACATGGTGAATCTCCAAGGCAGGGTTAACAAAAACACGAATGGTTGGAAGACTGCCTGAAATCTTCGCAAGTTCCTATGACTTGAGTCAAAAATTGTATACAACTTTCAGGCTATGACACTCATCGAAACAATCTAACAGCCAGACGTTTGGCCGGGCCGTATCTTCAGGGCTCAACGTTCATCTGGAGCATCCGTCATGTCCTTCAACAGCCTGTTGTGCAGTCTGCTCGCCGCCTACGCCTGTGGTGCAAGCGGCACCTATGAAACCCCGAAACGCGAAGTCTAGCCCTTGGATCAAGGCGTGCCAGCCATTACCCTGTGACCGATTGACCCAGGAGGAAGGCATGTCTCTCACATCCGTTTGTGTATTTTGCGGTGCCAACGCCGGCACCACCCCGGCGTACACCAAAGCCGCCATTGCCCTCGGCACAGCTCTCGCAGAACGTAAGCTGACGCTGGTCTACGGCGGTGGCGCCGTCGGCCTGATGGGGATTGTCGCTGACGCCGCGCTGGCGGCCGGTGGCGAAGTGATCGGCATCATTCCGCAGAGCCTGATGGATAAGGAAATAGGTCACAAGAGCCTGACCCGTCTGGAAGTGGTCGACGGCATGCACGCCCGCAAGGCGCGGATGGCCGAACTCAGCGATGCGTTCATCGCCCTGCCCGGTGGCCTCGGCACCCTGGAGGAGCTGTTCGAAGTCTGGACCTGGGGCCAGCTCGGCTACCACGGCAAGCCGCTGGGCCTGCTGGAAGTGAACGGTTTCTACAGCAAACTCACTGCATTTCTTGATCACATCGTCGGCGAAGGCTTCGTTCGTGCGCCGCACCGTGACATGCTGCAAGTGAGTGAATCGCCGCAAACATTGCTCGAAGCCCTCGACAACTGGAAGCCCACCGTCACCCCAAAATGGGTCGACCAGAAACCCGGTTAACCGCCGGGCACCGATACAGGGCAGAATACGCGCCGCTCAACCTCACCTTCGACCCCAGAGGATCGCCCATGGCCAAACCCAATTACTCCTTCGCCAAACGTCAACGTGACCTGGCCAAGGAACAGAAGAAAGAGGAAAAGCTTCAGCGCAAGAAACAGATGGCTGAAGAAGCGGCACTGAACCCTGACGGTGAAGTGGCGACCGATGATGATGTTGAGGCACCGAAAGACCAGGCACCCGACGCCTGAGCTGAATCGCGAAATTGAACACCCTCCATTGTGGGAGCTGACTGGCTCCCACGATGGATCGCACTTACTCCAGTGGCATCACCGTGACCCGCACCTCCGGATCATGGCTCCCTCCCCCCAGAATCACCCCGCGCAACGGCGAGACATCGGAGAAATCCCGGCCCCAGGCCAGGGTGATGTGCTCCAGTGCCGGCTGCACATTGTTTGTCGGATCGAAGTCCACCCAGCCCAGCACCGGGCAAAACACCGAAACCCAGGCATGGGACGCATCGGCGCCGATCAACCGTGGCTGCCCCGGTGGCGGCTGGGTCAGCAGGTAGCCGCTGACGTAACGCGCCGCCAACCCGCGTGAGCGCACACAGGCGAGCATCAGGTGCGCGAAGTCCTGACAGACCCCGCGCCGGCGCTCCAGCACTTCCACCAGCGGCGTCGCGACCTGTGTCGCTTCGGCATCGAAGGTGAATTCGCTGAAGATCTTCTGCATCAGGGCCTGCACGCCCAGCATCAACGGTCTGCCGGTCGGGAAACAGCTCTCCGAGAACTCGACGAAACTGCGCTTCAGATGCACGTAGGGCGACTGGAATCGATAGCGACAGGCTTCCAGCAACGAGGCGGACAGCGGTTGACTGCTGTAGGTCAGCGCGTTGCGCGTCAGTTCCCAGGCCGGTGACTGCTGGAAATCCACCACGGGTCGCGCCAGCACTTCCACCGTCAGCCGTGCGTTGACCTGCAATTCATCGTGGGGTCGCTCGAAGGCGAGGCGAGTCAGCGGATTGCCGAACACATCCTGCTCGTCACGGCGGGCGGTCGGCTCCGGACTGATCAGCAATTGCTGCTCGCTGCAGCGCTGCCACTCGCATTCGCGCGGCCACAGATGCGCCAGTTGCTGGGCCAGGGACACCGGGCTGTCGTAGCGATAGCAGGTGTCGTGAAGGATCTGGTAATGGGCACTCATCAGACGGACACCGTGCGCTGGCTGACATCATCGACATGGGCGAAATGGCGCAGGGCCAGTCGATCCGACACCTGACTGCTGGCGTCGGCGATTTCCTGTAGCAGGTCCGCCAGACCGTCGAGGGCCGCGCGCACGCTGGATTCGCCGAACAGCGGATTCTCCAGACAGCTCAGGTCGAAGCGCGCCAGACGCTCGACCAGCGGCGGCAACCCCGCCTCCCTCGGCACACCGAAGTCATCATTCAGCCGCTTCAAGGTGCGAGTCACCAGCGTCAACTGGAACAGCACCGCATGGGGGTTCTGCTCATCCAGCAGCAACAGGTCGAGCACCGGAATCAACTGCGCCACCGCCAGATAACGCGAGCGATAGGTGATGCTGCTGTTACCCAGCTCCAGCAACCACTCAAGCCCGGCCTGATCGAACGCGCCAGCGCCGCGCAAGAAACCCGCGAGGCTGCTGCTGAGAAATTGCAGGCGCTCAATCCGCCGGCCGATCATCAGGAAGCGCCAGCCTTCGTCGCGAGTCATGTCGTCAAGGGCAAACCCGGACAGCGCCGCCAGCGACATCACCAACCGGTTGAGAAAATCCAGCAGTTCGCCGAAATCCGGCTCGTCAGTGTCCAGCTCTGAAGCCTCACGCTGCAGCTCCACCAGCGCCTGCCAGTTTTCCCGCGAGAGCTTGCCACGCACTTGCGATGCCGCCCACTGCAAGCGTTGCAGGTTGGAACGCAAACTGAACGACCAGTCCTCGCCGAGCAGCGCCGCGAGCAAGCGCTCCGGCAGTTCACCTTCGTCCGGCAGCAGCATCAGTCGCTCGCCCAGATCCACCGCAGCCTGCAGGGCTTGCGGGTCATCGCCGTCGACGTAACGCGCGAGCATGATCCGCAGCAGCCGCGCGCTGTCGTCGCAACGCTCGCAGTAACGGCCGAACCAGAACAGGTTTTCCACCACCCGCGACGGCAGATACGGATCGCGTCGCACCAGATCGGGCACACCGATGTTGCGCTGGGCTTTCCACTGTTCACCGCTGGGCGGTCGATCCCCCAGCACCCAGGTGTCCTTGCTCGCGCCACCGCGCTGCATCGACACCACTTCGGCATCGGCTTCTGCCGCGACCCGGGTCAGGCCACCGGGCAGCACCCGATAACCGTCGTGACTCGCCACCGCGTACATGCGCATGCCGATTGCCCGGGGTTGCAGTTGCCCGTCCTCGGGCTGCCAGATCGGCGCCTGGGACAACTGGGCGAGTTCTTGCGCGACATAAGCATAAGGCCGGGCCTGCATGCGCGCGGCGAGACTTTCACGCTGTTTTTCGCTCAGATCCCGACCAAATACCGGCGCAAAACTTTGCGACGGAAACGCCGGTTTGATCAACAGCTCCGGCAGTTTTTCCAGGGCCTGGGCCAACACCGGCGCTTCGCCGCACCACCACGTGGCAATGGACGGCAGAATCAGCTCTTCGCCGAACAGGTACTGATTGATCTTCGGCAGGAAACCCAGCAACCCCGGCGACTCCAGCACGCCACTGCCCAGCGCGTTCGCCACCAGCACCCGGCCCTGACGCACCGCCTCCAGCAATCCCGGAACGCCGAGCGCCGAATCCGTGCGCAATTCCAGCGGATCGCAGAAGTCATCGTCGAGCCGACGCATGATCGCGTGCACCCGGCGCAGGCCGCTGAGGGTTTTCAGGTAGACCGTGGCATCACGCACCGTCAGGTCTCCACCCTCCACCAGCGGATAACCGAGCTGGCGGGCGAGATAGAGATGCTCGAAATAGCTTTCGTTGAAACGCCCCGGGGTCAGCAACACCACCAGCGGCGCGTCATCGTCGCAGGGGGCCTGACGGGCCAGGGTTTCCTGCAAGGTGCGGAAGAAGCCGGCCAGATGCTGCACTTTCAGATCCCGGTACAACTCGGGAAAGGCGCGGGACACGATGGTGCGATTTTCCAGCGCGTAACCGGCGCCGGATGGCGCCTGGGTACGATCCGCCGTCACCCACCAGCGCCCGTCCGGCGTGCGCGCCAGATCGACGGCATACAGGTGCAGAAAGGCCCCGTCCGGCGGCACAATGCCCTGACAGGGCCAGAGGAAGTTGTTATGGCCGAACACCAGTTCTGCCGGCAGCAGCCCTTCGCTGATCAGCCGCTGCGGGCCGTACAGATCCGCCAGCACCGCATTGAGCAGCCGCGCGCGCTGGGCGATTCCGGCCGACAGCTGTTGCCACTCGTCGGCGGCGATTACGTGGGGCAGCAGATCCAGTTCCCACGGACGATCCGCGCCCTTGGGGTCGGCATAGACGTTGTAGGTGACGCCGTTTTCCTGAATCTGCCGGGTCAGCAACGCCTGACGCTGCACCAGTTGCGCCGGGGTGCTGCGCTGCAATTGGTCGACCAGTCGCCGCCAGTGCGGGCGCACCGCCCCGCTGTCGTCGAGCAGTTCGTGATAGGTGCCCGCCGTCAGCGGGTAGCGGTCAAGCAGGTCAGGCATGGAAAGCTCGGCAGCCGGCAAGGAACGGTCAGACTAACGCAGGCACATGACGCCCGGATATACGAAAAATCCGGGCGTCACGCTCCTAAATAAAACAGCCGATTTAGAAGCGTCGTAAATCGAGTGTCATCGGTAGTTCGTCGGAGGTTGTCAGGTTCGGTATAGGAAGTTTCCCCGGCGTATGTCCGATGCGGAAGAAACGCGCCATGCGCCGGCTCTCCGCCTCGTTGGCGTTGACCGGCAGCGTTTCGTAATTGCGCCCGCCCGGATGCGCGACGTGGTACTGGCAACCGCCCAGCGAGCGCTGCATCCAGGTATCGAGCAAGTCGAACACCAGCGGCGCATGCACCGGGATCGTCGGTTGCAGGCAATTGGCCGGTTGCCACGCGCGGAAACGCACACCGGCGACAAACTCGCCCACCCGGCCGGTCGATTGCAGCGGCACCGGTATTCCATTGCAGGTCAGCAGATAACGCTGCGGCGGCAGCCCCGTGAGTTTGACCTGCAAGCGCTCCAGCGATGAGTCGACGTAGCGCACCGTACCGCCCGCCGCGCCCTCCTCGCCCAGCACGTGCCAGGGTTCAAGGGCCTGACGCAATTCCAGCTCGATACCGTTGACGGCGTAATCGCCGACCTTGGGAAAACGGAACTCAAGGTGCGCCGCGAACCATTCCGCACGCAGGGGGTAACCGGCATTGTTGAGCTCGACGATGACGTCGGCGAAGTCCTGCTCGATGAAGTGCGGCAGCATGAAGCGGTCGTGCAGCTCCGTACCCCAGCGCGCCAGTTTCGGCGGCGCATAGGGCTCGCGCCAGAACCGCGCCACCAGCGCTCGCAACAACAGCTGCTGCGCCAGGCTCATGCGCGCATGGGGTGGCATCTCGAAACCACGCAACTCCAGCAACCCGAGGCGCCCGGTGGAGCCATCCGGTGAATACAGCTTGTCGATGCAGAACTCGGCGCGATGGGTGTTGCCGGTAACGTCGATCAGCAGATTGCGCAGCAAACGGTCGACCAACCACGGCGGGCAGTCTTCTCCCGGCGCCGGCATTTGCGCGAAAGCGATTTCCAGTTCATACAGCGCATCGTTGCGCGCTTCGTCGATCCGCGGCGCCTGAGAGGTCGGGCCGATGAACAGGCCGGAAAACAGGTAGGACAGCGATGGATGGTTGTGCCAGTAGCTGATCAGGCTACGCAGCAGGTCCGGGCGGCGCAGAAACGGTGAGTCACCCGGTGTCGCGCCGCCGAGGACGAAATGGTTGCCGCCGCCGGTTCCGGTATGTCGCCCGTCAACCATGAATTTCTCGGTGGACAGTCGGGTCTGGCGCGCTTCTTCGTACAGAAATTCGGTGCGCTCGACCAACTCGTCCCACGTCGCCGACGGCTGCACGTTGACCTCTATGACGCCGGGATCCGGGGTGATGCGAAAGTTGCTCAGGCGCGGATCGCTCGGCGGCTCATAGCCCTCCAGCAATACCGGACAATGCAGCTCCTCGGCGGTGGCTTCGATGGCCGCGACCAGTTCCAGATAATCCTCGACCCGCTCCAGCGGCGGCATGAACAGGTACAACCGGCCTTCCCGGGCCTCGGCGCAGAAGGCGGTGCGGGTCAGCCAGTCGGCGGACTCGTCGATCTTCGGCACACGCTCGTCCGCCGGAGCGGGCTCACGGTGATCGTTGAGCTGCGATGTTTCGGGCAGCCCGGGGAAGTCCTGATTCGGATCGTTCGGATGAATGAACGGATACTCTGCCGCCTTCACCCAAGGTTGCGAACCCAATGGCAGGCGATAGCCGAGCGGCGAATCTCCCGGCACCAACCGGCAATGCTCATCGCGCAGGTACCAGCGCCCGCTCTGCCACTGATCGCCCTTGGCGGTGCGCGCCAGCGGCAGCACCTGGCCGATGATCTTGTCCAACCCCTGACTGAACACCTTGCGCAGTCGCGCACGTTCCAGCGGCTCCTCCAGACGCGAGTCTTCGGCGCTGACGTTGCTCGGCAAGGCGCCCTCGCGCCAGAGGTAATAGAAATTGTCTTCGTAGGCCGGGAAGACGAAGCGTGTCGGCAGTTTCAGGCGTTCGGCGACGCTCGCCAGAAAGCGCCCGGCCAGTTCACCCGTGGCGCCGTAATCCTGCTGCTCATCGGCGATCAGTGCATTGTTATGCCAGATCGGCACGCCGTCGCGGCGCCAGTAGCAATTCAGCGACCAGCGCGGCAGTTGCTCACCCGGATACCACTTGCCCTGGCCGAAATGCACCAGCCCCTTGGGCGCGTAATGTTTGCGCATGCGCTGGAACAGTTCGGCGGAGAGCCGGCGCTTGTCCGGGCCCAGCGCGGCGGTGTTCCACTCGGCGCCGTCGGGGTCGTCGATCGACACGAAGGTCGGTTCGCCGCCCATGGTCAGGCGCACATCGCCTTCCAGCAGATCGGCATCGATCTGCCGGCCCAGCGTCTGGATCGCCAGCCATTGCTCATCGGTGTAGGGCTTGGTGACCCGCGGCGCTTCCCAGATCCGCTGCACGGACATTTCGTGGCTGAACTCGCATTCGCAAGGTTCCACCAGACCGCTGATCGGCGCCGCCGAGGACGGATCGGGACTGCAGGCCAGCGGGATATGCCCCTCTCCGGCGAATAGTCCGGAGGTCGCATCAAGGCCGATCCAGCCGGCGCCGGGCAGATACACCTCGCACCACGCGTGCAGGTCGGTGAAGTCCACTTCGGTGCCGGACGGCCCGTCGAGGCTTTTCACGTCGGCGGTCAGTTGAATCAGATAACCGGAGACGAAACGCGCCGCCAGCCCGAGGTTACGCAGCAGTTGCACCAGCAGCCACGCCGAATCGCGGCAGGAACCGGAGGCGTGTTCGAGGGTGTGTTCCGGGGTCTGTACGCCCGGCTCCATGCGGATCAGGTAATTGATGTCTTCGCTCAAACGCTGGTTGAGCGCCACCAGGAAATCCACGGCCGGCAGCGGCGTGCGGTCGATGGCGTCCAGATAGGCCTTGAATTTCGGCGTCAGCGGCAGGGTTTCGAGGTACGGCGCCAGCTCCTTGCGTTCATCGGCGGCGTAGGCGAAGGGGATTTTCTCGGCGTAGGGCTCGAGGAAAAAGTCGAACGGGTTGAACACCGCCATCTCGGCCAGCAGATCGACCTCGATCCGCAGTTCGGCGGTTTTCTCGGGGAACACCAGCCGTGCGAGGTAGTTGCCCTGAGGGTCCTGCTGCCAGTTGATGAAGTGCTGCTCGGGCGAGACTTTCAGTGAATAGGACAGAATCCGCGTGCGGCTGTGGGCAGCCGGGCGCAGCCGCACGATCTGCGGGCCGAGTTCGACAGCGCGGTCGTAGCGGTAATGCGTGACGTGATGCAATGCGACATGAATCGACACGGCGTGCCTCCTGCGAGCCCAAGCGTATTCGAAAGCGCGCAAGACTTATGCCATGCAGAGGCTTGGGCGCTTTCCCGGAATGCTTAGGGCAGTACAGCACCAAAATCGGGCGATGCGGTGAAATGGTTTGGCACAGTTGCACGCAAATGTTGCGAAAGCGGCCGGATACTTGATCGTTCCCACGCTCCCGCGTAGGAATGCAGCCCGTGACGCTCTGCGTCACTGGACGCGGAGAGTCCCTGGAGGCATTCCCACGCAGACGGTTCGACGTGGGAACGATCATTGAGCTCCTAAATGCAAAACGCCAACCCGAAGGTTGGCGTTCTCGTTAGCGCGGTACGACCGGCTTGCGTGCCGGTTTCGGCCCTTTGCCTTTCGCGGCTTCCTTGCGCTCCTTGGCGGCCTGCTGGTTGCGGGCGAATGCCGCGGCCTTGGCCTGTTCACGCTTGTCCCAAGGATTGCCGCCGTCGCTGGCGCGTGGAGGCAGACCGGTGTGCTGGGTGAGGATCTTGGTGGTCTTCTCTTTCGCGACCTTGTGGCTGCCGGCCGGCGTCGAGTTCTTGCGACGGGCACTCTGGTAGCTGTCGGTGGCCGGCTGATGCAGCGGGATCAACTGGTGCTTGCCCGGCCCGATCAGGTCGGCGCGGCCCATGCGGGTCAGCGCTTCACGCAGCATCGGCCAGCCTTTCGGGTCGTGATAACGCAGGAACGCCTTGTGCAGACGACGCTGCTCCTCGCTCTTGACGATGGTCACGCCGTCGCTCTTGTAGGTGACCTTGCGCAGCGGGTTCTTGCCCGAGTGGTACATCGCGGTGGCGGTGGCCATCGGCGACGGGTAGAACGCCTGCACCTGGTCGGCACGGAAACCGTTGCCCTTGAGCCACAGGGCCAGGTTCATCATGTCTTCGTCGGTGGTGCCCGGGTGCGCGGCGATGAAGTACGGAATCAGGTACTGCTCTTTCCCGGCTTCCTTGGTGTACTTCTCGAACATGCGCTTGAAGCGATCGTAGGTGCCGATCCCCGGTTTCATCATCTGGTTGAGCGGACCTTCCTCGGTGTGTTCCGGGGCGATCTTCAGGTAACCGCCGACGTGGTGGGTCACCAACTCCTTGACGTACTCCGGCGACTCGACCGCGAGGTCGTAACGCAGGCCGGAGGCGATCAAAATCTTCTTCACACCCGGCAAGGCACGGGCGCTGCGGTACAGCTGAATCAGCGACGAGTGGTCGGTGTTCAGGTTCGGGCAGATGCCCGGGAACACGCAGGACGGCTTGCGGCACGCGGATTCGATTTCCGGGCTCTTGCAGGCGATGCGGTACATGTTCGCGGTCGGGCCGCCGAGGTCGGAAATGACGCCGGTGAAACCCGGCACCTTGTCGCGGATCTCTTCGATTTCGCGAATGATCGACTCTTCGGAGCGGTTCTGGATGATCCGGCCTTCGTGCTCGGTGATCGAGCAGAAAGTGCAGCCACCGAAGCAGCCACGCATGATGTTCACCGAGAAACGGATCATGTCGTAGGCCGGGATCTTTTCCTTGCCGTACGCAGGGTGCGGAACACGTGCGTAAGGCATGCCGAACACGTAGTCCATTTCTTCAGTGGTCATCGGAATCGGAGGCGGGTTGAACCAGACGTCGATCTCGCCATGCTTCTGCACCAGCGCACGGGCGTTGCCCGGGTTGGTTTCCAGGTGCAGCACGCGGTTGGCGTGGGCGTACAGGACCGGATCGTTACGCACCTTTTCCATCGACGGCAGGCGGATCACGGTCTTGTCGCGGGTCATTTTCGGGCTGGCCAGGATCTGCACGACCTTGGCTTCTTCCGGATCTTCAACCGGACCCTTCTCCTGCTCGATCGCGCAGGCCTGAGTGTCCTGGGTGTTGACGTACGGGTTGATGATCTTGTCGATCTTGCCCGGACGGTCGATGCGCGTGGAGTCGACTTCGTACCAGCCCGCCGGCGTGTCGCGGCGGATGAACGCGGTGCCGCGCACATCGGTGATGTCTTCGATCT
Organism: Pseudomonas sp. GW458-11-26-14-LB4; assembly: GCF_059423925.1. Lineage (NCBI taxonomy): Bacteria > Pseudomonadati > Pseudomonadota > Gammaproteobacteria > Pseudomonadales > Pseudomonadaceae > Pseudomonas > Pseudomonas sp. GW458-11-26-14-LB4. The sequence continues at coordinate 110,759 of NZ_JBWKYU010000006.1, forward strand.
TGTGACCGTAGGACAGACGCTGGGCAACTTCGACAATCGCGCGCTCGGCGTTGCCGTACAGCAGGATGTCGGCGCTGGCGTCGATCAGGATCGAGTTGCGCACGCGATCCTGCCAGTAGTCGTAGTGGGCGATGCGGCGCAGGGAGGCTTCGATGCCGCCGAGCACGATCGGCACGTGCTTGTAGGCTTCCTTGCAGCGCTGGCTGTAAACCAGGCTCGCGCGATCCGGACGTTTGCCCGCCATGCCACCCGGGGTGTAGGCGTCGTCGGAACGGATTTTCTTGTCCGCGGTGTAGCGGTTGATCATCGAGTCCATGTTGCCGGCCGCGACGCCGAAGAACAGGTTCGGCTCGCCGAGCTTCATGAAGTCGTCTTTGGACTGCCAGTTAGGCTGCGCGATGATCCCGACGCGGAAGCCTTGCGACTCCAGCAGCCGGCCGATGATCGCCATGCCGAACGACGGGTGATCGACGTAGGCATCTCCCGTAACAATGATGATGTCGCAGGAATCCCAGCCAAGCTGATCCATCTCCTCCCTGCTCATCGGCAGGAATGGCGCCGGCCCGAAACATTCGGCCCAGTATTTTGGATAGTCAAATAACGGCTTGGCTGCTTGCATGTCGATGACCGGTGTTGAGGTGCAAAATCGCGGGCGCGGAATATAGCACAAAAAATGACCAATTCCGACGGCTGTGGTCGGAAATATCAGGGGCTTTCAGACGACGACAGATTTACTCGTCGTCGTCGAAGTTATAGCTGCCCGGCGCGAGGTTTTCGAAGCGGGTGTACTTGCCAATGAAGGCCAGGCGGATGAAGCCGATCGGGCCGTTCCGCTGCTTGCCGATGATGATTTCGGCGATGCCCTTGTGTTCGGTTTCCGGGTGATACACCTCGTCCCGGTACACGAACATGATGACGTCGGCGTCCTGCTCGATCGCTCCGGATTCCCGCAAGTCGGAGTTCACCGGACGCTTGTTGGGACGTTGTTCCAGGGAACGGTTGAGCTGCGACAGGGCGACTACCGGGCAGTTGAATTCCTTGGCCAGGGCTTTCAGGGATCGGGAGATCTCGGAAATCTCGTTGGTCCGGTTGTCACCGCTGGAGCCGGGGATCTGCATCAGCTGCAGGTAGTCGATCATGATCAGGCCGATGTCGCCGTGCTCGCGCACCAGACGCCGGGTCCGGGCACGCATCTCCGACGGGCTGATGCCGGCGGTGTCATCAATGAACAGCTTGCGGTCGTTGAGCAGGTTGACCGCCGAGGTCAGGCGCGGCCAGTCGTCGTCTTCCAGCTGGCCGGAACGCACCTTGGTCTGGTCGATACGACCGAGGGACGACAGCATACGCATGATCAGCGATTCACCTGGCATCTCGAGGGAGTACACCAGCACCACCTTGTCGCTGCGCAGTACGGCGTTTTCCACCAGGTTCATCGCGAAGGTGGTCTTACCCATCGACGGACGGCCGGCGACGATGATCAAGTCGGCCGGTTGCAGGCCGCTGGTCTTCTCGTCGAGGTCGGTGTAGCCGGTGGACAGGCCGGTGATCGAGTCGGCGGTGTTGAACAGGGTGTCGATGCGGTCGATGGCCTTGGTCAACAGGTCATTCACGCCCACCGGACCGCCGGTTTTTGGCCGGGCCTCGGCAATCGCGAAAATCTGCCGCTCGGCTTCGTCGAGGATTTCCTCGGCGGTGCGGCCTTCGGGGTTGAAGGCGCTGTCGGCAATTTCGGTGCTGATACCGATCAGCTGACGCAACGTCGCACGCTGGCGGACGATCTGCGCATAGGCCTTGATGTTGGCGACGGACGGCGTGTTTTTCGCCAGCTCGCCAAGGTAACCGAGGCCGCCGACCTGCGAGGTCTGACCTTCCTTGTCCAGTTGCTCGGCAAGGGTCACGACGTCGATCGGCAGGTTCTGATCGGCCAGTTTGGCGATCGCACGGAAAATCAGACGGTGGTCATGTCGGTAGAAATCGCCGTCGGAGACTTGATCGAGCACACGTTCCCATGCGTTGTTGTCCAGCATCAGACCACCGAGCACGGCCTGTTCGGCCTCGATGGAATGCGGCGGCACCTTCAGCGCGGCGGTTTGCAGATCGTATTGCTCGGGAGCGGAGATTTCGTTCATGGCCACTTTTTAATCAGGAAAAGCAGGGAGTGCAGAAAGACAAAGGGCACGACCTGTAAACAGGATCGTGCCCGATGTTAACCGTCTGACGGACAAGCCGCCAGTCGATCAGGGTGTTGCTTAAGCTGCTACCACGACAACGCGTACGGTGGCTTCAACTTCGGCGTGCAGGTGCACAGCCACGTCGAATTCACCCACGTTGCGGATGGTGCCGTTCGGCAGACGAACTTCGCTTTTCGCAACTTCAACGCCGGAGGCGGTCAGTGCGTCAGCGATGTCGTGAGTACCGATCGAACCGAACAGCTTGCCTTCGTCGCCAGCGGTGGCAGTGATGGTCACTTCCAGCTCGGCCAGTTGGGCAGCACGGCTTTCAGCCGATGCTTTACGGTCTGCGGCGGCTTTTTCCAGCTCAGCGCGACGCTCTTCGAACGCAGCCAGGTTGGCAGCGGTCGCAGCGGTGGCTTTGCCGAAAGGCAGCAGGTAGTTACGGCCGTAACCGGCCTTAACGTTTACTTTGTCGCCCAGGTTGCCCAGGTTGGCGATTTTTTCCAGAAGGATCAGTTGCATGTGGAAATCCTCTTAACTTTTAACCTTCACCGTTCGCGTTATCGGTGTCTTTCGACACCCGACCGCGAAAATCAATCAGGCTGTCGACAATGGCCAGAACCACGAGCAACGGATAGATCAGCTGCATGAACAGCAACAGCGTCACGTACAACCCCACCAGCCAGAAACCGGCCAGTCGCCTTTGCGCCACCAGCCCGTGAATCAGGGCCAGCCCGGCGAACACCAGCGGTACACTGCACAACGGCGTCAACATGGCCATCTGTGCACCGAGATTCGGGCCCAGAAGCATCAACGCCAGCAGTAACATCGCCGGTCCCAGCGGGATCCGGATGGCGCGAAACTCGCGACCAAAACCACCCGGGTTGTACAACAACGCCTGCCAGTAACGCCCGACAATCAGGCTCAGCACGCTGACGATCTGCAACAAGGCCGCAATCAGGCCGGTCAGGACCGGTGCGATCAGCGACGCGAAACGCGCCTGCTCGTCTACCGACAATTGTTGGTAGGCATCACCGAGAAGCGCGGGCATGACCTTTACCAAGGCCTGCGCCAGCATCTCGATCTGGGGCGCAAACGCCGCCCCGAGCACCACTGAAAACACCAGCCCCATGGCTACGCTGACCAGCAGCGTGCGGACCCAGGACTCGCTTGCGCGCAACACCAGCGCAAGCCCCGAAGACCCCAGCAGCACCAGAAGTGCCCGTGGGTCATCGAACTTGAGCCACCAGATCAACGCTGGCAGCAGTCCCAGAACCAGAACGCCAAGGGCGTCCGACAATCCGCGCCGCAGAAGCACCAGGCTTCCCGCGGCAGCACCCAACCAATACAACAACGGCAATGCTGCACATCCAGCCACTACGAGAGTGGCCTGCATGCGGCCGCGCATGATGAACTCAGCTAAGGCACGCATGCATTCAATCCTTTGCTACTTGTCGACTGCCCGGTCTCAGCGGCCGTGGCTGTCGGTGTAGGCCAGCAGGGCCAGGAAGCGGGCGCGCTTGATAGCGGTGGCCAGCTGACGCTGATAACGAGCTTTGGTACCGGTGATGCGGCTTGGAACGATTTTGCCGGTCTCGGATACGTAGGCTTTCAGAGTGTTGAGATCTTTGTAATCGATCTCCTTCACGTCTTCAGCGGTGAAGCGGCAGAATTTACGACGACGGAAGAAACGTGCCATTTGATAGGCTCCTTAAAAGGTCCGTGGATTACTCGTCAGCGTTATCGCTGTTGTCGCTGTCGCTATCGCTGTCATCGCCATCGGCGCTGCCATCGTGCTCAGGACGTTCGCGACGCTCACGGCGCTCACTGCGGTTTTCTTCAGCCTTGAGCATCTCGGACTGGCCGGTAACGGCTTCGTCGCGACGGATGACCAGGTTACGGATCACAGCATCGTTGTAGCGGAAGTTGTCTTCCAGCTCGGCCAGGGCCTTGCCGGTGCACTCAACGTTCAGCATCACGTAGTGAGCCTTGTGAACATTGTTGATTGCGTAGGCCAGTTGACGACGGCCCCAGTCTTCCAGACGGTGGATTTTGCCGCCGTCTTCTTCGATCAGCTTGGTGTAACGCTCAACCATGCCGCCGACTTGCTCGCTCTGGTCAGGGTGGACCAGAAAGATGATTTCGTAATGACGCATGAATGCTCCTTACGGGTTGTAGCCTGCCGCTCAAAAACGGTCAGACAAGGAGTGAATGACACTTATGGACTTGCTGGCGCGGGGCACATGCATGCCTGCCGCCACAGCAAGGGGCGCAATTGTAGAGAAGGGACTGAAGAGGTGCAAGGCAATTGGTGATTATTTGAACAGTCACCAATCCGGGTCACCCCACAAAGCACTGTGGGAGCGAGCCAGCTCGCGATGGCGGCTTAACATCCAACAATGATGCTGAATGTAACTCCGCTTCGCGAGCAGGCTCGCTCCCACATTTTGAAAGGCGTGATGCTTAAGCTTTTTTGGCAGCTGCCTTGGCCTTCGCACCGCGTTGGCGCTGGGCTTCGAACAGGCACACGCCGGTCGCAACCGAGACGTTGAGACTGCTGACGCTACCAGCCATCGGCAGGTGTACCAGGTAATCGCAATGCTCGCGGGTCAGGCGACGCATGCCTTTGCCTTCTGCGCCCATGATCAGGATGGTCGGGCCGGTCAGGTCCTGGTCATAGATGCTGACCTCGGCCTCACCCGCCGTGCCGACAATCCACAACCCACGCTGCTGAAGCTTTTCCAGGGTGCGCGCAAGGTTGGTGACGGCCACCAGCGGAATCACTTCCGCCGCGCCGCAAGCCACTTTACGCACCACAGGGGTCAGGGTGGCCGACTTGTCTTTTGGCACGATGACCGCCAGCGCACCGGCAGCATCCGCCGAACGCAGGCAGGCGCCAAGGTTGTGCGGGTCGGTCACGCCGTCGAGCACCAGCAACAGCGGTGCGCCTTCGGTGCGATCGAGCAGCTCGTCGAGCATCGCTTCGCCCCAGACCTGGCTCGGACTGACGTCCGCCACCACGCCCTGGTGCACGCCTTCGACCCAGGCATCCATTTCACGGCGCTCGGCCTGACCGATCTGAACCCGGTTTTCGTTGGCCAGCTCGATCAGCGTCTGCACGCGCGGATCGTTGCGGCTTTCAGCCAGCCAGATCTGCTTGACGCGTTTAGGGTGGTGACGCAGCAACGCTTCTACCGCGTGAACGCCGTAGATTTTTTCCAACTGACTCATGACTTCGCCTTCGGTTTACGCGCCCCGCCACTTTTGGCTGGAGCGGAACCCGCTTTCGGCGGGCCTTTACGGTGTTTGCTCGGTTTGGCTGGCTTGCCGCCGGAGGCCTTTTCAGGCGCCGACCGTCCGGTCTTTCCCCCGGACGCCGCTTTACCACCGTTTTTGGCGTCGGCCAGCAAAGCCTTCTTCATTTCACGGCTTTTGCGCAGCTCGGCGTTTTTCGCCACGGCGTCGCTCGGGCGATAAGCCTCGGCAACCTTTTCCTTGGCCGGACGACGGCTGGTGGATTTTGCCGGAGCTTTTTCTTCCACAACCTTGGCTGCAGGAGCAGCCGTTTCGGCGCCACGCTTCTTGCGGCCGATCGGCGCGCTGATGGTTTTTTCAGCCATCTCGAAGTCGATCTTGCGCTCGTCGAGATCGACGCGCATCACGCGCACTTCAACGGTATCGCCAAGACGGAAGCTGCGACCGGTGCGCTCGCCCGCCAGGCGGTGATGCACAGGGTCGAAGTGGTAGTAGTCGCCCGGCAGCGCCGTAACGTGCACCAGACCTTCGACGTAGATATCGGTCAGCTCGACGAACAGGCCGAAACCGGTCACGGCTGTGATCACGCCCGGGAACGATTCGCCCACGCGGTCTTTCATGAACTCGCACTTGAGCCAGTTCACTACGTCGCGGGTCGCTTCATCGGCACGGCGCTCGCTCATCGAGCACTGCTCGCCGAGTTGCTCCAGCGCTGCTTCGTCGTACGGATAGATGCGCGCCTTCGGAATGGTCATCGCCCCGGCACGACGAACGTGCGGAGTATCCTGTTTCGAATGGATCACGCTGCGGATCGCCCGGTGCGTGAGCAGGTCCGGGTAACGACGGATCGGCGAGGTGAAGTGGGTATAGGCTTCGTAATTCAGGCCGAAGTGGCCTTCGTTCTGGGCGCTGTACACCGCCTGGCTCAGGGAACGCAGCATCACGGTCTGGATCAGGTGGAAATCCGGACGGTCCTTGATGCTGGCCAACAGGGCCTGATAATCCTTCGGCGATGGACCATCCTTGCCTTTGTGCAGGGACAGACCGAGCTCACCGAGGAACGCGCGCAGTTTTTCCAGACGCTCCGGTGGCGGGCCGTCGTGGACGCGGTACAACGCAGGGATTTCGTGCTTTTTCAGGAACTCGGCAGTGGCCACGTTGGCCGCCAGCATGCATTCCTCGATCAGCTTGTGTGCATCGTTACGGGTGGTCGGACGGATTTCGGCAATCTTGCGCTCGGAACCGAAGATGATCCGGGTTTCCTGCGTTTCGAAATCGATCGCGCCACGCACGTGACGGGCAGCCAGCAATACCTTGTACAGCGCGTAGAGCTGTTTGAGGTGCGGCAAGACGTCGGTGTATTCACCGCGCAACTTGCGACCTTCGGTGGCTTTCGGCGTTTCCAGCATCGCGCTGACCTTGTTGTAGGTCAGACGAGCGTGGGAATGGATCACCGCTTCATAGAAGCAGTAGTCGGTCATTTCGCCGGACTTGGAGATGGTCATCTCGCAAACCATGGCCAGACGATCGACATGTGGATTCAGCGAGCACAGGCCGTTGGAGAGCTGCTCCGGCAGCATCGGCACCACGCGCTCGGGGAAGTACACCGAGTTGCCGCGCACCTGGGCTTCATTGTCCAGAGCCGAACCGATCTTCACGTAGCTGGAAACGTCGGCAATCGCCACGTACAACTTCCAGCCGCCGGAGAACAGGCGCAGCTTGCCGGGCTTGGCTTCGCAGTAAACCGCGTCGTCGAAGTCGCGGGCATCTTCGCCGTCGATGGTGACGAACGGCAGATGGCGCAGGTCGACGCGCTTCTCTTTGTCTTTCTCTTCGACTTCCGGCTTGAGCTTGCCGGCTTCCTTCAGCACGGCTTCAGGCCAGACGTGCGGAATGTCGTAGGTGCGCAGGGCGACATCGATTTCCATGCCCGGCGCCATGTAGTTGCCGACGACTTCGATCACGTCACCTTGCGGCTGGAAGCGCGGGGTCGGCCAGTGGGTGATTTTCACCTCGACGAACTGACCGATCTGGGCGTTGGCGTTACGGCCCGGCGTCACCAGCACTTCCTGCTGGATCTTCGGGTTGTCCGCGACGACGAAGCCGATACCGCCTTCTTCGAAGTAACGGCCGACGATGCTCTCGTGGGCACGGGACACCACTTCGACGATCACGCCTTCGCGACGACCGCGACGGTCCAGGCCGGACACACGGGCCAGGGCACGGTCGCCATCGAACACCAGACGCATTTGCGCCGGACTCATGAACAGGTCGTCGGAGCCGTCATCCGGCACCAGGAAGCCGAAACCGTCGCGGTGACCGCTGATGCGGCCGAGGATCAGGTCGAGCTTGTCCACCGGCGCATACGTGCCACGGCGGGTGTAGATCAGTTGAGCGTCGCGCTCCATGGCGCGCAGGCGGCGGCGCAGGGCTTCGATCTGGTCTTCTGTGGTCAGACCAAACTCTTCGACCAGTTGCTCGCGGGCAGCAGGCGAACCCCGATCAGCAAGGTGCTGAAGGATCAGTTCGCGGCTGGGAATAGGGTTTTCATATTTTTCCGCTTCACGAGCGGCCTCGGGATCGAGGGACTGCCAATCGGCCATTAGAGAGTTTTCACCTTGTCTATATGCGGGTTAGTTTGGCATAGGCGCCATCAAACGGGAAATTTCCGACTATATAAGACGCGTCTGGAGCCTTGTATCGACGCTTGGAGGGCGTTTTGAACACCGCTGGTAAAAAAAATCATTTTTTTTGCTGGCAGGGGTTTACAGTTAAAAAGGCGCTCCGTATAGTGCGCGCCATCGACGACGTACACACGTTGACGAGATGCCCAGGTGGTGAAATTGGTAGACACGCCAGCTTCAGGTGCTGGTGACCTTACGGTCGTGGAAGTTCGAGTCTTCTCCTGGGCACCAATTTCGAGTTTGAGACTAGATCAGTTTCAAGACTCACACAAAAACCCGCGAAAGCGGGTTTTTTGCATTCTGCGCCCCGCCTTTTTTCTGAAAATGATTTATTAAAATCAAATCAGGGGTTTACAGATCAAAAGGCGCTCCGTATAGTGCGCCACATCAACAGCGGCAACGCTGAAGATGAAGCCCAGATGGTGAAATTGGTAGACACGCCAGCTTCAGGTGCTGGTGACCTTACGGTCGTGGAAGTTCGAGTCTTCTTCTGGGCACCAATTCAAATTCAAGGTCACGATCTTGAATCTCACAAAAACCCGCGAAAGCGGGTTTTTGCGTTTTCGGGGGCTGGAAAAGTCTGAGCCCCAACACCTACCAGACCAACTCCCTCCCCGCAAGGCGCACTTGAGAAACAATATCGTTTATCATTGTTGCAAGTTTTTGCAATGCGACAGTGAGGAACCCTGCGAATGATGTTTCGAAATACCCTGCGCCGCGGCTTGACCTTCACCCTGCTCGGCCTGGCACTCGCCACTCCCCTCACCCAGGCTGCCGACGCGGTTTCCCTGACTCTCTACAACGGTCAACACAAGGAAGTCGGCGACGCGATCGCCAAAGCCTTCGAAGCCAAGACCGGCATTCACGTCAATGTCCGCAAGGGCAGCAGCAATCAGCTGGCCAGCCAGATCATCGAAGAAGGCGACCGCTCCCCCGCCGACGTCATCTACACCGAAGAATCCCCGCCGCTGAACAACCTCGGCGAGCAAGGCCTGCTGGCCAAGGCCGACGACGCGACCCTCGCCGTTCTGCCGAAAGAATACGTCGCCGGTAACGGCACCTGGATCGGCGTCACCGCCAGGGTTCGTGTAGTGGCCTTCAACCCGAAACTGGTCGATGAAAAGGACCTGCCGAAATCGGTACTGGATTTCGCCGACCCGCAGTGGCAAGGCAAGGTCGGTTTCGTACCGACCAGCGGCGCGTTCCAGGAACAGGCTGTCGCCATCATCAAGAAACACGGCCGCGAAGCCGCCGAAGAATGGCTGACCGGTCTGCGCGCCTTCGGCAAGACCTACAGCAACAACATGGTCGCCCTCAAGGCTGTGGAAAACGGCGAAGTCGCCACCGTGCTGGTGAACAACTATTACTGGTTCGCCCTGCAACGGGAAAAAGGCCAGCTTGATTCGAAACTGCATTACTTCACCGGCGGTGACGTTGGCGGCCTGATCACCGTGTCCAGCGCAGCCGTGCTGAAATCCAGCAAACATCCAAAAGAAGCCCAGCAATTCCTCGCCTACATGGCCAGCGAAGAAGGCCAGCGCGTGATCACCCAGACCACCGCCGAATACCCGCTGCATAAAGGCATGGAATCGGATCGCGGCCTCAAACCTTTCAGTGAACTGGAAGCGCCGGACGTCACGCCGGCCGATCTCGGTAATGCCGAAGAAGCTTTGGAGCTGGAACGCGAAGTTGGCCTGAACTGATGACCGCATCGTTATCCGCCCCCGCTACACGCGGGGGTTACGTGCCACGGCGCAAGCGGCCGTCGATCTGGCTGGTGCTGCCGGTGTTGTTGCTGGTGGTCATGAGCCTGTTGCCGCTGGCCTACGTCGGGCTCAAAGCCTGGCAAGCAGGCTGGTCCGAGGCGCTGCACTTGCTGTGGCGCCCGTATGTGTTCAGCCTGCTGCGCAACACGCTGGCGCTGATGGTTGGCGTAACCGTGACCTGTGGCGTGATCGGCCTGTCGCTGGCGTGGTTGCTGGAGCGCAGCAATCTGCCAGGCCGACGGCTGTGGGGCGTGATTCTTTGCCTGCCGTTCGCGGTGCCGGCATTTGTCAGCAGCTTCACCTGGGTTTCGCTCAGCGCGCAGTTCGAAGGACTCGGCGGGGCGATTCTTGTGATGAGCCTGTCGAAGTACCCGCTGATCTTTCTGCCAGTGGCCGCCACACTGCGCAATCTTGATCCCTCCCTTGAAGAGTCGGCTCGCACACTGGGACAGAATCGCTGGGGCGTGTTTTTCCGCGTCACCCTGCCCCTGCTCTGGCCTTCGCTGCTGGCCGGCTCATTGCTGATCGCATTGCACATGCTGGTGGAATTCGGCGCACTGTCGATCATCGGCCTGCAAACCTTCACCACCGCGATCTATCAGCAATTCGAACTGGAATTCAGCAATGCCAACGCGGCAATGCTGTCGGCAGTGTTGCTGGCGCTGTGCCTGATGCTGTTGTGGCTGGAGTTGCGCGTGCGCGGCAAGGGCCGTCATGTGCGCACTGGCCAGGGCGCGGCGCGTCGGGCTGAACAAGTGCGACTCGGGCCTTGGGCGATTGCCGGTCAGCTGTATTGCCTGATGCTGGCGATTGTCGGCAGCGGGATTCCGCTGGGCATGCTGGCCTACTGGCTCGCCGTGGGGTCGTCAGCAGCCTTCCCGGTGGCAGCAATCACCGAAGCATTGCTGTCGTCACTGGCACTATCGCTGGGTGGCGCGGGATTGTGTCTGGTGCTGGCGGTACCGGTCGGACTGCTGGTGGTGCGCTATAAAGGTCAGCTGGCGATCTGGGCCGAGCGCCTGCCCTATCTGCTGCACGCCCTGCCGGGATTGGTGATCGCCCTGACGCTGGTGTATTTCGCCCTGCATTACGTGCCGGCGCTGTACCAGACCTCCGCGCTGTTGCTGATCGCTTATGCGCTGCTGTTTCTGCCGCTCGCTCAGGCGCCGATCCGCACGGCGTTGAACAAGGCGGCTCCGCAGCTCGAAGAAGCCGCCCGCACGCTGGGCGCTTCTTCATTCACGGCGTTCTGTCGAGTGACCCTGCCGATCATCTTCCCGGCACTGGGTGCGGCGTTCGCTCTGGTGTTTCTGGATGCCATGAAAGAACTGACGGCGACACTGCTGTTGAGTCCGACGGGGCTCAACACATTAGCGACCGAAGTCTGGGCGCACACCGCGAATGTCGAGTTCGCAGCAGCGGCGCCTTATGCGGCGTTGTTGATTGTGGTGTCGGGATTGCCGGTGTACCTGCTGACGACCCGGATGTATTTGAGCCGATAAAAAAATCGCAGCCGAGGCTGCGATTTTTTTTGCCCGGACTATCAGGCCCGGAACTGCCCCAGACTGGCCTTGAGCTGCGCCGCCAAACCATCCAGCACCTTGCCGCTGGCCGTGGTCTCGACCACCGCCTGGGCGGCTTTCTCGGCCTGGGCATGGATCGTCTCGACCCGCCCACGCACGGCCTGCGCGCCCTGCGCCTGATGCGCCGCGGCCTGAGTCGCCAGGCCAATCGCCGCATGCACCTGCTCGACCGACGCCTGCACCGATTGCTGCAACCGTGCGCTGTCACGCAGCACCAGCAAACCTTCGCTGGCCTGACGCCCGGCCTGACCGATCGCCTCGACTGCCTCACGGGCACCCTGCTGCAGCGCCACGATATGCGCCTGAATGTCGCCCGTGGAGCTTTGGGTCTTGCTCGCCAACGCGCGGACTTCATCCGCCACCACTGCAAACCCGCGTCCGGTCTCGCCGGCCCGGGCGGCTTCGATGGCCGCGTTGAGCGCCAGCAGGTTGGTCTGCTCGGCGATGCCGTGAATCACGGTCAGCACCACTTCGATCTGCTCGCTCTGCTGCGCCAGCCGCTCGATGACTTTCGCCCCGGTATCGACCTGCCCCGCCAGCGCCTCGATCAGGCTGCCGACCTTGGCCGAAGTGCGAGTGTTCTCGTCGGTGGCCTGGCGAATATCCACCACCTGCTTCAACGCAGCCTGCATCGCATGGCTTTCCGATTGCGCTTCATCGGCCATTTGCGACAGAGCCCGCAAACTTTCGGCCACTTCATCACGCTGCATTCCGGCCGCCGCATCGGCACCGGCATTGCGCAAGGTCATCGCACCGATTTCCACACCGGTACGCTGAGCCACATCCCCGGCCTCGCGCACGATCGGCTGCAACTTGTCCACAAAGCGGTTGACCGCCGACGCCATGTCGCCGATTTCGTCCTTGCTGTTGATCTGCACGCGTTTGGTCAGATCGCCCTCACCTGCTGCCAGATCATCCATGGCGGCGTTGAGCATCTTCAGGCGATTGACCACTCGATGACCGAGCACCACCGCCAGCAGCAACAGCACCCCGGCACCGACCAGCGCCAGACCCATGCCGATACGCCAGCGCAGAGTTGCTGCTGCGTCCTGCACTGTACTGGTGGTGTTGGCCTTCATTTCGGCAGCCGTGGATTGCGCCGATTGCAGGCGCGCGCGCATGGCGGTGGCGCTGTCGGCAGCAGCGCCTTTGAGGCTGTCACCGACCAGTTGATCGCTGCTGGCAATCAACGCCGTGAAGCGCTGATCGAGCGCCGCCAGATCGGTTTCGACCGAAGCAGTCGAGACACCCATCAGCACCTTGCCGATTTCCACGCCATTGGGGTTGATCGAGGCTTCGAGGTAGTAGACCGACGGATCATTCTTCGCCGCATCCAGCACTTTATCCAGCGCCCGCTCACCCTGGCCTTTTTCCAAAAGGGCCTTGTTGATCGGGTTTTCGCGGTTGAGGTAGCGGGTCAGATGCTGGCCGGTGGCGTCGTCATACACCACGAACAGCACGTTGGGATTGCGCTGGGCCCGGCGGGCGAACTCGGACAAGGTCGGCACGTCGCTGTCCCACATGGCGCGAGGCGCCACCGAGGCCAGCAACTGGGCCATGTCATTGGCCGAATCCTTCAGGTCTTTTTCCAGAGTCGCACGCAGTTGCGCCTGCTCTTCCTTCAGACGCGAGGAAAGACCGGCGGTAAGACGCTGACGGGTACTCGAGGAGAGGTTGTCGAGGCTCGACGTGACTTCGCGCCCGGCCTGCTCCAGTTCACCGGACAACTTCTGGCTGTCGGCGCCCAGACGAGAGCCGAGATCGGCTTCCAGCGCGGTGACGGTGCTCCGCGTCAGGGCGACGGCCACCAGCACTTGCACCAAAAGGGCGATACCAAGGGTAACGAACACAGGCCGCAACAGACGGCTTTGTAACAGTGAGAGAACGGCTGACACTTTGAATCCCTCTACTTCTGACGCCATTAATTTGATGGCACTCTTGTAGACAGAATCACAGCAAAGGTCATGCCGTCCAACAGGCATAAACGACAAAGGCCCCGATGAAGGGGCCTTTGTGTTTTTACATCAACGACTTATCAAGCGAACGGATGACGCAGAACGATGGTTTCGTTGCGATCCGGACCCGTCGAAATAATGTCGATCGGCGCGCCGATCAACTCTTCAACGCGTTTGATGTAGGCACGAGCGTTGGCCGGCAGCTCTTCCAGGGTTTTGGCACCCACGGTCGATTCGGTCCAGCCCGGCACTTCTTCGTACACAGGCTGCAGGCCTACGTAGCTGTCAGCGTCAGTTGGAGCAACGGCGTTGCCTTGTGCATCTTTGTAGCCGGTGCAGATGTTGATGGTTTCCAGGCCGTCGAGTACGTCCAGCTTGGTCAGGCAGATGCCGGAGATGCTGTTCACATCGATAGCGCGACGCAGGATAACGGCGTCGAACCAGCCGCAACGACGGGCACGGCCGGTGGTAGCACCGAACTCGTGACCTTGCTTGGCCAGGTGCGCGCCCACTTCGTCGAACAGCTCAGTCGGGAATGGACCCGAACCTACGCGAGTGGTGTAAGCCTTGGTGATGCCCAGGATGTAGTCCAGGAACATCGGGCCAACACCCGAACCGGTCGCCACGCCACCGGCGGTGGTGTTGGAGCTGGTCACGTACGGGTAGGTACCGTGGTCGATGTCGAGCAACGAACCTTGGGCGCCTTCGAACATGATGTCTTTGCCGGCGCGACGCAGGTCGTGCAGCTCGGCAGTCACGTCCAGCATCAGCGGCTTGAGCAGCTCGGCGTATTCCTTGCACTCGGCCAGAGTCTTTTCGAACTCGATGGCAGGCTCTTTGTAGTAACCGACCAGCATGAAGTTGTGGTAGTCCACCAGTTCACGCAGCTTGTCTTCAAAGCGCGGCATGTTGAGCAGATCGCCAACACGCAGGCCGCGACGTGCAACCTTGTCTTCGTATGCCGGGCCGATGCCGCGACCGGTCGTACCGATCTTCAGCTCGCCGCGGGCCTTTTCACGGGCCTGGTCCAGTGCCACGTGGAAGGACAGGATCAACGGGCAGGAAGGGCTGATGCGCAGGCGCTCGCGCACCGGTACGCCTTTCTCTTCCAGCTTGGTGATCTCGCGCAGCAGGGCGTCGGGTGCAACCACCACGCCGTTGCCGATCAGGCACTGCACGCCTTCGCGCAGCACGCCCGACGGGATCAGGTGCAAGACGGTTTTTTCACCATCGATCACCAGAGTGTGACCGGCGTTGTGGCCACCCTGGTAGCGCACTACGGCGGCAGCATGTTCGGTCAGCAGATCAACGATCTTGCCTTTGCCCTCATCACCCCATTGGGTGCCCAGGACTACGACATTCTTACCCATAACACTTGTCCTCATTCGCGCAAACTTGGTGCCGGCTTCAGCCGGCAGGAAAACTCAAGAAGCCAGTGGCGATACTTGCCAAAGCCCGTTCTGCTGGATCAATTGCCGGTCGCAGTCCGCATCACGGGCGGCGGCCAAAGGTTGTCCAGGCAATGCCTGAACGACACGCTGACCCTCACTGCGCAACTGGCAAACCTGCTGCCAGAGTGCCGCATCCGTACTGTCAGGCATCCAGATACCGCCAGACGGTAGCTCGATCTCAGCACGCCCCAGGGTCACCAGGGTTTTCAAATCGGTGGAGAAGCCGGTGGCCGGACGGGCGCGACCGAAGTCGGCGCCGATGTCGTCGTAACGACCGCCCTGAGCGATGGACTGGCCAACGCCCGGCACGAACACCGCGAACACCACACCGGTGTGGTAGTGGTAACCGCGCAACTCGCCCAGATCGAAGTACAGCGGCAGCTCCGGGAAGCGCGCCGACAGACGCTCGGCGATCGCCAGCAAGTCTTCCAGTGCCGCCAGTACCGGGGCCGGCGCATTGGCCAGACGCTCGCGGGCAGCGGTCAGGACTTCACGGCCGCCGCACAGGTCGACCAGCGCGCGCAGCATGCCGGACAGATCGGCCGGCAGGCCTTCGGTCAAGGTAATGACCTCGTCGATGGCCTTGCGTTGCAACGCATCGAACAACTGCTGCTCGACTTCACCCGACAGACCGGCCGCCTGGGCCAGACCGCGGTAGATGCCGACATGCCCGAGGTCCATGTGCACGTCCGGCACATCGGCCAGTTGCAGCATCGCCAGCATCAGGCTGATGACTTCGACGTCGCTGCTCGGGCTGGCATCGCCGTACAACTCGGCACCCAGCTGGATCGGGCTGCGCGAGGACGACAAGGCACGCGGCTGGGCATGCAGCACGCTGCCGGCGTAGCACAGACGGCTCGGGCCTTCGCGACGCAGGGTGTGCGCATCGATGCGCGCCACTTGCGGCGTGATGTCGGCACGGAACCCCATCTGCCGGCCCGATTGCGGGTCGATGACCTTGAAGGTACGCAGATCCAGGTCCTGGCCCGCGCCGGTCAGCAGGGATTCCAGGTACTCGATATGGGGAGTCACGACAAACTCGTAACCCCAGCTCTGGAACAGATCCAACACCTGACGACGCGCGACTTCAATGCGCGCCGCTTCCGGTGGCAGTACTTCTTCGATGCCATCTGGCAGCAGCCAGCGGTCTACCGTTGCCATTACGCCATTCCCCTTAGATCCGGGCGGCCAGCCCGAGGGCGAGCCTTGAGTGAAGCAGAAAATGACCGGCCCGTTCAAAACGCACGCGCATGAACGACGCGGCGAAAGGCCTGTTACCGGCTTCGCCCATCACTTTCCTCGAAAAACTGTCGGGCCATTCAACCCGATCTTCTGCAACAAAAACAGCAATCAAACGTGCAGACGCAAAAAAGCCGGGAATTTCCCGGCTGCCGCATCATACACACGTTTTCCCAAAGGATCACCCCGCCCGAGGTTTTAGCCGCCGGGCGGAATGATTCAGGTCAACGTCGTATCAAGGCTTGGACTTTTCCAGGTAACGGAAGAAGTCGCTGCTTGGGTCGAGGACCAGGACGTCGGATTTGTTCGCGAAGCTTTCACGGTAGGCACGCAGGCTACGGTAGAAACCGTAGAACTCCTGATCCTGACCGTAGGCCTTGGAGTAGATCGCAGCAGCCTGGGCATCACCGTCACCGCGAATCTCTTCGGATTCACGATAGGCTTCAGCCAGCAGCACGCGGCGTTGACGATCGGCGTCGGCACGGATGCCTTCGGCCAGCTCGTTACCCTTGGCGCGGTGCTCGCGAGCTTCACGCTCACGCTCGGTGCTCATACGTTCGAACACGCTGCGGTTCACTTCTTTCGGCAGATCGATGGCCTTGACCCGGACATCGACCACTTCGATACCCAGCTCTTTCTCCGCCATCTTGTTCAGCGACGCGGTGATATCGGCCATCAGCGCATCGCGCTCACCGGATACCACTTCGTGCAGGGTGCGTTTACCAAACTGGTCACGCAGGCCCGATTCCAGACGACGGGACAGACGCTCGTCGGCGATCTGCTTGAGGCCGGACGTTGCGGTGTAGAAGCGCTCGGCATCTTTAACGCGCCACTTGGCGTAGGCATCGACCATCACGGCTTTCTTTTCCAGCGTCAGGAAGCGTTGTGTCGGTGCATCCAGCGTCATCAGACGCGCGTCGAATTTACGCACCTGGTTAACGTAAGGAACCTTCACATGCAGACCCGGCTGAACGTCAGCCTGAACCACGCGACCGAATTGCAGCAACACCGCGCGCTCGGTCTGAGCAACGATGTAGAAGCAGTTCCAGCCAACCAGTACCACGACAACGCCAACGATCAGGGCGATCAGCGATTTATTGCTCATCAGCGGGTCTCCCTTGTGCGCGACTGCGGCACGTCAGTGACATGCGGCGTGACGTCCGTGTTGTTGCTGGCGGCAGCCGAACCGGTGACCGGTGCATTGCTGCCCGAACTGTTCTGAATCATCTTGTCCAGCGGCAGGTAAAGCAGGTTGCTCTGGCCGTTCTTGTTGCCGGTCACGAGAACCTTGCTGGTGCTGCTGAAGACTTCCTGCATGGTGTCCAGATATAGACGCTGACGAGTGACCTCGGGCGCCTTGCGATACTCGGCAACCAGCTTGGTGAAGCGATCCGCCTCACCCTTGGCCCGCGAGACCGTTTCGTCACGGTAACCGTTGGCATCTTCGAGGATGCGCTGGGCCTGACCACGGGCTTCTGGCACCACGCCGTTGGCGTAGGTTTCAGCCTGGTTGCGCGAACGCTGCTCGTCTTCACGGGCGCGGATCACGTCATCGAAGGCTTCCTGCACTTCACGCGGTGCCGCTGCGCTCTGTACGTTGACCTGGGTGACGGTGATACCGGTGCGATAGGTATCGAGGAAGCGTTGCAGACGCTCCTTGATCTCGCTGGCCATCAGCTCACGACCTTCGGTCAGCACCTGGTCCATCGCGGTGGAACCCACCACGTGGCGCAGCGCACTGTCGGTCGCATGTTGCAGGCTGATTTCCGGCTGGTCGACGTTCAGCACGAAGTCCTGCAGGTTGCTGATCTTGTACTGCACGGTCAGCGGCACTTCGACGATGTTCTCGTCTTCGGTCAGCATCTGGCCCTGCTTGGTGTAGGCACGCTCACGCGTGACGTTCTCCATGTACTTCTTGTCGATCGGCGGGAAGTAGATGTTCAGGCCGGGACCGACAGTCTCGTAGTACTTGCCGAAGCGCAGCACCACGGCTTGCTCCTGCTCGTCCACGACATATACCGCGCTATACAGCCAGACGGCCGCCAGCACGACAAGGCCGATGCCGAGCAGGCCGCCGAAGCCGCCGCTCTTGCCCGAGCCACCACCGTCATCACCGCGTTTTTTTCCACCACCGAACAACCCGTTCAGGCTTTCCTGCAGCTTTCGGAAGGCCTCGTCGAGATCCGGCGGCCCCTTGCGGTCGCCGTTGTTGCGACGCTTGCCACCCCAAGGATCCTGATTGTTCGAGTTGCCACCCGGCTCATTCCAAGCCATAGCGCTCTCCATCTGATAAAGCAAAGACGCACCCACGGCGCGCCGACCAATGCTACAGAATGCCTGCCGTTGCGGCACAACCGCTTTGCCAGGCTTTTATTGCAAAGTGTGTTGCTCGATGAACTCCGTCGGCACAACGCCTTCACGACTCACCAGTCGATTGAGCTCCGAGCGTGGCAATCGAACGGCCAGCAAGCTGACCCCTTCTTCGTCGTGTTCTTCTTTCTGTACCGCGCCCAGTTCGAAGAACTGCGCACGCAGACGCGCGAACCGCTGAGGCAGGCGCAAGGTTCCCACGAACAGGTCGCTGCCCAACAACTCGGCAATCGCCTGCTCGAGCAATTCCAGACCGGTGCCATCACGCGCAGACAGCCAGACCCGCTGGGGCTTGCCGTTTTCATCGCGCTGGATTTGTGGCTCAACGCCTTCAAGCAAATCGAGTTTGTTATAGACCTCGAGGATCGGCAAGTCCTGGGCACCGATCTCGCCCAGCACTACCATCACCTGCTCGATCTGCAACATGCGATCCGGTTCGGCCGCATCGATCACGTGCAGCAGCAGATCGGAGTTGCTCGACTCTTCGAGCGTAGACCGAAATGCCTCGACCAGTTTGTGTGGCAAGTGGCGGATGAACCCTACCGTGTCGGCCAGGACAATCGGCCCCAGGTCGTCCAGATCCAGACGGCGCAGGGTCGGGTCGAGCGTGGCGAACAGCTGGTCAGCCGCGTACACGTCGGACTTGGTCACGTTATTGAACAGCGTGGACTTGCCGGCGTTGGTGTATCCCACCAGAGACACGGTAGGGATATCCGCACGCGAGCGGCCACGACGCGACTGTTCGCGCTGGCTGCGCACTTTTTCCAGACGGCCCTTGATCTGGCGCAGGCGAACCCGCAGCAGTCGCCGGTCGGTTTCGAGCTGGGTTTCACCCGGGCCGCGCATGCCGATACCACCACCTTGACGCTCAAGGTGAGTCCAGCCGCGAACCAGCCGGGTGCTCATGTGGTCAAGCTGGGCCAGTTCTACCTGGAGCTTGCCCTCATGGGTACGGGCGCGTTGGGCGAAAATATCGAGAATCAGACCGGTACGGTCGATCACGCGACACTCGAAAACACGTTCGAGGTTACGTTCCTGACTGGGCGTGAGGACGTGATTGAAGATCACCAGATCGGCTTCTTCGGCGTGGACCAGGTCGCGCAGTTCCTCGACCTTGCCGCTGCCAATCAGGTATTTGGCGGTTGGCCGATGACGCGGCACGTTAAAAAACGCAACGGTCTCGGCGCCAGCCGAATTTGCCAGTTCCTGAAACTCCTGCGGATCTTCGCGCGCCTCAGGGTCCTGTCCATCCAAGTGAACGAGGATGACTCGTTCACCACCACCGTGGCGCTCAAAGAACAAAGGAGACTCCTATCAGGCGTTACCTGGCTCAGCGTCACCTGCTTCGGATTCGGTTGCGCTTGGCAGACGAATTGGACGAACCGGCACGACTGTAGAGATAGCGTGTTTGTAAACCATCTGGCTGACGGTGTTCTTCAGCAGGATAACGAACTGGTCGAACGACTCGATCGTGCCTTGCAGTTTGATCCCGTTCACCAGGTAGATGGAAACCCCCACTTTCTCTTTACGTAAAGTATTCAAGTAAGGGTCTTGTAGCGAATGCCCTTTTGACATGTGCCGCACTCCTTTAAGGATTCAATATAAAAAATAGGTAAACAGATGGCTTTTGCCGCCACACCCCCAAGGATAGACGGCAATTGCAAGGACTCAGCTCAATATGGAGATCGTCCCAAGGTATTTCAAGGCGCGTGGCAGATTGTCGCAATCCAGACTGTCGAGCCAGTGTAAATCTTTCCAGCTGCGCAGCCAGGTGAACTGGCGTTTGGCCAATTGGCGCGTGGCGATGATGCCCCGCTCCTGCATCTCGGCCGACGTCAGCTTGCCATCCAGGAAGTCCCAGACCTGGCGGTAGCCTACCGCACGTATAGACGGCAACCCGGCATGCAGGTCACTTCTATTACGCAGGGCTACGACCTCGTCGATGAATCCCTGTTCCAGCATATTTGTGAATCTTTGTTTAATGCGCTCGTGCAGTACCTGCCGATTAGTTGGAGCAATCGCCAGGTTCGCGACAGTATAGGGCAATTGTTGCAGTCCCGATGCGGCCGCTTCGGTACTTTGTACAGATTGTTTCAGCCGCAGTTCAGTCATGCTCTGACCGCTGACCCGGTAAACTTCCAGCGCACGACTCAGTCGTTGTGGATCGTTCGGATGAATGCGTGCCGCAGACTCCGGATCGATGACCGCCAGTTGATCGTGCAGGGCCTGCCAGCCAAGGCGTGCAGCCTCTTCTTCGATTTGCGCGCGAACCTCGGGATCGGCCGCCGGCATGTCCGCCAGACCTTCGATCAAAGCCTTGTAATAGAGCATCGTGCCGCCCACCAGCAGCGGAATTTTTCCGCGTGCGGTGATCTCGGCCATGGCCTGGAGCGCATCGCGGCGGAAATCCGCTGCCGAATAGGCTTCGGCCGGGTCGAGAATGTCGATCAACCGGTGCGGAAACTCGGCCAGCAGTTCTTTGGACGGTTTGGCGGTGCCGATGTCCATGCCGCGATAGACCAGCGCCGAATCGACGCTGATCAGCTCGCACGGCAGTACCTTGGTCAGCTCGATGGCCAGATCGGTCTTGCCCGCAGCGGTCGGGCCCATCAGGAAAATCGCTGGAGGAAGCTGGCTCATCAACGACCGCGCAGGAACAGTTTGTCCAGATCGTCCAGGCCCAGTTGGGTCCAGGTCGGTCGGCCATGGTTGCATTGACCGCTGCGCTCGGTATTTTCCATGTCGCGCAGCAGGCCGTTCATTTCCGGCAGGGCCAGGCGCCGGTTGGCGCGGATCGCGCCGTGGCAGGCCATGGTGCCGAGCAATTCGTTCAGATGTGCCTGGATCCGGTCGCTGGTGCCGTATTCCATCAAGTCCGACAGCACATCACCCACCAGACGGTTGGCTTCGGCCTGCTTGAGCAGGGCCGGAATCTGCCGGATGGCCAGGGTTTCCGGGCCAAGGCGCTGCAATTCAAAACCGAGGCGCTGGAACCACGCCGCATGTTCTTCGGCGCAATCGGCCTCGCGCTGACTGACCGCCAGGGATTCCGGCACCAGCAAAGGCTGACCGCTAAGGCCTTCGCTGGCCATGGCGATCTTCAGACGCTCGTACATGATGCGCTCGTGAGCGGCGTGCATGTCCACCAAAACCAGGCCTTGGGCGTTCTCGGACAGAATGTAGATGCCCTTGAGCTGCGCCAGCGCATAGCCCAGCGGCGGAATGTCTTCCTGACCGGCTGGCAATGCATTGGCGTTGGCCTCGGGCAGCGGCGCAAAAAACTCGCGGTACGCGGCCTGGGCCTCGGCTACCGGCACGCTCGATTGCGGACGCGGCGTGTATTGATACTGATAAGCCCCGCCAGCGCTGGCACCCGACGAGGTATTGAACGCCGGTTGCGCCTGCGGTTGCTCCAGCAACGCATTGGCCGCCAGACGCATTTCGCCCTGCGGCCCGAACTCACCGGCTTCAAGGCCGGTTGGCCGGACGATCGCGGTGGTGACCGAACCGGCAAGCTGATCTTCCGGCCTCACATCGCCGAGGGCACGGTGCAAGGTGCCATAAAGGAAGTCATGCACCATGCGCCCGTCACGGAAGCGCACTTCGTGTTTGGTCGGGTGTACGTTGACGTCTACTGCTGCCGGGTCGACCTCGAAAAACAGCGCGAACGTCGGGTGCCGGCCATTGAACAGCACATCGCGATAAGCCTGACGCACCGCGTGGGCCACCAGTTTGTCGCGCACCGCACGGCCGTTGACGAAGAAATACTGCAAGTCCGCCTGACTGCGGTTGAAAGTCGGCAGACCGACCCAACCCCACAAATGCAGGCCATTGCGCTCGATCTCGATCGGCAACGCCTGCTCAAGGAAGCCCGAACCGCAGATCGCCGCCACACGCCGTGCGCGCGCCGCGTCATCGTGGGCTTCGTGCAGGCTGAGGATGGTCTTGCCGTTGTGACGCAGATGGAACGCCACGTCGAAACGCGCCAGCGCCAGACGCTTGATCACTTCTTGCAGGTGATCGAATTCGGTTTTTTCAGTCTTGAGGAATTTGCGTCGCGCCGGGGTGTTGAAGAACAGGTCACGGACTTCCACCGACGTGCCGACCGGGTGCGCCGCCGGCTGCACGCGGGGCGCCATGTCACGGCCTTCGGTCTCGACCTGCCAGGCCTGATCGGCATCTCGGGTGCGCGAGGTCAGGGTCAGACGTGCCACGGAGCTGATCGATGCCAAAGCCTCGCCCCGGAAACCCAGGCTCATTACTTGCTCAAGGTCTTCCAGGTTGCGGATCTTGCTGGTGGCGTGACGCGCCAGGGCCAGCGGCAGGTCATCGGCGGAAATACCGCTGCCGTCGTCACGCACACGCAGCAGTTTGACGCCGCCCTGTTCAACATCGACGTCGATACGTTTGGCGCCGGAGTCGAGGCTGTTTTCCAGCAGCTCCTTGATCACCGAGGCCGGGCGTTCGACCACCTCACCGGCGGCGATCTGGTTCGCCAGCCGCGGGCTGAGCAGTTCGATGCGCGCAGCGTTCAGGACCTGATTCATTCTTTGGACGCCAGTTCGGTGCCGGGAATGGTCAGGTGCTGACCGACTTTCAGATCATCGCTTTTCAGATTGTTGGCGCTGCGCAACGTGGCCGGCGAAATCTGGTAACGCACGGCAATCATCGCCACGGTTTCACCCGGACCTACCCGGTGATCACGCGGCCCCTGAGCAATCTTGCCCGAATCACGCAGCCAGGCGATGTAAGTGCCCGGTGGCGGATTCTGCTGGAAGAACTGACGCACGCCGCTGCTGATCGAACGCGCCAGCGCCTGCTGGTGGCTCGCTGCCGAGAGTTTGTTTGCTTCGTTGGCGTTGGAGATGAAGCCGGTTTCCACCAGGATCGACGGGATGTCCGGCGATTTCAGCACCATGAACCCGGCCTGTTCCACGCGCTGTTTGTGCAGCGGGGTGACCCGGCCAATGTTGGTCAGGACTTTCTGGCCGACGTTGAGGCTGGAGGTCAGCGAGGCGGTCATCGACAGGTCGAGCAGAACGCCGGCCAGCATCCGGTCCTTGTCATCGAGACTGACGTTGCCGGCACCGCCGATCAGGTCGGAACGGTTTTCGCTGTCGGCCAGCCAACGGGCGGTTTCCGAAGTGGCGCCACGGTCGGACAGGGCGAACACCGACGCACCGAACGCGGCCGCAGACGGCGCGGCGTCGGCGTGGATCGAGACGAACAGGTCTGCGCCCTTCTTGCGAGCAATCTCGGTACGGCCGCGCAGCGGGATGAAGTAGTCGCCGGTACGGGTCAGTTCGGCGCGGAAGCCTTTCATGCCGTTGACCTGACGCTGCAACTCGCGGGCGATCTGCAGTACCACGTCTTTCTCGCGCTGACCGCGAGAACCGGACGCACCCGGGTCTTCGCCACCGTGGCCGGCGTCGATCACCACAATGATGTCGCGCTTGCCGGCCGGGGCCGGTGGCAGTTTGATCGCAGGCTCGGCCGGGGTGACCGGCACCGCAGGCACGGTCGCAACCGTTGGGGTCGGCGCAGGTGTCGGCGGTGGTGCGGCGTCAGCCGGGTTGTCGAACAGATCGACCACCAGACGGTTGCCATATTGCGCATTCGGCGCCAGCGAGAAACTTTTCGGGGTGACGGCTTTTTTCAGGTCGATGACCACCCGCAGGTCGGTCGGCGTACGTTGGGCCGAGCGCATGGCGGTGATCGGCGTATTGGCGGTCTGCACATTCAGCGGCGCGCCGAGGGTGGCGCCGTTGATGTCGATCACCAGACGATCCGGCGCGGTCAGCGTGAAGACGCTGTGTTGCACCGGGCCTGTCAGGTCGAACACCAGTCGCGTGTTGTCCGGCGCCCGCCACAGGCGCACGCTGTTGACCTTCGTCTCGGCCACAGCGTTGACGGTTACTGCCATCAACATCAGTCCAGCGGCAGCCACCAACGCGCGAAAGCGCATACCTAACCCCATCATTCAATTGGTTTCCAATGCCAAAGCGGCACACCAGGCCTCGCCGCGCGAGCCCTGGGATAAAATGGTCAGCGAACGTCCGCTGTCTTGCGGGCTAATGGTAATGGTCAGGTCAGGCTTTGGCAAAAAGCCTGCACCTTTATCGGGCCATTCGATCAGGCACAGGGCGTCGTCTTCGAAATAGTCGCGAATCCCGAGAAACTCCAGCTCTTCCGGATCGACCAGGCGATACAGGTCGAAGTGAAACGCCCGGACGTCACCGATCTCGTAGGGCTCGACCAACGTGAAGGTCGGACTTTTCACCGCCCCGACGTGCCCCAGGCCGCGAATGATGCCCCGCGACAGCGTGGTTTTGCCCATCCCGAGGTTGCCTTCGAGAAAGATCAGACCATGGCCCTGGGTGATACGGGCGATGCGTGCGCCAAAGTCGCTCATGGCCTGTTCATCGGCCAGGTACAGGGTTACTTCAGACACGGTGCATGCTCCTCCAACAACTGACGAATGGCTGGAATCAGATCACTGGCCGCCAGCCCACGGCCGAATTTACCTTGTTGCGCCCCAGCGTTGGCGTGCAGCCAGACCGCCAGACAAGCCGCGTCGAAAGCTTTCATGTCCTGGGCCAGCAGCGCGCCGATCAGACCGGCCAATACATCGCCGAGCCCGGCGGTGGCCATGGCCGGATGGCCTTGATGACACAGCGCCAGACGACCATCGGGATGAGCAATCAGACTGCCTGCGCCTTTGAGCACCACCACCGCTGTATATTTTTTGCTCAATGCCAGCGCCGCCGCTGGACGATCGGCCTGCACCTCGGCGGTGCTGATCCCCAGCAGCCGCGCCGCCTCACCCGGATGCGGCGTGATCACGCAATCATTGGGCAGACTGACAAAACCGGAGGCCAGCAGGTTCAGTGCGTCGGCATCCCATACCTGCGGCAGCGAGGCATTGGCAGCGGCCGACAACAGCGCCCGCCCCCAACTCGCCTGCCCAAGCCCCGGCCCGACCACCAGCACGGACACTTTTTCCAGTAGCCCCATCAACTGATTGGCTGAAGAGGTGCCCAGCGCCATGGCTTCCGGCACCCGGCTCAACGCCGCCGGCACATGTTCCGGACGGGTCGCAAGTGACACCATACCGGCGCCACTGCGCAAAGCACTTTCGGTGCTCAACAGAATTGCCCCGCCAAAGCCGTGATCGCCGCCGATCAGCAGCACATGGCCGAAACGCCCCTTGTGCGCCGCCGGCGTACGGGCCGCCAGACGCGGCAGGTTAATCGCGTTGAGACGTTGAGCGGCGGCTGGAATGTCAGTGAAGTTTTCGGCCGAGGCCTGCAGATCGTTAAACAGCAGTTCGCCGACGTGATCCGCCGCCGCGCCCGTGAACAGCCCGAGCTTCAGGCCGATGAAAGTCACGGTGAGGTCAGCGCGCACCGCATCACCCAGCGCATGACCAGTGTCGGCGCACAATCCGGAAGGAATATCGACCGCCACCACCGGCAGTCTGCTGGCATTGATCGCCGCGATCGCAGCGGCATAGGGCTCACGCACGTCGCCGCTCAGGCCGGTGCCGAGCAACGCGTCAACGACGATACCGCGCAACTCGCAGGACAGATCCCATGCTGCAATCGAAACGCCGTCAGCCACGGCTTCGGCGTGAGCCACGGCGGCATCGCCCTTCAAACGTTGCGGGTCGCCGACAGCCAGTACCTGAACCTGCCAACCCGCACGGTGGGCCAGCGCCGCCACCAGATAACCATCGCCGGCGTTGTTGCCGTGCCCGGCCAGCACCGTCAATTCATTCGCGGCCGGCCATTGGCGTACCAGTGCGCGCCAGGTGGCATGGGCGGCACGCTGCATCAATTCGAAGCCCGGCGTGCCGGCGGCGATCAGCCGTGCGTCGAGTTCGCGCACCTGCGCGGCACGGTACAGCGCGTCGGGTAATTGATCTTTAGTGTGCGGCATGCGTCTTCGGGCTCCGATGTCTGGCAGAATTATACGCACCTCAGCTCCGGTTTCTCTCGCCTCATGTCCGCCATCACCACAGATCTGCCTGCCCTCGCCCAATCCATCAAGGACTGGGGCCGCGAGCTGGGCTTCCAGCAAGTCGGCATCAGCGGTCTGGATCTGGCCGAGCATGAGCAGCACCTGCAACGCTGGCTCGAGGCCGGCTACCACGGCGAAATGGATTACATGGGCGCCCACGGCAGCAAACGCTCGCACCCCGAAGAGCTGGTGCCGGGCACCTTGCGCGTAGTCTCACTGCGCATGGACTACCTGCCGGGCGACACGCAAATGGCGCAATTGCTGGCAAAACCGGAAAAGGCCTACATCTCGCGTTATGCCTTGGGCCGCGATTATCACAAGTTGATCCGTAAACGCGTTCAACAACTGGCGGACAGGATTCAATCCGAGATCGGCCCGTTCGGCTTCCGCGCCTTCGTCGACAGTGCGCCGGTGCTGGAAAAGGCCATCGCCGAACAGGCCGGGCTGGGCTGGATCGGTAAAAACACCCTGGTGCTGAACCGCAAGGCCGGCAGTTACTTCTTTCTCAGTGAGCTGTTCGTCGACCTGCCCCTGCCGGTGGATGAACCCCACAGCACCGAACACTGCGGACGCTGCACCGCGTGCCTCGACATCTGCCCGACCAACGCCTTCGTCGGCCCGTATGTGCTGGACGCGCGACGCTGCATTTCCTACCTGACCATCGAACTGAAAAACGCCATCCCCGAAGACCTGCGACCGCTGATCGGCAACCGGGTGTTCGGCTGCGACGATTGCCAGATCTGCTGCCCGTGGAACCGCTTCGCCCGCCCGTCCGGCGAAAGCGATTTCAAGCCACGGCACAATCTGGACAATGCCGAACTGGCCGAGCTGTTCTTGTGGGATGAAGACAAATTCCTCAGCAGCACCGAGGGTTCGCCGTTGCGCCGCGCGGGTTACGAGCGTTGGCTGCGCAATCTGGCGGTGGGATTGGGCAACGCGCCTTCAACGATTCCGGTGCTGGAAGCATTGAAGGCGCGACGGGATCATCCGTCAGAGTTGGTTAGAGAACATGTGGAGTGGGCGTTGCGCCAGCATCTCGATGAAAGTACGTGATGCCCTCACTCACGAACTCTCCACACCACTGTCCTCACCTTCGAAGTCTAAAATCTGCGGTTGTATCTGGTTTTCTCCATCAACTTGAATCAGGACTCTCCTATCCAGGCCAGCGGCCTCGATATAGGCACTGACTCGCTGCAGAGTGGCCTCATCCAGCGGATTGTTTCGAAAGTTAAAATTGACCTGTTGAATATCCGGCACCTCAAAAAGTTCGTCTGGCAAGTGTTCAATTTCGTTATTGCGCAGATCGGAAAATGCCAGGCTTTCGCTTTCAAATAGCCCGACAGGCACCTCGTTCAGCCCCGTATCCGAGAGATAAAGACTGTCCAGGCGCCTCATGAATCTGAGGTCGGGCGACAGCCCGAGCGGGTTGTTGCTCAAGTCCAGCAGCTTCAGTTGTTCAATGTGGGCGAGGCCTTCGACGCTGGCTTCGGTGAGCCGTATGTCACAGTTGTCCAAGGTCAGCGTCACCAGTTCCCTCATCTGGTAAACCTCAACGGGAAACGATTTCAGGGCAAAGCCCGACAGGGTGAGATACCGCACACCCGGAAAACTCGCGAGAAAGGCGCTGTCTTCCAACGGGGCAGTGCTGGTCAGACTCAACTCGCGAACATGGCTGAAATCCGCCGACAAACGAGGCAGGCTGCCAAGTACATCGAGATCGTAATCCAGCGTCGATGGCGAATACGGATTGGCGCTGGTTGCCTTCCGGGACCAATTGTCCTGAAGTTCCTGTGCAAAACGCTCTCGGCTTGTTCTCTGCACGCCAATCTCGGTACTTGTCAGGGGCAACCCCGTGACCGGGTGCCGGGACGGCACCTGCCCGGCCCACGCGCCAAGATCCTTCAACAGAGTGAAGTATTCCGCTTCCAGCCGGGCCACTGCCAGCAGCGGATCACCCGTCAATCGCTCGCGGTGCATGGAAGTCCGAGCATCCTGGGCCATGGTCGGAAACAACGCTGCCAGACGCTCATCTACATTGCGCGCCAGCCCCGACGGGGCATCGCCTCGATCCAACGGGTTCCCTGATGCTATAGGGTGCCAGTACCTGCCCTCGGCGTCCGGCTCCATCAGCGGACCGGAAGCCTTGAGTTCTCTGGCGACCGTCGCGCGAAAAAGGCCGCTTTCGGTATCCCGAACCACTTGTACGAAATGATCGTCGGAAACAGCCACATACTGGCGCTGCTTGAACTCCCGAACGCCCTGCGCATCGACCTCGCCGAGATTTTTTCGGGCGGGCACCCGGTAGTCCGCGAAAGAAGTGGGCGAGGCAACTCCCGCTACTTCATTGATCGCGAAAAGCTCCACGCTCGGCCTGGGATTGGTTATCTGCGCCGTCGTGACAGGATCCGGCAGGAAAAGAGACGGTCGCGGATCCGGGCGATGCGGCAGGGCTGAGAGGGGAGAATCCCCTCTGGGCACACGATGAGAACCATCGGCAGCAGAGTCATTTATTTTGCTGGAGCCAGGTTTGATCCTGGGTGATTTGTCAGCCATGAAACTCTCATCCTTGAGATTGGGTTGCACTGATAACGGAGTTCTACGCGAACCGTATCGAACGCGCAGGTCAGTCAGCCAAACCTGAATTGTCTGGCCCTCGAAAAACCATCATACCGCCGTGCTTGCTGCGCACTGTCGTACATATGTCTACCGCATGAGCCTGCATGCTCACACTGCAGCCTGGAGGCGCGTTGATTGCCTGATCAGTAAATTAAAGAGAAAAGGCGCCTTCAGCGATTCCTCTTGGAACCACCGAAGGCGCGACCGGATCATTCCTCAGAGTGTATCCGGCAAAAGCACGAGTGGGCGCTGCCCTCCCGGCCATGGCACGCCAGGCCCATCAAGCGCCTCGAACGGTATGACCAAACGCATGCATGGTTACCGTCCGGGTGTCATGGTTCGCAAAGAAAAACAGACGTGTGGCCTGGTTAAGCCTGATTTCCGTGTAACCCGTGTCATTGAAGTAACCTGGGTCGCGGAGCTGACGCGGGTTGGGAGACTTGAAAGGGACCATCTCATTGTAATAAGTCTTGCCCCCAAGACCATTTGCAGCTTCGCTTGGAGACTTTCCTCCGTCCTTGATTGCATCCTTGAAACGGAAGAATTTATCCCTTGAAATGTCATCAAGGTCTTCAAAGCCGGGAATGGCGCCTCTTCCTGTTTTTTGACCATCTACCGTCCCTCTGAAGCCCTGTGTCTTGTATGTCCATTTTCGTGGACCTGCGCTCGTTCCCGAAGTGCTTCGCCCCCCCATTCCACTCGCCATGGCTCTGGCGGCCTCGCGAGGATTAGTGCTCAACCCTGACTTGAAAGCCCCCGCCAACCTGCTGGCACCTTTGATAGCCTGACCCGCCAGGCCGGCGCCAAGGGATGCCAACCCAAGTCCCAGACTGATGTAGCCAAGGACGTCACCCGCCGAAGAATCCGGGGCCAGTTCATGAGCCAGCTCGCTGGCGATAGCGGTAACACCCGAGGCGACTCCCAGCCCGATGGCCAGCACACCGAGTGGCGAGGCCGCTCCCAGCGTCAGAAAACTCACCGCAGTCCCCAGTGCTGCTAGCGCAACCCCGGCAATCGACTGCCAGGAAACATGCCCCGTAGGATCCACTCGGTTAACCGGATCGCCAAGGCAATACGCGTAAGCATTCAAGCCGCCTGCATCGAACGGACTCAGGCTGTCCGGGCTGATGAAGCGCATCAGTGTCGGGCTGTAGGCCCGGTAACCATTGCCCAGCAGATACAGACCGGTGACCTCATCCAGTTGCTCGCCATTGAAACCCGCCTGACTGAACAGGCCTCCCTCGACAGGCCGATGCCCGTAGGGACTGTAGGCGCTGTCGAGCGATTGTTCGCCATGCGAGCGACTCAGCACGCTCTGCTGCTGGTCAGCCCCGAAAAGCCGGATACCCGCATTCGCTCCCAGTTGCTGCTGTCCCAATATCAGACGGCCGTGTCGCACGACACTGCGTGATTCAGGACCACTGACTTCGTTGCTCATTTTGTTGTGGTGATAGAAGCGCTGCACCGCCGACTTTCCGGATTGCGACAGCTCGACCAGCCGATCGAAGCCGTCGTATCGGTAACCACGCAGGACCTCCCCACGTGAATCGATAACCTGAGTCAGGCGGCCATACGTGTCGTAGGCCAGAGTACGGCCCTTATCGTCCTTGATCATCCGGCCGTTGGCGTCGTATTCCAGGGTGACCGGTGCCGGATAGTCGGCATGAGAATGTTGAACCCCGACCAACTGGGCCGGATCCTGTTCGCTTAAACTGAACGTCGTCACGTTGACACCCAGAGGGAACGTGGTTTGCAAGGAGAGAATGTTATCCAGCGCATCGAACGTGAATGTTTGCTGGATAATTTCCTTGCCATAAGGGTCCCGCGGTCGCTGGATCCCTTCACAGTCGTACTGGATGAGTCGACCGCGTGCATCGTAAGAAAACCGCTCATCGCGCAACACCATGAAGCCGCGTTTGAGAACCTTCTGCGCCAGCTTGCCCGTCACGGTGTAACTGGAGCTCAGCGTTTGAGAGGGTAACCCGTTGACTTCAAAACGGCGGGTCAGCTCACGACCGATATCATCGTAGGTCAGATGCGTGAGGATATGATGCCCGGACAGGGTATCCCGGGATTCGATCCGCTCAAGCAAACCAGCCTTGCCATAGAAGTATC
Organism: Pseudomonas sp. GW458-11-26-14-LB4; assembly: GCF_059423925.1. NCBI lineage: Bacteria > Pseudomonadati > Pseudomonadota > Gammaproteobacteria > Pseudomonadales > Pseudomonadaceae > Pseudomonas > Pseudomonas sp. GW458-11-26-14-LB4. The sequence continues at coordinate 141,986 of NZ_JBWKYU010000006.1, forward strand.
GAGTTTCTATCGGGCCTTGCCTGTGCAAGGTTTCGCGCCCCCAGATGTCGTACTCGGTTTTGTGCCGCGTGCCCGATACGTCCACGTGTTCCAGAGGGCGCCCCGCCAGCGAGTAGGTATGGGAGGTCGTCCGGCGCTGCCCGTCAAAGCGGGTTGTTTCCGACTTCAGACGCCCGGACGGAAAGTACTCGAACAGATTCTCACGTCCTTGCTCGACGCAACTTTCCATTCTGCCGTTTCGTTCATCGTAGGTGAAACGGGTAAGCCCTCCGCCTCCTGTTAGCGCTTTGCGCTCAGTCAAGGCGCCACCCGGACCCGATGAATAAACAAACTCGGTCGTTTCCCCTGCCGCACTCGTGTGCGATGTGGGCTGAGTCTTGCCGGCCGGATAAACTGCAACTGACTTGCGCCCGCCCACCGAAAGCTCGGTCAGCCGATTCAAACCATCGAAGACTTGCTGCCCCAACAGTTTCCCGGCGACTCTGATCGCGACCGGCAAAACCTCGGTGCTGTGGACGGCAAAATCGGTCTGCACCGCATGCCCGTCCGGCAAAACACTGCGAAACAGTCGATCGTACGCATCGTACTCATAACCGGTCCTGTTCCCGGCGGGGTCGGTTTGACTGATCGTTCGACCCAATCCGTCGTACTCAAAGACGGTTTTGCCAAGGCTTTGCGCCTTGAGGTCGAAGACTTCAAGGCTGTCCGGCTTGCCGAAGGCATTGAAGACAGTGACAGTTTTACCCAGGCCTTGCTGCCAGCGCTTCTGCTGGCGAGCCACCGGGTCGAATTCGTTATACTCGACTCGCCCGTCGGCATGGCGAGTCTCCTTGATCTGACCCCAGTTGTCGTAAAACACCTGCGATTTCACAGGACGTGCAACACCGTCCCACCAGTCGGTGCGGGTCTGCTCAGTCAGTCGTCCGACCCGATCATGGAGCGCGGCATAGACCACTCGCATCGGAAATGAGCCTGCCGGATCCGGGTTGTCGCAATCCTTTTCTTCAACGCCTATGACCCTCCCCAACGCGTCATAGGTAACTTTTTGCATGCCTCCCGACGGATCGGTCAGAACCACCGTGGCCGGCACGTCTACCTTGGCCGTTTCGTGACGCCATTGATACGAAGCAACATTCGTCGTGCCAGAGACAAGCGTCTTGCGTACACGACGTCCAAGCTTGTCGTATTCGAATGTAACCACACTGTCGTCAGCATCGCGCTCGGACAGCGTCAAACCACTCAGGGTGGAAAGCGTTTGCTCGGTCGAACTCGCTGTACCGTCGACCCCCTGCAAGGTTGTCTTCAGCCGCAGGGAGAAATCGTCGGTCGTGTAGGCATGCTTGATACAAGTCGTCGTGCCGTTGCGAGTGACCTTCTGCTGCTCCAGGAGGCCGTGTGTAAGAGGGTTGTCCGGTGTTTCCAGATAAGTCAGCGCAAGGGTCGAACGAAGAACTTCGCGATCTGCGACCCACTCGAAAGATTTTTCCTCGACAGGCACCACACTGGCCAGCGTCCCGCCCTTGAGCACGGAGAGCAAGGCATAGCGATAACGCGTGACGATGGACGCACCGCCACCCGTCGCGGGAGCCACGGTTTTTTGCTTCAGGAAGCGGACAAACTCCAGCGGATCCGCTGGACAATCCGGTGTCTGGGTCGCCGGATAGTATTCAAATCGCGTTGTCACCCCGTCCGCCCCGACCTGTTTGAGCAGGTTGCCGATGGCATCGTATTCAGTGACAGAGGCCTCGGAACGCTTCTCTTTTGTCGTCAGGTCCTCGTAAGTCAGGGTCTGGACTTCAGGCATCCGGAACTGCGCGGGCTGCTGGGTGAAAGGCAGTCTCACGTCACAGTAGTACCGCGTTGCAACTGTTGTTTGCGCATTACCGCAAGTGGTCACCTCGGAGATCAACAAATGGAACTTGTTGTAGGTTCGCTTGATACGGGTGTGGACTTTGTTCCCGACAATCAGCCGCTCTTCGCTGGAGTACTGATAGCCCCCCACGGCGCGGAAAAGAGGATCGCCATCGTCCTGGGGATCCGCTGCAACGCCGTGCCCAAGGTAATTATGGTCCGAATAGGTGTAGATCTTGCTGACCTTCGGTTGCCCGTATCTGGCGTAAATATCGTGGGCAATGACGCAAGGCAGGCTTTGATCACCCTCGACGGTCGGAAATAGATGGCCGACTTCCTTGTAGCGAATGTTTTCCACGGCACCCAGGGGCGATTCAACTCGGGTCAGATAACCGTCTGCGTACTGCAGCTTCCAGCCCCCACCTTCCGGCAAATCGATGGCGTTGACCTGATCGTTTCTTAGCGTCAGAGCAAACTCAGCGCTGGAGGGCGTCTCCGGATGCCGGGTCAGAATCACCCTTGTGTCTTTGCGGGCGATCTTGAGCAACGTTCTTTGGAAGTCGCTGATCTCGATCAGCATCGGCTGCTCATTGAACGTCCTGTACTTCAGGGAAATACTCACGCCATTGGCTGCGAATATCGTCTCGGGAACCGCGATGTTGGTCGCCCCATGGACCCTGAGCACTTCACGTCGACCATCCTTGTATCGGATCTCGTATCGTCCATCAGCAGTTTTCAGAACCTTGGCGCTTTCCAGCTTCATTTCCTTGAAATGCAAGGCTCCCCGCGACTCGACAGCTTTGTAGCGCTCGCCGCTGGAGAACGTCATAACCTTACTGCGCAAGTCATAATGGGTGATCGACAAGGACCAGCCAGCGCCATAACCGGCATTGCGCGAATTCAACGGATTGAAATTCAGCGCAAGATTGAATGAAGGGCCGTTAAGGTCGACGGACTGAATAGACCCAAGGGATAACGAACAGGTATAAACGCCGGTTCTGGGATCGACCCCGCCGGCTACAAAATCACCAAAATTGAATGCATTCGAATGCACGGACTCCGGAGAGTGGTTACTCATAACTAACATCCTGTCATTTATTTGCGACAAACTGTTTGCGCAAGAAGATTGCAGAGCAACGCCAAGAGAGCGTCAAATTGAAAAATGCATTTCAACTTAATGTGAATGACCGATTTGCAATATCCGGGTTTATACGTATCCGATGTTCGGTGCCATACTCGTCGTAGACATTTAGATCCAGAAACTCCCGGCGTATCACCTTACTTTGGAGTTCTGCTGTTATATGGCTGATTATCGAGATCGTACCGGGATCCTGACGCAACGTCCGAAAGCCACTCGGCGTGCGCGCGGTCACCTGATCGCTGAAAGCAGGACCGATGTAACCGATATAACTTCTCAAACCGGCCGACACTTTTGTTGCATCGCCGGAATAGAAAAACTCGCTTGCATATTCGGTTTCCTGCTGTACCGTCCCGCTGGACCATTCGAGCAAATGAATCAGACGACCTTCTGCGTTTAAGGTCAGACTGTGCTGCTCCATCCTTTCAAACAGACCTGGCCGATCCAGCACCCTTGTCCTGGCCAGCATGAAATTGGCGATCGGATATTGCCTGGGTGAGATGGCCTCCAAGGTGATACTGCTGTCGCGTCCGTCCTGGCCGTTGCTTCGATACCTTTCGCCATCCAGGATGACCTCGGCAGCAATCTGCATCGACCCCGAGCGACTGCTGGAAACCCAGTACTCAAAAACCTGGACGACCTCCGAAGGGTCGGACAATCGATTGCCGGCGGCAGGCACCAATGGCGAGACCCGTGCGTGCCCCCCCTTAATGTCGTGGGCAAAATGATTCTCCCGGGAGCTCGCTGTCCAGTCACCTGTCAGCGGTGCGGCGGAGTTATAGTCAATCAACCGAAGTGTCTCCAGAGCAGAGTGGCCATGGAGCGAAACAGCGTTGCCTTGCGCATCTTCACCAGAAATCAGCACCAACACCCGAATCTGCATGCGACCGTTGGCATAAAGTGCTTTATGGCGAATGGCCGCCGAAGAATCGAACTTCACTTCAATACGCTGGATAATCAAACCTTCTTCAGACATATCAAACCCCTTAAACAAAAAAGTTATCGCGAAGCTTGAATAGCATTCACGCCAACTCATTGATACACGCTCCAAAAACAAATAAAACAGACAACCAGTGACAACATGTAATCACACACAATGAAACAACGATAAACTCACTTCCGACTCTGAACTGCTCAATACCCTCTTCAACAAACGGACATTTAATTACGCACAATAAAAAACCGTTTTCCCGCAATCATTTAAAACTGCGAGAAAACGGCTAAATTAACCGTAGCAACAAATCGGGCGATATCAGAAAACCAAGCGCGCGCTGCCACGCGCACCTCCAATCTATAAAGGCGTCGGCACCGCTGTATATTTAATTGGCAAGGTCGGATCCTTTTCGACGAAAAGAACTCAAGTAGTGAATGCACCTCGCCGCAGACTCATCCCCGTTCCAGAAAGAACTCACGCTTTTCAGAGTTGGTCCGAATGGCCAACTTGTGCTCCGTGCCATACTGGTCGATTGCGACAAAGGGAAACACGCCATCCGCACTGGATTCGGCCGCCGTATATGCGAACTCGGAAAGTGCTTGCACGACGGTCAACTCGCCGTGACGATCATTGACTCTGACGACATACTCTTTGATCTTTGCCGAAGAATCCAGAGCGTGATCTCGAAATATATAATTTACAAAGGTATTGTCATTAACAGGTAGCGCAACAGTGACATCAGTTTTATTCGGCCTTACCAGAATCCCCTTCAAATAGTTGGTTTTCGACGCATATATCCAGTTGCCATAGGCAAACTTGACATCATCCGTACCTTTCGAAGAAACCCAGTCCACCAGTTTGATCTGCTGTCCCTGATAAACAAGTCCGAGATAGTAGTTCCAGATCCGGTTTCCCGGCTCCTCATTGCCTCGTCTGTTCGAAGTCCAGCGAAACTGTTCTACCGAGTAGGTAACCGGCACCTGAGCGTCCAGAGTGACACTGCTGTCCTGAAAACCGGAAAGACCGGTTCCATTGCTTCGGATAGTTGCCCCGTTCAAAGAAACACTTGCCGCGATTTGCGTCGTGCCGCTACCCGAGGACGATACCCAGAATGTGCGCACTTGCGGGTGGATACCATCATCCGGCTCATCGTCAGAGGGTTGTGCTGCATCCTGTATTACCGGCGCTTCCAGCGTAAATCGACCTTGTTCGGTACTGGCACTCCAGCCATCGCGCAAGGTTCTCCCGGTGTTGTAGTGAATAAGTTCAACCGTATTCATGACTTCTGCTGGAACCAGAATGCGATCCCCGTTTCCATCATAACCCGATACCAGCACCTGAACCTTTACTTGCATACGGCCGTTGCCGTACAGCACTTTACTTCGCGTTAATGACGAAGAGTCGAACTTCACCTTCAAGTCGATATTGTCCAGCCTTTCAGGATGGATCAACTGGTTTCCTGATACTTCGTTAAGCTCACTCATATTTTTACTCCTTGTGTTTGACGTCATTCCATACCTCGCAAAGCAAACGCGAAGTGAGACATGAATAACATGCAACCACAAACCGGCAAAAATTTAAATGTAAGAACCTGTAGCTAAAATGAAAGCAGAATCAGCAATTTGAAAAACCCGGCCACATTACCTCCGAGATACATTCATCATGAAATGTAAGTTCGAAAGAAAAAAACCACGAAGAACGTAAAGCAGCCGCACTCGACAACACAGATAGCGAAAAAATCATTCGCTGGCAGAACAGCTACGAATTCATTTGCGCAAGGTCTCAATGTTCGTCGTTATAAACGAACTTCGGCATTTCCCAATGAAAACGAATCGCCAGCAGGCGCAACAGGAAGCCACCAAACAGCGTGATCAGAATCGCCTGCTCGCCCGGCACGTTCAGGAACAGACACAGCATGTAGCACCAGGCCGCAGCGAACGAGACGCTGGCGTACAGCTCACGGCGGAAGATCAGCGGGATGTCGTTGCAGAAGATATCGCGCAGGATGCCGCCGAACACGCCGGTGATCACACCGCTGACCGAGGCCACCAGCATGCCGTGGCCCATTTCCAGGGCGGTCATGCAGCCGATCAGGGTGAACGCCACCAGACCGACCGCGTCGAGCACGAGAAACAGCGAGCGCAGATGGCGCATCCAGCGAGCCGTGAACACGGTGATCATCGCCGCGACTGTGGTCAGTACCAGATATTCCGGGTGTTTGACCCAGGTCAGCGGGTAATGCCCGAGCAGCACGTCGCGCACCGAACCACCGCCCAATGCCGTGACGCAGGCGATCAGCACCACGCCGAACCAGTCCATGCCGCGACGGCCCGCAGACAGGGCGCCGGTCATGGCTTCGGCAGTAATGGCGACGAGGTAGAGCATCAGCAACATGGTGGCGATCCTGGCAGGAAGGCGCGCAGTCTACTCACTTCGCCGAGGCACCAAAAGAGGGCACCCCGGCGTGGGTGCCGATCTCAGAACTTGATGAAATGCTTGCGGTAGTGCTGCAGCTCGGCGATGGATTCGCGGATGTCGTCCAGCGCCAGGTGAGTGCTGCCCTTCTTGAAGCTGTCACGCACGTCCGGCGCCCAGCGCGCGGCCAGTTCCTTGAGCGTGGAGACGTCGAGGTTGCGGTAGTGGAAGTAGCTTTCCAGCGACTTCATGTGGGTATAAAGGAAGCGGCGATCCTGGCAGATGCTGTTGCCACAGATCGGCGACTTGCCCTTCGGCACCCACTTCTCCAGGAAGGCGATGGTTTCGGCTTCAGCCTCGGCCATGCTCACGCGGCTTTCACGCACGCGCTGGGTCAGGCCGGAGTTGCCGTGAGTGCGGGTGTTCCACTCATCCATGCGGGCGAGGACTTCGTCGCTGTGGTGGATGGCGATCACCGGGCCTTCGGCCAAGGTGTTCAGGTCATTGTCGGTGACGATGGTGGCCATTTCGATGATCACGTCGTTTTCCGGATCGAGACCGGTCATTTCCAGGTCGATCCAGATCAGATTCTGCGGGTTTTGCATATTTCGGCTCCTGAGCAATGCTGCGCAGTTTAGCCTAGGCAGCCTGCCGGGCGTGCTAAACTCGCGGCCGTTTTACCTAATCGCTGCATTCTTCAGACGGAACACCCATGGCCAAACGCCAACTCAATCGTCGTCAAAACTGGCGCATCGAAAAGATTCAGGGCGAGCGCGCCGCCCGCGCCGCCAAACGCGAGTCCTCGGCTGTCGAGGCGCTCGAAGGCGGCGACCTGGGCCCGGAACAGCACGGCCTGGTGATCGCCCACTTCGGGGTGCAGGTCGAGGTCGAGGCCGTTGACGGTGAGCTGGCCGGCCAGGTCTTCCGCTGCCACCTGCGGGCCAACCTGCCGGCACTGGTCACCGGCGACCGGGTAGTATGGCGCGCCGGCAACCAGGGCATCGGCGTGATCGTGGCGCAACTGCCGCGCACCACCGAACTCTGCCGTCCGGACAGCCGTGGCCAGCTCAAACCGGTGGCCGCCAACGTCGACATGATCGTCATCGTGTTCGCCCCGCTGCCCGAGCCCCATGCGAACCTGATCGACCGTTATCTGGTCGCCGCCGAGCACGCTGGCATCCGCCCGTTGCTGCTGCTGAACAAATTCGACCTGATCGACGAACAGAACGCCCCGGCGCTGAATGCCCTGTTGGCGGTCTATCGCACGCTGGGTTATCCGGTGCTGGAAGTCTCGGCGCACCACGGCAACGGCATGGAGCAATTGCAGAAGCAGCTCGACGGGCGCATCAGCGTGTTCGTCGGCCAGTCCGGTGTCGGCAAGTCGTCCCTGGTCAACAGCCTGCTGCCGAAAGTCGAAACCCGCGTCGGCCCGCTGTCCGAGTTGTCCGGCCAGGGCACGCACACCACGACCACAGCGCGCCTGTTCCACTTCCCTGGCGGCGGTGAACTGATCGACTCCCCGGGCATCCGTGAATTCGGCCTCGGCCACGTCAGCCGCGCCGACGTCGAAGCCGGTTTCATCGAGTTCAACGACCTGCTCGGCACCTGCCGCTTCCGCGACTGCAAGCACGATCGCGAACCGGGATGCGCACTGCTCAAGGCCCTGGAAGACGGCCGCGTGCAGCAGCAGCGGATGAACAGCTACCGCTCGATCATCGCCAGTTTGCCGGAAAACGGCTACTAAACAGCCCTGTCGGCGGCCCTTCCCCAAGGGCTGCCGGTTGTCGGAACCTGCCGGCGTTCCCACCCTCACCTTAAACACAAGCCCTTTCTGTAAGCCTGATTACTTCAGTTTGCAGGACATTTCTCTTTTCCCGCCCAGACCTTGTAGCGCCCTTCCATAGGCCTAAATTGGGTTCTTCCTTCGCACCTATGCGATCTCCGAGGAACCCCATGCAGACCTATCATTTGTTCATCAGTCACTCGTGGAACCACCCCCACGCCCACGACAATCTGGTGCGCCTGCTCGGCGCTCAACCCGACTTCTGCTTCAAGAACTTTTCCGTGCCACCGCACAATCCGATCATGGGTGCACGCACCGACAAGCAGCTTGAAGAGGCGATCGAAAACAAGATCCGGCCGTGCTCGGCGGTGTTGATCATGGCCGGCATGTATTCGACCTACAGCAAGTGGATCAACAAGGAAATCGAGATCGCCAGACGCATGGGCAAGGTGATCATCGCGATCAAACCGTTCGGTGCCGAACGGATTTCCACCGTTGTACGCAATGCCGCACATGCCGAGTGTGCGTGGAACACCCAGAGCATCATCAAGGCCATCCGCCTGCACACGGCGGTGTAACCATGCGCAAGGGACTGTTTATCGGCATCAACCACTACACCCACGTCGCGCCACTGAGCGGCTGTAACAACGATGCGATGGCAATGGCCTCGGTACTGGAGCGCCACGCCAACGGGCGGCCGAACTTCAGCAGCAAGGTACTGACTTCAGCCGAGGAGAACCTGACACTCGACACGATGAAGCAACAGATCCGGGAGCTGTTTTCCGGCGACTGCGATGTGGCGCTGTTGTACTTCGCAGGCCATGGCCAGTTCGACACCAGCATCGACGAAGGACTGCTGATTCCACAGGACTTCCGGCACGGCGGCGAAGGCATTCGCATCAGCGACATTCTGACGTGGGCCGATCAGGCACCGCACATCAAGAACAAGATCATCATCCTGGATTGCTGCCAGGCCGGCGCAGCAGGTGCCATGCGCAGTCTGCGCGGTGGCAGCAGCGTGATCGGCGAAGGCATGACCATCCTGACGGCCTGCAAGAAAGAACAATCGGCGCTGGAAAGCCGTGGCCACGGGGTGTTCACCGATCTGCTGTTGCAAGCCCTGCACGGCGGCGCAGCCAATGTATTGGGCAAGGTCACGCCGGGCAGTGTGTATTCGTTTGTCGACAATGCGCTGGGGGCATGGGAACAGCGGCCGGTGTTCAAGACCAACGTGTCGCAATTCGTACCGCTGCGCGAAGTCGCGCCGCTGATTGCCGAAGAAACACTGCGCAAGCTCAAGGACTGGTTTCCCGAGCCGAGCTTCGTCTTCCGGCTCGATCCCAGCTACGAACCCACCGAAGCGGCATTCGATCCCGATCACGGCGATGTCTTCAAACAGTTGCAGATGTGCAACCGCCACAGCCTGATCGAACCGGTCGACGCCGAGCACATGTACTACGCCGCCCTCCACTCCACCGGCTGCCGCCTCACTGCACTCGGCGCCTATTACCGAGAGCTAGCGCTCAAAGGACATTTCTGATGCCCGTATTCATCAGCTACCGCCACGGCGATCGCGCTCAGGCGATTGCCATCAACAGCCGCCTGGTTCAGGCCAATATCAAGACCTACCTTGATGTGCTGGATCCTGAATCCCAGACCACCGACGACATCACGGGTGTCATCACCCGTAACATCACCGAGTGCAGCCACCTGCTGGCCGTGGTGTCGGAAAAGACCGCACTGTCGTGGTGGGTGCCGTTCGAAATCGGCGAGGCGACCATCAGCCACCGACGAATCTGCTCGTTCAGAACCGGGCCGGCGGAGCTTCCGCACTACCTGGACAAATGGCCGAAGCTGAGCACCGATCGGGATCTGGATTTCTTCATCGATGCTTACCGCACCGAAGGAAGCGTCAAGCGTTCCATGACCCTGGATTCGGTCACGGCAAATCAGTCAACCCGAACCGCCAATCGACACAACGCCGAAGTGTTTCATGACGCGCTGAAAAACCGTATTCGACGCGGGTTTTAGTCAGCCCGAGCGCCGCAGGGAATACGTCTGTGACCAGCCTTCCCACCGGACACAAAAAAGCCGACATCGCTGTCGGCTTTTTTGTGGGTCACTGCTTCGGCGCGGGAGCCGGTGCAGCAGGCGCCGGGGCTGGCGCCGCGGCGCCCGGTTCGGTCGGTTTCGGCAGCGGGTCGTCGAACAGGTTCAGCCGTTCGCGCAACTCGTGTGCAGGCACCGGCTGCTGATCTGCCGGCAAGGCGTTCGGGTCGACCGGGGTGGCCGGCGCCGCGCCGTTCTGGCCTTGATCTGCCGGTTTCGACGGGTCGGCACCTTGCGAACCTTCGATGGCCGCCTGGGCCTTCTTGGTCAGCACCACGATGTCGATGCGGCGGTTGACCGGGTTGAACGGGTTCTCCTTGTCGAACAGTGCCGACGAGGCGTAACCAACAACCCGCGCCACTTGAGCATCCGGATAACTGCCCGCCACCAATGCACGCCGGGCGGCGTTGGCACGGTTGGCCGAAAGCTCCCAGTTGCCGAAATCGCCGTTGCCCACGTAAGGCTTGGCATCGGTGTGACCACTGATGCTGATCTTGTTCGGCACCGCCTTGATGGTGTCGGCCATGGCCAGCAGGATGTCTTCGAAGTACGGCTTCAGGCGTGCAGAACCGGAGTCGAACATCGGCCGGTTCTCGGCGTCCATGATCTGGATGCGCAAGCCGTTCGGCGTGATTTCGAACAGGATCTGATCCTTGAACTTCTGCAGTTGCGGGTTCTCGTCGACCTTGTTCTGCAGTTCCTGCAGCAACAGTTCCAGGCGTTCCTTCTCGACCTGCTCGGCCATGCCTTCAACCTGTTCGGTGTCGACCGTGACCTTGTCCGGTTGCGGCTGCGACTTCACTTCAGGGTTGAGGGTGTTTTCCGGCGCCAGGGTCGGCGTACCGCCCAGATCGATGATGTACGGCGTGCCGCTCTCGGAGAAACCGACCGGATCCTTGAAGTAACCGGCGATGGCGATCTTCTGTTCCGGGGTCGCGGTGGACAGCAGCCACAACACCAGGAAGAACGCCATCATCGCCGTCGCGAAGTCGGCGAAGGCGATCTTCCACGCCCCGCCGTGATGCCCGCCGGCGATGCGCTTGACGCGCTTGATGATTATCGGCTGGTTATTTTCCATGACTTAGCGACCGCGAACGGCTTGTTCCAGCTCGGCAAAGCTTGGACGGTGAGCCGGGTACAGAACCTTGCGACCGAACTCGACAGCCAGCGACGGCGGCATGCCGGAAGCCGAAGCCACCAGCGAGGCCTTGATGGCTTCGTAGACGTTCAGCTCTTCCTTGGCATCGTGCGCCAGGGAGTGCGCCAGCGGGCCGAAGAAACCGTATGCCGCGAGAATACCGAAGAAGGTACCCACGAGTGCCGCACCCACGTGCAGACCGATGGACTTCTGATCGCCCTCACCCAGGGAGGCCATGGTCACCACGATACCCAGTACCGCCGCGACGATACCGAAACCCGGCATGGCGTCGGCAATGCCGTTCACCGCGTGGGACGGATGCTCGAGGTCTTCCTTCAGGCTGTACAGTTCCATGTCGAACAGGCCTTCCAGCTCGTGGGGAGCCATGTTGCCGGAGGACATGATGCGCAGGTAATCGCAGATGAACGCGGTCATGCGTTCGTCTTTCAGTACCGCCGGGTACTTGGCGAAGATCGGGCTCGCGGCGGCGTCTTCGATATCGCCTTCGATGGCCATCATGCCTTCGCGGCGGCTCTTGTTGAGGATCTCGTAGATCAGGCCCAGCACTTCCAGATAGAACGTGTGGCTGAAACGCGAACTGAACATGCTCAGGGATTTCTTGAGCACGTGCATCGTCATGTAGCCGGGGTTGGCCTGCAGGAATGCACCGAGTGCAGCACCGCCGATGATCATCACCTCGAAGGGCTGGATCAGGGCGGCAATCTTGCCGTGGGAGAGCACGTATCCGCCGAGCACGCTCGCGAATACGACGATGATGCCGATAATTTTAGCCATAGGTAGAAAGGTACTTGTTTAAGTCGGGTTCAAGGTCATATTCGGAAGTTAAAAAATCTCTTCTTCTACTTATCGGCAAAACTGCGCCAGACTATAGCCAGTTCAGGCGAAAAGCCAATTTAGCCCATGCCGGGCGCGTCTACAGTCAGTGAAGATCTCGTCCAGACATGGCTAATGAAACGAACGTCCCACACGTAAAACCGACCACACTCGATGGCTGGGTGAAGCTGCTCGACAGCGTTCGCCTGCCGGTGCCGCAAGATGCCCATGACCGGGTCTGCCGGGCGATTCGCGATGACCGCAGCTCGCTGCGCGACATCGCCGACCTGATGCAGGACAGCCCGGCACTGGCCCTGAGCATCATCCGCGAAGCCAACCGCCACACCCACGGCAACATGACTGCGCCGGCGGAAAACCTCGAAGTGGCGATCAATCGCCTCGGCCTTGGCCGCACCGAAGAACTGCTCGCGCGCCTGCCCGCCGAACCTTCCGCACAGATCCCCCAGGCCCTGCGCCAGTTGCAGATGATCAGCCAGCACGCCACGCAACAGGCCAACGGTTTTTTCGCCAGCCGCCTCGCACGTTTGTGGCAGGACATCCATTGGGGCAGCCTGCTGTTTCTCTCGCCGCTGTGGCCGTTGGCACTGACCTTTCCCCAATTGCTTGAAGAGTGGGAAGTGCGGGTTATCCACAAGGGCGAATCAGCGCGCGTCGTGGAAAAGCAGTTGTTCGGCGTGCGCCTGCTGAAAATCGGCGAAGCGCTGGTGGAAGCCTGGCGTCTGCCGATCTGGGTGCAACAAGGTTATCGGCTGCTGCTGACCGAGCAGCGCGAACTGGTCAAGGTCCTGCGCATTGCCCGCGATGTGGATCATCCGTTGCGCCAGCAAAACCGCCTCGACGACGATCCGACCCTGCGTCGCTGGCTCAATCAGCCGGCCAACACCGTGTTGCTGGCCAACGGTCTGGCACTCTCGGCGCAACAGGCCTGGGACAGTCCGCACAGCGAGCGCTGGCAATTCCTGACCAGCCTCTATCTGCAAATCTCGATGGACGAGGTGCAACAACAGTTGCACCAACAGGCCGCCGTCAGCGCTCGCCATCATTCCATGCCGGATCTGTGGCACCCGGCGGTTTCGCTGCTTTGGCCGTGGGGCACCCGTCGTCTGCCTGCCGGAATGCTGCCGGCTGCGGCGCCATCCGCTGACGACCTGACCCAGTGGCGCCGGCAATGCGCCGAGCTGCTGGCCGTGCCAAGCCGCTTCACCAATGCCATGAGCCTGACTGTCGCCGCCCGTGAGGCGCTGGTCGCCAGCGGCATGCGTCGGGTGATGATCCTGATGGCCGACCGCAGCCACGCCAATCTGCGCGTCCATCAAACCTCGGGGTTGCCGAAGGAAGCCGCTGCGCTCAATTTCGTTGTCAGCCAGAGTTCGGTGCTGCAACGCTTGCTCGCGCAGCAGGCGCAAGTGCGGATCACCCCGGACAACAATGCCCAGTTTTCCGCTCTGCTGCCCCCCTCGCTGCGCACGCTGTTCCGGGGCGAGCACCTGTTCCTGCGTTCACTGGTGAACAACGGCCGGGTGATCATGATCGTGGTCGCCGACCAGGGTGGCGGGCCGTTCGCCGACATCACCGTGCAAGCCTTCGGCAAAACCGCGCAGTGCATCGAGAAAGCCCTGCACAGTTTTAGCCAGCGCGGCCAATGACAGCTACAATCCTTCCCCTTTGTGCTCTGGAGACCTCACATGTCTGATTTCTCTGGCCTGGCCCTGGTGATCGAGCCGAGCGACCTGCTGCCGCGCCTCGAATCCCGCGATCTGATTCTGGTGGATCTGACCAGTGCCGCCCGCTACGCCGAGGGACACATTCCCGGCGCACGTTTTGTTGATCCGAAACGCACCCAGCTGGGTCAGGCGCCGGCTCCGGGCCTGTTGCCGAGCAAAGAGAAACTCGAAGAACTGTTCGGCGAGCTGGGTCATCGCAAGGACGCGGTCTACGTGGTCTATGACGACGAAGGCGGCGGCTGGGCCGGGCGCTTCATCTGGCTGCTCGACGTGATCGGCCATGACAAATACCACTACCTCGACGGCGGTCTGCCGGCGTGGCTGGCGGAAGGCTCGCCGATGTCGATCCAGATTCCTCCAGCGGCGGGCGGCCCGGTTGCCCTGACCCTGCACGAGGAACCCACCGCCACCCGCGAATACCTGCAGAGCCGTCTTGGCGCCGCTGACCTGGCGATCTGGGACGCTCGAGGTCCGCTGGAGTATTCCGGCGAAAAGGTCCTGGCGGCCAAGGGCGGGCACATCCCCGGCGCGGTCAATTTCGAATGGACGGCGGGCATGGATCAGGCGCGCCAGCTGCGCATCCGTACCGACATGCCGCAGATCCTCGAAAACCTCGGGATCACCAAGGACAAAGAAATCATTACCCACTGCCAGACCCATCACCGGTCCGGTTTCACTTATCTGGTGGCCAAGGCCCTCGGTTATCCGCGGGTCAAGGGCTACGCCGGTTCCTGGGGCGAATGGGGCAACCACCCCGACACCCCCGTCGAGCTTTAAGGATTTTTAAGGACAGTCATGAAAGAGCGTTTGTTTATCATCAGCCAGTACCTGCTGCCTCATCACCTGCTGTCGCGCCTGGCCGGCTGCGTCGCCGAGTGCCGCGTGCGCTGGTTCAAGAATGCCTTCACCACCTGGTTCGCCAAGCGTTATCAAGTGGACATGTCGCAGGCGCTGGTTGAAGACGTGACCGCTTACGAGCACTTCAACGCCTTCTTCACCCGCGCGCTGAAAGACGGCGCACGTCCACTGGACCAGACCCCGGGCGCAATCCTCAGCCCGGCCGACGGTGCGATCAGCCAGCTCGGTCCGATCGAACACGGTCGTATCTTCCAGGCCAAGGGCCACAGCTTCAGCGTGCTGGAACTGCTGGGCGGCGACGCGGCCAATGCGGCGCCGTTCATGGGCGGTGAATTCGCGACTGTTTACCTGTCGCCGAAGGACTACCACCGCGTGCACATGCCGCTGGCCGGCACCCTGCGCGAAATGGTCTACATTCCGGGCCGGATCTTCTCGGTCAACCAGACCACCGCGGAAAACGTTCCTGAACTGTTCGCCCGCAACGAGCGCGTGGCGTGCATCTTCGACACCGAGCGCGGGCCGATGGCCGTGGTGCTGGTGGGCGCGATGATCGTGGCATCGATCGAAACCGTATGGGCCGGTTTGGTCACGCCGCCGAAGCGCGAGCTGAAAACCTTCCGTTACGACGAAGCCGCCCGTGCGCCGATTCATCTGGAAAAAGGTGCGGAACTGGGGCGCTTCAAGCTGGGTTCGACCGCGATCGTGCTGTTCGGGCCGGATCAGGTGAAATGGGTTGAAGAACTGAGAGCCGGCTCGCCGGTGCAGATGGGTCAGGCCCTGGCACTGTCCAACCCCTGAACCGGTTGATCCGCCCTTTCGCAAGTCTGCGAAGGGGCGGATACGACCTGGGTGGCGCCGTTACTCTATCTGCCCACGGAAGCCGATCGGCCCTTCGTTGGCGTAGGTATTGGTGCCACTGAGGTTTTTCCCTCCGTCATTGGATGTGACACTCAACGCGATAACATTCTGGTTATCCCGCCCGCCGATCACCCACTTGCCACCTGGGTGCCACGGGGCATCGTTGCCACCCCACTGGTTTTCAACGTTGTACTGGTTCTGGCCAGTACGCTGAGCCTTGAAGCCAATAGGGCCTTCGCCGGCGTAAGTCATAGTGCCGTTAAAGGTTTTGCCACCGTCGCCGGACTTGATCTCGATCGCGACGACGTTCTGGTTGTCCCGCGCGCCCAGCACCCAGGTTCCACCCGGATGCCAGGGTGCCGAACTACCGCCCCATTGATTTGCCACTGCGTATTTAGACATGAACCTCATCTCCTTGAAGTTTCGGGAGACCTGCCCCGACGTTGACGGCAGGCCGTGCAACCGTGCGTTTCCGATCGCACGTCTGAGAGCCTAGTAGCGCCTGCGGGAATGGCACCAGGCCAGCAGACCAACGGTAAAAAACCCTGACAATCGCCTGCGAAACAGACCACAACTGCTAGAGTTTTTGGCATTGCCCTATTCGCCGCCGGAGCTTGTCACGGCATGAGTGAGCCTCGTTCCCAACCAAAACTGAGCGCCCCGACCCCGACGCAGTTGCGCCTGTCCTTCTGTGAAGCCACCCCGCGCGACCTCAAGCGCTGGATCGCCGACCTGCCGAAAGCAAACATCGGCGAAACCGCGCGCCTGCTGTATCAAGGCTTAGGTGAGCTCAATCAATTGCTGACGCCCAGCGATAATCGCCTGCATCTGCTGGAACTGTTGCGACCCGAGGTTTACTTCGTCTGCCAGCATCTGGAACGGCATTTTCTGCATCAGGCGATCATGCTCGATGAGCGCTCTCGCAAGATCAGCAACCTGTGCCAGGCCCTGCAAAGTCAGCTGGCCATCGGTTACAAACAGATCATTCTGCGGATCGCGCCCAAGTACTCCCGGGATCGCGCAACCCTGGTGAGCGAAGCGCTGCAACGGGCGGCTCACGCGCTCAAAGGACAACTGGTTCGCGCGACGCAGCTGTACAGCGCCGCACCGGAACAGCTGTGGTTCGAACTGCATCAATTGTTTCGCTGCGCCTGCGAGCTGCAACTGCAACATCGCCGGGTGCGCGACGACCTTGCCAGCCTCACCGCCGAGTTGAGTGTCGAACAGACCTACCTCGCCGCCCTGCTGCTGGGCAGCGCCCGCTGCAATCAGTTGCGGCAGAACCAGATCGCGCGCCTGGCCCAAGTAGTGGAGCCGTGGAGTGCGTGGCTGAAACTGCATCCCGCACATCCGGGCGAGGGGTTGTTCGCGGTTTCGGCAGAGATCGACGCCGGCCCGCGTTACCGCTCCCAATTCCGTAGCGAGCAACAAGCCAATCTGCTCGGTTTCGATCCGCAACCACTGGTGAACGCCATCGAGGCCCACCTGCTGCATCAGGATGCGACCACGCCGCTGCCCGTGCCGTCCGGCCTGACCCTCGATACCCTGCAACATTTGCACGCCACCTGGGGCGAAGCTGCCGAACGCAGCTTCCAGCGCACCGTCGGCCAGGGCAACCTGACCGTGTGCGTCGGCATGAGCGCCCTGCATTTTTACCTCGGTGGCGAACGCACCTTCAGCGAACTGCTCAAGCACCCCGGCGCCCGTGCGGCGAATTTCAGCCGCGCGGTGGTCCAGGGCGAAAAGGACAGCTGGAGCCAGGCGTTCGATGCCGCGCCGCAAAGCACATCCGATGAATTGTTGCCCTACGAGGAAATTCGTTACGAACCGCTGATCGACGATGAAGACGACGCCGACAGTCCGCCGCATTACCCGACCTACGCCTTGCCGGTGATCAACCACAGCCCCGGCGGTTATTGTCTGGCCTGGCCGAAGGATGTACCCGCCGAATTGCAGGCCGGGGAAATGGTCGGAATTCAGGACAGCCTCAATCAGGGCTGGAGCATTGCCGTGGTGCGCTGGATCCGCCAGGTGCGCGGCGCCGGTACGCAAATGGGCATCGAACTGGTGGCGCCCCATGCGCGGCCGTGCGGTTTGCAACTGGTGCGTTCGCGGGATGATCACAGCCAGTACCTGCGCGGTTTGCTGTTACCGGAGATCAGTGCGATCGACTTGCCGGCGACGCTGTTGGCGCCACGGCTGCCGTTTCAGGAAGGCAACAAAGTGCTGATCAACACCCAGGGCGAGGAGCACCGCGCCGGGCTGGATCGGCGGGTGGCCAGCACTCACAGTTTCAATCAGTTTGCCTATCGCTCGCTGGAAACCGCCAGGAATGGCGGGAGCGAAGAGGATTTCGACTCGTTGTGGAAATCCCTTTGAGCCAGGACCGCAGCCGAAGGCTGCGATCCTGCGCCGATGTCAGAGCTGCCCGTCGCGATCGCGGAAGCCCAGCAGGTACAGCACGCCATCCAGACCGAGGGTCGAGATCGCCTGCTTCGCCGACTGCTTGACCAGCGGCTTGGCGCGGAACGCCACGCCCAGACCGGCAATCGCCAGCATCGGCAGGTCGTTGGCGCCGTCGCCCACGGCGATGGTCTGCTCCAGACGCAAACCTTCTTTTTCAGCCAGCTGCTTCAGCAGATCAGCCTTGCGCTGGGCATCGACGATCGGCTCGATCGCCACGCCAGTGCACTTGCCGTCGACCACTTCCAGTTCGTTGGCGAACACGTAATCGATGCCGAGTTTGGCCTGCAATTGCTTGGCGAAGTAGGTGAAGCCGCCCGACAGGATCGCGGTCTTGTAGCCCAGACGCTTGAGTTCGGCGAACAGGGTTTCGGCGCCTTCCGTCAGGCGCAGCGAGGCGCCGATCGAATCGAGCACGCTGACATCCAGGCCCTTGAGCAGTGCCAGACGCTCCTTGAAGCTGGCGCGGAAGTCCAGCTCGCCGGCCATTGCCCGCTCGGTGATTTGCGAAACCTGATCGCCGACGCCGGCGGCCTTGGCCAGTTCGTCGATGACCTCGGCTTCGATCAGGGTCGAGTCCATGTCGAACACCGCCAGACGACGGTTGCGACGGAACAGCGAATCTTCCTGGAAGGCGATGTCGACGTTCAGCTCCTGAGCCACGCTGAGGAATTCGGCGCGCAGGGCCTGCGGGTCGGCCGCTTCACCGCGTACGGAGAATTCGATGCAGCCCTTGCCCTTGTCAGCCGGGGTGTCCAGCGGCATACGACCCGACAGACGGTCGATATGGTCGATGTTCAGGCCGTATTTGGCGGTGATCGAGCTCACGGCCTGCAACTGGCCAGCGGTGACCTTGCGGGTCAACAGAGTAACGATATGACGCTTCTTGCCCTGATTGCCCACCCATTGCTGGTAATCCTCTTCGGACACCGGGGTGAAACGCACCTGCTGGTCGAGCTCATAGCCCTTGAACAGGATGTCCTTGAGCACCGACTTGCCTTGCTCGGAATCGGGGATTTCCACGAGGATGCCGAACGACAGCATGTCGTGGATCACCGCCTGACCGATGTCGAGGATATTCACACCACCCTGGGCCAGAACACCGGTAATGGCCGCCGTCAGACCCGGACGGTCGACTCCCGTGATGTTAATCAGGACGATTTCGCGCAACGCGCACCCCCGCAACTGGAAAAAAACCGCATTCTACCCACTTTCAGTGACCATCGGGCACCGCCAGCGCTTTGCCGGTCTAGGGCCTGTCGCTATACTGCGCGTCAACTTCACGGACAAAAGAGCCGAGCTCAGTGAACCGGCCCACGCCAGTTAAAACCGATAACTTCTTTCTGCTGATCTTCCGTGCACTGCGCCACCGCCGTGTACCGATTGCATTGCGCATTGCCAGCCATAACGTGATCCTGGTCGCCCTGGCCCTGGTGATCTATGCCTGCGTGATGGGCCTGCAGTTCAAGCAGGCCATGCACGAGCAGGCCGATGCGCTGGGCGAAAGCCTGACCACGCAGACCGCCACCTCCGCCACCGAGCTGCTGGTGTCCAACGACATCCTCAGCCTCAACGTGCTGCTCAACAACCTGACCAAGAACAAGCTGGTGGCCCACGCCGCCATCTACAGCGTGGACAACCGCATCCTCGCCGAGTCCGGTCAGCGGCCCAAGCACGGCCTGCTGGGCGAAGCCGAGGGCATGTACGAGAGCAAGATCACTTTCCAGGACGTGACCGCCGGGCAACTGCGCATCAGCCTGGACATGGATCAGTTCCAGCAGCCGATGACCATCAGCCTGCAAAGCATGGGTATCCTGAGTGCGATCCTGCTGGCACTGTCACTGGCCCTGAGCCTGCGTCTGGGCCGGCACATCTCCACGCCGCTGCTGCAACTGCGCGTGTGGTTGCGCCGGATCGACGAATACACGCCGGGTATCGAACGTCAGGACGAGATCGGCGATCTTGCCCGCCAGTTACACGCCAACTATGCGCCGGAGCCGGCCGAACCGGAGCCTGAGCCGGAACCCGAGTTCGAGGACGACGAGCCGGAATTCGAAGTGCGCAACCTGCGTGATCCGAGTTTCGACGAGAGCCGCCCGATGGCTGCGCAGAAGCCTGCGCCACGCCATGTGGTCAGCACCGTTGAAGACGACGATGACGAAGACCCGTTCGCCGATCTGCGTGACGAGTCGCTGGACGAAACAGCACAACCGGCAGTGCGCCGACCGACCCCGAGCGTGCCGCAACACACGGCGGTGCTGGCGGTACAACTGGGCTCGCAGGAACAACTGCGCCGTTTGCCGCGCGCACGTCTGGAAGAGTTGCAGGATCGCTATCGCGACTGCCTGGAGCAGGCTGCTTCGCTGTACCAGGGTGAAATCGAAACACTGAACGACGGCAGCACCCTGATGCTGTTCCACACCGAAGACAGCGGCGACGATTACCTGACCAACGCCATCTGCTGCGGCGAGCTGCTGCGGGCGCTGGGCCACCAGTTGCAGATCGAAGTCGCCGACAGCGGCATCACCCTGCAATTGCAGCTGGGCCTGACCCTCGGCGACGAACTGTTCGGCCTGAGCCAGATTGACCTGTTGCTGACCGATTCCGCCCAGGACGCCCTGGCTCTGTCGCAACACAGCCGCAACCTGCTGCTGGTGGAGCGCAAGATCGGTGACGACGCGCTGATTCGCCAGCGTGCACGAATCCGGCCGATTGCCAGCCCTGAGGGGGCTTGCTGTGTGGAGCGGTTGATGGAGCCTTATCCGTCGATGCTTGAGCGGCAGCTGGCGCGGATGCATGAGCGTCGGGCCTGAGGCCTTGCCCTTGATGTGAAGAAGCCCGCAGACGAGTGATTGTCTGCGGGCTTTTTGTTTGTGGCGTTATTGTGACATCACCCGTCGTCAAACAGCCCCTCACCCTAGCCCTCTCCCAGAGGGGAGAGGGGACTGACTGAGGTGTATAACGCTATCCGTCGACCTGAAAATTTGAGTCGATTATGGATTCACAGCCGAGCTTTCAAGTCGGCGTACCTCCCGAATATCCCCCAATCAGTCCCCTCTCCCTCCGGGCGGTCCGACGTTTCGGGAGGGTTAGGGTGAGGGGCTTTTCGAGTCGGACACCAATGCATGTCCCACCAACGCCCAGACACGACAAAGCCCGCACAAGGCGGGCTCTGTCCTGACTCGATCCAGCCTTAGAAGCGAAACACTTCCATATCCGTACGAATCGGCGAAGCCATCGGTATCTTCGGCTGCTTCTCGGCTTCCGCCGCCGGTGCTGCCGGTTTCGGTGCCGGTTTGCGCGGCGCTTCGGCGACCGGTGGCTGATTGGCCAACGGCTTGAGCGCTACCGACAACTGCTCGGCCAGACGCTGCAACAACACGCCTTGCGCCTGCACCTGCGCGGCGGTGGTGCCGGCATGCTGCTCTTGCAGATGGACGATGCGGTTATCGCGCACCTGGCCACGGCGGTCGATCAGACGCCATTGCGCATCGAGGATCGCCGGTTGCGATTGACCAGAATCCAGACGCGTAATGGTCAACAGCACCTGCACATCCGGGGTGAAGCCCACAGTGGCCGGCGCCAGCACGACGCGCTGACTGTCCAGATGCCCGGCAACCTGACGCAACAGCAACTGATCGATGTCCGACGAAAGGCTTCCGGCCCAGCGACCATCGGTCGAAGCTTGGAGGCTGCCATCCGGTTGACGCTGCAACAGGGTTTCCCGTTGCAGGTAATCGGCAACGATCACAGGGCCCAGCAAAACTGCCATGCCCGCGCTTTGCGCAGGCTGGGCCGGACTTCCGCTGTCCAGCTGATACAGCGACACCGGCTGGTGAACGCTGCAACCCGCCAGGCCAAGAACGCCGGCGAGCAGGAAAATAAGGGGGCGCAGAGAAGTCATCATCCCGTCCAGGTGGCCGCCACAAGGCTGACCACAGTGAAAATACTCAATAAATATGAAGAACGCTCGGCCACGCCGGCGCTTGGAAAGGCCATATCATCCGTGAATATGCGTTCCGACTCCAGCGCCAAAGCGCCGATCTACGGGTTAAATCGTAGATCCGGCGCTCTAGGACGCTTAATTGAGGTTTTCGACGAGCAGCGCATCCACCCGCTGGAAGCCACGTGGCAGTTTGTTACCACGACGACCACGTTCACCTTTGTAGTGTTCGAGGTCGTCGGCTTTCAGCGACAAGGTACGTTTTCCGGCCTGCAGCACCAAGGTGGCGCCTTCCGGAAGAACGGCGATGTCCGTGACATATTCTTCGCGACTGGCCACACGCTCACCGGAAATACCGATGATCTTGTTGCCTTTGCCCTTCCCTAATTGTGGCAGATCGCTGATCTTGAAGATCAACAGGCGACCCTCGGTCGTCACCGAGGCCAGCCAGTTGTGCTCGCGGTCGGCGACCGGACGCGGCGCAATCACCTTGGCGTTGTTCGGCAGGCTCAACAGGGCCTTGCCGGCCTTGTTCTTGGCTTGCAGGTCTTCGCCTTTCACCACAAAACCGTAGCCGGCGTCGGAGGCGATCACGTACAGCGAGTCCTCTTCAGGCATCAGCACGCATTCGAACGTGGCGCCCGGCGGCGGCGTCAGACGGCCGGTCAACGGCTCGCCCTGGCCCCGTGCCGATGGCAGGGTGTGGGTGGCCAGCGAGTAACTGCGGCCCGTGGAGTCGATGACCACCGCCGACTGGTTCGAACGCCCCGCCGCCGAGGTCTTGAAGCCGTCCCCGGCTTTGTACGACAGGCCGGTGGCGTCGATCTCGTGGCCTTTGGCCGAACGGATCCAGCCTTTTTCCGACAGTACGACGGTGACTTTCTCGTTCGGCAGCAGATCGTGTTCGGTCAGCGCCTTGGCTTCGGCACGCTCGACGATTGGCGACCGACGGTCATCGCCGTAGGTTTCAGCGTCTTTCAACAGCTCGGTGCGAACCAGCTTCTTCAGCTTGGCTTCGCTGCCCAGCAAGGCTTGCAGCTTGGCTTGTTCCTTGAGCAGTTCGTCCTGCTCGTCGCGCAGCTTCATCTCTTCCAGTCGCGCCAACTGACGCAGGCGGGTGTCGAGGATGTAGTCGGCCTGGATCTCGCTGAGGGCAAAACGCTCGATCAGCTTGGCTTTCGGGTGTTCCTCGGTGCGGATGATGTGGATCACTTCATCCAGGTTGAGGTAGGCGATCAGCAAACCGTCCAACAGGTGCAGGCGACGCTCGACCTTGTCGAGGCGGAATTGCAAGCGGCGACGCACGGTCAGCACGCGGAATTCCAGCCACTCCACCAGCAGCGCACGGAGGTTTTTCAGCTGCGGCTTGCCGTCCAGACCGATGATGTTGACGTTGACCCGATAGGTCGACTCCAGCTCGGTGCTGGCGAACAGGTGCTGCATCAGCGCTTCGTGATCGACGCGGCTGTTGACCGGAATGATCACGATGCGGCACGGGTTCTCGTGGTCGGATTCGTCGCGAAGATCGGCGATCTGCGGCGCTTTCGACGGTTTGGCCTGCATCAGCGCAGCGATCTGTTCCAGCACCTTGGCCCCGGAGACCTGATGCGGCAGCGCGGTGACGATGATGTCACCGTCCTCGACGTGGTACACGGCGCGCATGCGCACCGAGCCCTTGCCGGTTTCGTACATTTTCAACAGGTCGGCGCGTGGGGTGATGATTTCCGCTTCGGTCGGGTAGTCCGGGCCCTTAATGTGCTCGCAGAGCTGTTCGACCGTGGCTTTCGGCTCATCGAGCAGGCGCACGCACGCGGTCGCGACTTCGCGCAGGTTGTGCGGCGGTACGTCGGTGGCCATACCCACGGCGATGCCGGTGGTGCCGTTGAGCAGGATATTCGGCAAACGTGCCGGCAACACCAGCGGTTCCTGCAGGGTGCCGTCGAAGTTCGGGCCCCAGTCTGCGGTGCCCTGGCCCAGTTCGCTGAGCAGCACTTCGGAATAACGCGACAGCCGCGCTTCGGTGTAACGCATGGCGGCGAAGGATTTCGGATCGTCCGGCGCACCCCAGTTACCCTGGCCGTCCACCAGCGTGTAGCGATAGCTGAACGGCTGGGCCATCAGCACCATCGCTTCATAGCACGCCGAGTCGCCGTGCGGGTGGAACTTGCCGAGCACGTCGCCGACGGTACGCGCCGACTTCTTGTGCTTGGAATCGGCATCCAGCCCCAGCTCGCTCATGGCATAGACGATACGCCGCTGTACTGGTTTCAGACCGTCGCCGATATGCGGCAGGGCACGGTCCATGATCACGTACATGGAGTAGTTGAGGTAGGCATTTTCGGTGAAGTCAGCCAGCGACCGGCGTTCTACGCCATCTAAGCTGTCTGCAAGGTTATCGCTCATGCGGGCCTCATCGGTTCGTTGTCTGGCGCAGCAGCATGGTGCCGCCGCGCTGAGTAAATTCAAGTTTGTTCAGGGCGCTCATGCCGAGCAGCACCTGATCGCCATGCAGCCCCGGCGCCACCAGTGCGCGGACGTCCCGCAGCACGATGTCGCCCAGTTGCAGGCGGTCGATACGGGTGCGATAGCCCTGGCTCAGGCCATTGGCCGTGCTCAGGGTCACACCGAAACCTTCTTCCAGCCGAAGGTTTTCCGCCACCTCGGCCGGGATTGCCACGTCGGTCGCGCCGGTGTCGAGCATGAACTCCACCGGCCGACCGTTGATCAGGCCGCTGGCGACAAAATGTCCCTGGGCGTTGCCGATCAATTTCACTTCGATAAAGCCGTTGCCCTGCAGCGAAGCCACTTCCGCATTGGGATTACGCTGGCGTTCTTCCCACTGGCCGAAAAACCGCGTGGCCAGAAACAGCGCCGCGCACCACGCCAGAATCATCAGCACCCGACCGGCGCGTTTGCCCGGCGGTTGCTGGCTCATGGCTTGGCGCTCCAGCCACCCTCGGGCGCGGCGAAACGCCAGATGATCGGGCGAACCTCGCCATCGGCGCGCGGGCCGAAATTGTTGTCGACGCCGATCCAGGCGCCTTGAGCATCGACCACCAGCGCCTCTTCCAGGCCGAAGTTCTGTGAATAACGCCGATTGGCCTGCAACAGCTCGGCCGCATACGACCAGCAGAGCTCGACCTTGGCCGTCTGCGCATCGCGACGACAGATCTGGTACGCGTTGCGCTCAAGGGTAAACAGCTTCCCGTTGAACAGGGAGATATCGGAAAAATCCCGATTGACCGGACGGGCTTTCGGGAACTGCGGCGGTTGCATTTCCATGCCGCCTTCACTGAGCAGCACGCAGCGACCGTCACAATCCCACACCGTCTGCTGGCGTTTGATCAGCAACAAACCGCGACTTTGCCGCTCGGCAGCCAGCCACATCTGATCGCCCGCCGGACTGATCGCCAGACCTTCAAATATCGCGTTGAACTGCAGCAACATGCCACTGGCCCGCGCCTCGCGCACCATCATCGGCGAGATTTTCAGCCACGACGACGGCCCCTGCGGCGGTACTTGCAGCACGGCCGCGTGGGCTTCGCTGACGATGTAGCGGTTACCGGCGCTATCACAGCTGATGCCTTCGAAATCCAGATCGCCGCCACGAATGAACGACGCCGCCCAGGTGCGCGAACTGATGCCCCACGGCAAGCCGCTGTCCGGCACTTTCGGCGGATCGATGCGCACGGCCGTGGCCTGCCAGACCCGGTCGCGGATATCGAGACGGTAGATCTGATCATCGTCGCGGTCCGAAACCGTCCACAGGTCATTACCGCACAAGGCCAGCCCCGACAGATTGCCGCCGCGCATGCCTTCGACCGGGTGTTCGGCGAGCACGCGCAATTCTTGCACAGGCTCTGCCGACACCGTCATCGAACCCAGCAGCAACGCACCCGCCAAGATCCAGCCAAACCGCATCAGGCCAGAACCTCGGCGAGGTTGCCCTTGGATTCGAGCCAGGTCTTGCGGTCGCCGGCGCGTTTCTTCGCCAGCAGCATGTCCATCATTTCCGAGGTCTGGGCGAAGTCGTCCCCGAGGGTCAACTGCACCAGACGCCGGGTGTTCGGGTCCATGGTGGTTTCGCGCAGTTGCGGCGGGTTCATTTCACCCAGGCCTTTGAATCGGGTGACCTGTGGCTTGCCGCGTTTCTTCTCGGCCACCAGACGGTCGAGGATCCCGTCGCGCTCGGCTTCGTCGAGGGCGTAGTAAATCTCTTTGCCCAGATCGATGCGGTACAGCGGCGGCATCGCCACGTAGACGTGACCGGCATCCACCAGCGGGCGGAAATGCTGGACGAACAGGGCGCAGAGTAAGGTCGCGATGTGCAGACCGTCGGAGTCGGCGTCGGCGAGGATGCAGATCTTGCCGTAGCGCAGCTGGCTCATGTCCTCGGCGCCCGGATCGACACCGATGGCTACGGCGATGTTGTGCACTTCCTGGCTGGCCAGCACTTCGCTGCCGTCGACTTCCCAAGTGTTGAGGATCTTGCCGCGCAACGGCAGGATCGCCTGGAATTCCTTGTCCCGCGCCTGCTTGGCAGAACCGCCGGCGGAATCACCTTCCACCAGGAACAGCTCGGAACGCATCGGATCCTGCCCGGCGCAATCGGCCAGTTTGCCCGGCAACGCCGGCCCCTGGGTGATGCGCTTGCGCTCGACTTTCTTGCTGGCCTTCAGGCGACGGCCGGCGTTGCTGATTGCCAGTTCGGCCAGCGCCAGACCGGTTTCCGGGTTGGCATTGAGCCACAGGCTGAACGCGTCCTTGACCACACCGGAAACGAAAGCCGCTGCTTCACGAGACGACAGACGCTCCTTGGTCTGGCCGGAGAATTGCGGCTCCTGCATCTTCATCGACAGGACGAAAGCAATGCGCTCCCAAACGTCTTCCGGCGCCAGCTTCACGCCACGCGGCAGCAGACTGCGGAATTCGCAGAACTCGCGCATCGCATCAAGCAGGCCCTGACGCAGACCGTTGACGTGGGTGCCGCCCTGCTCCGTCGGGATCAGGTTGACGTAGCTTTCAGTGACCGAGGTGCCACCTTCCGGCAGCCACAGCAAGGCCCACTCGACCGCTTCCTTGGTACCGGCCAGGTTGCCGCAGAACGGCGCGTCCGGCAGGCGCTCGAATTCGCTGACCGCGTCCACCAGGTAGGAACGCAGGCCATCTTCGTAATGCCACTCGACCTTCTCGCCAGTGCCTTTGTCTTCGAAACTGATCAGCAGCCCCGGGCACAGAACGGCCTTGGCCTTGAGCACGTGCTTGAGGCGGCTGATGGAGAATTTCGGCGAATCGAAGTATTTCGGATCCGGCGCGAAGTACACGCTGGTCCCGGTATTGCGCTTGCCGACAGTGCCGATCACTTGCAGATCGGTGGCCTTGAAGCCGTCGGCGAAGGTCATTTCATATTCGTTGCCGTCACGCTTGACCCGCACCCGTACCTGGGTCGACAAGGCGTTGACCACGGAAATACCCACCCCGTGCAGACCGCCGGAGAACTGGTAGTTCTTGTTGGAAAACTTGCCGCCCGCATGGAGCTTGGTGAGGATCAGTTCGACGCCCGAAACGCCCTCTTCCGGGTGGATGTCGACCGGCATACCGCGACCGTCGTCGCAGACTTCCAGCGAATGATCGGCATGGAGGATGACCTGGATCGATTTGGCGTGGCCGGCCAAGGCTTCGTCGACACTGTTGTCGATGACTTCCTGGGCAAGGTGGTTCGGCCGACTGGTGTCGGTGTACATGCCGGGGCGCTTGCGCACCGGGTCGAGGCCCGAGAGGACTTCGATGGCGTCGGCGTTATAGGAGCTAGCGCTGGGAGTGGCCATAGGGTCTCGTCGTCAGTGATTCAATGAAAATGGGGCAAGACTTCACAGTGCGGTGAAATCGATTGCCTGATAGGTATCGGCACCAATCCCGGCAAAGCTGAGCAATGCCGGCAATTGTGTAACAAATCCCTGGAAACTGTGGTCGCCGCCGGCCTGAATGCGCAAGGCGCAGGCCCGGTAATACTGCTGGGCAAGGCGATAATCCAGCGTTTCATCCCCGGTCTGCAACCATACCTGATAACGCTGCGGATCCTGCGGCGCCGGCACTTCCAGCTCGGCCAGGGCCGTCACGTGGTCGTGGGTCAGCTCCCAGGTTTCGTCGGTGTACAGGTTTTTCTGGGTGCCCAGGTATCCGTCGAACATCCGGTGCGGACTGACGGCCGGGTTGACCAGCAAGGCTTTCAAGCCATGGCGCTCGGCCAGGTGAGTCGCATAGTAGCCGCCGAGCGAGCTTCCCACCAGCAATGGCCGGCCGAGTTCGGCGATTGCCTGTTCCAGCTGACCGATGGCTTCGCGCGGGTGGTGATGCAGCGCCGGCACACGCAGTTGATCGCTCAAACCCAGCCGCTCCATCACCTCGACCAGTTGACAGGCCTTCTTCGAGGCCGGCGCGCTGTTGAAACCATGGATATAGAGAATCGAACCGGACATTTGAGCTCCCTGGGCGTCGGCTGAAGAAAGCGGAGTTTACAGGGAGTCGAGGGGTGTTGGGCCAGCACCCGAGGAAATCAGCGCTGCGCCCTTTGATCAGTAACCGTCGGAGCCGTAATCAACGGTGAACCGGAAATCGGTGACACGCTCCACGCCCGTCTCAATCCGACCATCTGGCAACAAGCGCAACCAGCGATACCCCGGTGCCTGCTCGCCGACCTTGAACTCTTCACTGCCCGGCTCGAACTGGATGCAGGTCGACGGCGATGCCATCAGCCGTACGCCGTTGCGCTCGCGGTCGATCTCCTGATGGACATGCCCCCACAGCACGGCACGGGCCTGCGGGAAACGATCGAGCACCTCGAAAAAGGCTTCCGGATTGCGCAAGCCGATCGGCGCCATCCAGGCGCAACCGATCGACACCGGATGATGGTGGAAGCACACCAGATGATGGCGATCCGGCGCTTCGCTCAGGGCGCGGGCGAGCAATTGCAGCTGGTCGTCCTGCAAATACCCCGGCACCGATCCGGGCACGGCCGAATCGAGCAGGGTCACGCGCCAGTTGCCGACGTCCACCACGGACTCCAGCAGCGCACTCTTCACAGTCGCCTGAGCCATGATCTGTGGCTCGTCGTGGTTGCCGGGAATCCAGCGGGCCGGCGCGTCGATCTGCGCCGTCATCTGCCGGAATTGCTGGTAGGACTCCAGCGTACCGTCCTGGGACAGGTCGCCGCTGGCAACGATCAGGTCGATCCGCGGTTGCTGTTCGAGCACCAGTTCGATGACTTTTTGCAGGCTCTCGCGGGTGTTCATGCCAAGCAACGTTCCGTCCGCCTCGGCGAACAGATGACTGTCAGAGAGCTGCACCAGCAACGCCGTGTCGGCGGTGGTCAAAGTCGATACGCTCGGCAAGGCGTTCTCCCCCGGGATCGCGGGACTGGATAGGTGCGGCAATTATGCGGGGGGACAGCGCAAAGAGAAACCGGCGAACCGGACGCAGTTCACAACTTGCGGTGGTTATCGGACCGCCGCGTATTCGTGTCCGCACGCCAGGCAATGACTCAGCCACTCGCCCAGGAACAGATTGAGCTGGGCCTTCTCGTCCGGCTGATGCATGGCCGCATTCGGGTAAGGATAGACGCCGCGAAAACGTCGCGCATGCTCGGCGCTGATCACTTCGGCCATGCGCGCGTCGTGATAGACCTGCACTTCCAGTTGCGGCACCGGCAGCCACGGCAGGCTGTGTTCCTGACGCACCTGCAGGGTCGTGGTGTACGGACAGGCCTGCAGCACTTCCAGAGTCAGCACGCCGAGCATCTGGTCGCCCTGGGTCACGGCGATGCGCCGCGCTTCGGGGTCGCTGCGCATGTCCGGCAACAGTCGCATCAGGCGCGCGTAGTTCGCCTCGCAGGCGGCTTGCAGGCCCACGAGGTCGACGCGGTAGCGATCGCGCAGCTTGTTTACGACCATAGCCCCCTCACTTCGGCGCGATTGAGCGCCAGCCACTGCAAGGCGATGATGCTCGCCGCATTGGCAATCCGTCCGTCACGTACGGCCTGCAAGGCATCTTCAAAGGCCCAGACCGTGACGCGAATATCTTCAGCTTCTTCCTCCAGCCCATGCAGGCCGCCCGCGCCTTCGGTGCTGCAACGCCCCAGATACAAATGTACGAACTCGTTGCTGCCACCCGGCGATGGAAAGTATTTGGTCATCGGCCACAGGGCCTTGATGTCCAGCCCAGCTTCCTCCTGTGCCTCGCGGTGAGCAACTTCTTCCGGCTGTTCGTCCTTGTCGATCAGACCGGCGACCAGCTCCACCAGCCACGGGTTATCGGCCTTGCCCATCGCGCCGACGCGAAACTGCTCGATCAGCACCACTTCATCGCGCTGCGGATCGTAGGGCAGCATGCACACCGCATCGTGGCGCACGAACACTTCACGATTGATTTCGCGGCTCATGCCACCGGCGAACAGTTCGTGGCGCAAGTGCAGACGGTCGAGCTTGTAGAAGCCCTTGTAGCACTGCTCGCGTCGCACGATATCGACGGCGGTCGGAATGGCTTTGGCAAAATCGGTCATGAGCATCCTCTTTACTGCAAATCCAATACGAGGCGCCTTACCTGCGACCTCGACTTCGCGCCATCCTAACGCGCCGGTGACGTTTGATGCAGCCCCTTTACTGTCAGCGGGATGGACGGTGGAGGCGAAACCCACTCTAATTAGCTTAGTGGCGAACTGACCGCTTCGTTGAGAGTCGAAGCGGTAACTTTTTGCCTTCCCCTGCTTCAGAAAGGACGCCCATGTCGCTTTTCAAAATCGCCTCCGTGGCCGCCATCGCCCTGACCCTGGGCGCCTGCGCCAGCCTGTTCCAGCCCAACTACCGCACGCCGCTGGAAACCACCCGCGACGCCTCGGAAACGCTGAAACCGGGCTGTTCCAACCCGGACTGCCCGCTGGTGAACATCGATACGTTGCGCTTCCCGGCAGAACCGGCGCTGGACGGCATCATCGAAAAACGCCTGCTGCAGATGACCCGCACCGCACCGAACGCCCCCGTAGCGCCGACGCTGGCAGCGTATCGCGAGCAGTTCCTGGCCAACGCCGGCCCGCGCAACAGCAGCTATTTGCAGGCGAAAGTACGCGAGCAGCATGACGGTCTGGTGATCATCGAAACGTCGAGCTACCTGGACACCGGCGGCGCCCACGGTACGCCGGGCCGCGGTTTCATCAACTATTCGCGTCAGCAGCACAAGGTACTGACCCTGGCGGATATGTTGCTGCCAGGTCAGGAAGAGGCATTCTGGAAAGCCGCGCAAGTGGCGCACAACAGCTGGCTGATCAGCACCAAGCTCGATCAGGAACCGGAGTTCGTGAAGAGCTGGCCATTCGTTAAAACCCCGAACGTGGCGCTGACCTACGGCGGCGTGATCCTCAAGTACGACGTGACCACCATCGCGCCTTATGCGCTGGGCCACGTCGAACTGAAGATCCCTTACCCGCGCCTGAACGGCATTCTCAAGCCCGAGCTGTTTCCCGGCCGTAACTGAAAGCCCGACCGAGCACCAGTTGCAGCAGCCCTGCCAGCACCAGCGCCGGCAGGGTCGCGCCGACATCCGGATACAGATTGGCCAGCAAGTGATAGGTGCTGATGCCACCCAGCCAGGCCAATAGTGCCGGCCAGCGCAACGCGGCCGACGCCACCTGGGCACTGCGCTTGCGCAGGATGAAGTGATCCACCAGCACCACGCCGAACAGCGGCGCGAACACCGAACCGATCAGCAGCAGGAAGTTCTGGTACTGCGCCAATGGCGCGAGCAAGGCGATCAGGGTGCAGATCACACCGATGGCCAACGCCAGATGCTCGACTTTCAGACGCAACAGAATCCCGCTGGAAACCGCTGCCGAGTGAATGTCGGCGAAAGCGTTTTCCGACTCGTCCAGCAGAATCAGCAGCAGCGGAATCCCGAGGCCTGCACCGGCCAGCGCCAACAGCAGCGCGTTGACTTCACCGCTCGGCGCGAAGGCCAGGGTGTAGGCGACGCCGAGGCTCATCAGCCAGAAGTTGCCGATGAAGAAACCGATCGCCGTACCGCCGAACACGTTCTTCGCCTTCTTGCCGAAACGCGAGTAGTCGGCAATCAGTGGCAGCCACGACAGCGGCATCGCAATCGCAATGTCGAAGCCCACGGCGAGCGACATCGAGCCATCCCCGGCCTGTGCCCACAAGGCGGCAAGATCGGCCTTGGCGAACAGGTTCCAGGTCAGCCAGATGCACGCGGCCAGAATCAGCCAGATGCCCCATTTGCGCAGGATCTTGCGCACGAACGTCAACGGCCCGCTGATCGCGAGCAAGGTCGCCAATGCACCGAAGCACAGCGTCCACAGCATCGGACTGGCCCACAGCGAGCCTTCGCTGAACGCACGGGTGCCGAGCAGGCTGGCCGCATCGCGCATGACGATGATTTCGAACGAGCCCCATCCGATCAATTGCAGCAGGTTGAGCAACGCCGGCAGGCTCGCGCCTTTGCTGCCGAGGCTGAGTTTCAGCGCAGCCATCGACGACAGGCCGGTGTCGCTGCCGATCACGCCGACGGCAGCCAGCAACAGGACACCGACCAGGGTGCCGAGGAAGATCGCCAGCAGCGATCCCGACAGGCCCAGCCCCGGCGCCAGCAGCGCACCGGTCTGCAAGACCATCAGGCCGATGCCGAGGGAAAACCATAGGGAAAACAGATCGCGACCGCCGAACACACGCTGATTGGCGGGCACGGCGAGGTCGGGGGAATAAGTACCGGGTTGAATGCTC
The DNA here is from genome assembly GCF_059423925.1 of Pseudomonas sp. GW458-11-26-14-LB4. Lineage (NCBI taxonomy): Bacteria > Pseudomonadati > Pseudomonadota > Gammaproteobacteria > Pseudomonadales > Pseudomonadaceae > Pseudomonas > Pseudomonas sp. GW458-11-26-14-LB4. The sequence continues at coordinate 174,839 of NZ_JBWKYU010000006.1, forward strand.
AAGGACGTTTCTCACAGAGAAGCAGAAAAAAGCTGCAAGCTGCAAGCTACAAGTCAGAAGCGATATGCGGACTGCTTCTCCTCTTGTAGCTTGTAGCTTGCCGCTCGTGGCTAGACTTTCTTGTACAGCTGACTGCCTTCCTTCTTGAACCGCTCGGCCTGTTCCGCCAGGCCCTGGGCGACGTCCACGTCGACCGCGTCGATCCGCTGGTTGGCCGCGTATTCGCGGACTTCCTGAGTGATCTTCATCGAGCAGAATTTCGGCCCGCACATCGAACAGAAATGCGCGACCTTCGCCGAGTCCTTCGGCAGGGTTTCATCGTGATACGAACGGGCGGTGTCCGGGTCCAGACCGAGGTTGAACTGGTCTTCCCAGCGGAATTCGAAACGCGCCTTGCTCAAGGCGTTGTCGCGGATCTGCGCGCCCGGATGTCCCTTGGCCAGGTCCGCGGCGTGAGCGGCGATCTTGTAGGTGATGATCCCGGTCTTCACGTCATCCTTGTTCGGCAGACCCAGGTGCTCCTTCGGCGTCACGTAGCAGAGCATCGCGCAACCGAACCAGCCGATCATCGCCGCACCGATACCCGAGGTGATGTGGTCGTAACCCGGTGCGATGTCGGTGGTCAGCGGGCCAAGGGTGTAGAACGGCGCCTCGTCGCAGCATTCCAGCTGCTTGTCCATGTTCTCTTTGATCAACTGCATCGGCACGTGGCCCGGGCCTTCGATCATGCATTGCACGTCGTGCTTCCAGGCGATCTTGGTCAGCTCGCCGAGGGTTTCCAGTTCGCCGAATTGCGCTTCGTCGTTGGCGTCGGCAATCGAGCCCGGACGCAGGCCGTCGCCCAGCGAGAAGCTGACGTCGTAGGCCTTCATGATTTCGCAGATTTCGTCGAAGTGGGTGTAGAGGAAGTTCTCTTTGTGGTGCGCCAGGCACCACTTGGCCATGATCGAACCGCCACGGGACACGATGCCGGTGACGCGTTTGGCGGTCAGCGGCACGTAGCGCAGCAGCACGCCGGCGTGGATGGTGAAGTAGTCGACGCCCTGCTCGGCCTGCTCGATCAGCGTGTCGCGGAATAGCTCCCAGGTCAGGTCTTCGGCGACGCCGTTGACCTTTTCCAGCGCCTGATAAATCGGCACGGTGCCGATCGGAACCGGCGAGTTGCGGATGATCCACTCGCGGGTTTCGTGGATGTGCTTGCCGGTGGACAAGTCCATCACCGTATCCGAACCCCAGCGAATGCCCCAGGTCAGTTTCGCCACTTCTTCTTCGATGGACGAACCCAGCGCGCTGTTGCCGATGTTGCCGTTGATCTTCACCAGGAAGTTACGGCCGATGATCATCGGTTCCAGTTCGACGTGGTTGATGTTGGCCGGAATGATCGCGCGACCACGGGCGATTTCTTCGCGAACGAATTCAGGGGTGATTTCTTTCGGAATGCTCGCGCCGAAGCTGTGGCCGGCGTGCTGCTGCTTCAACAGACCGGCAGCGCGGGCCTCTTGCAACTTCATGTTTTCGCGGATGGCAACGTATTCCATCTCGGCGGTGATGATGCCTTTGCGGGCGTAGTGCATCTGGCTGACGTTGGCCCCGGCCTTGGCGCGGCGCGGGTTGTTGACGTGGGCGAAGCGCAGCTTGGTCAGCTCCGGATCGGCCAGACGCTCCTGGCCGAAGTTCGAGCTCAGGCCTGGCAGGCGCTCGGTGTCGCCACGGTCGTCGATCCACGCCGAACGCACGTCGCCCAGACCTTTGCGCACGTCGATCACCACATTCGGATCGGTGTACGGGCCGGAGGTGTCGTAGACGGTGACCGGCGCGTTGATTTCGCCGCCGAAGTCGGTCGGGGTCACATCGAGGGTGATTTCGCGCATCGGCACGCGGATGTCCGGGCGGGAGCCCTGAACGTAGACTTTTTGCGAACGGGTGAACGGTTGAACCGACTGCTCGTCGACCTTGGCCGAGTCACTCAGGTTGATCGCGTTTTTAGATTTTGTAGTCATCACGGGCTCTCCAGACAGCATCCAGGCAGTGGATTGTCGGAGCAGAACCTGAAAGGCACGGACGCACCAGGACTGGTGCTGTGCATCGTCGTCGAGCGTTCGATTGTCGAACAATATCCCGGACGAAGCACAAGAGGACTCGCCGGGTGACGAGAAATCTTGTTCCCTACGCAGGCGCTAACCTGATCAGGTTCAACGGGATCCGAAATTATTCGATCTCAGCCTCATAGCAAGGCACCCCGACAAGAACCCGGCCAGTCTAGACACAACCGGCAAAGAACGCCAACACCGCGGTAAACACCATGATGAATGGCGCAATTGGCAGATTGTTGCCTGCCGCCTGCGCTACTACACTCGCTACGCCATGCTGCGCCTTGACGCTGCATGGGCCGCGCCTTACCTTTGGCGCCCGGATTACTTCCATAATATTCATGCTAGGGATCGCCTCATGCTGCGCAAACTCTCACTGGCTGTCGCCGTGTCTTGTGCGTCCACCGCAACGGCCTGGGCAGCAGAAGCGCCTTTATCGACCAGGACCGATCTGGTCAGCGTCTATCAGGAAGCCGTCGACAACAACGCCGACCTGGCCGCTGCCCGCGCCCAGTACGGTGCGCAGAAAGAAGTGGTGCCCCAGGCCCGCGCCGGGCTACTGCCGAACCTGTCCGGCGGCGCTGAAGTCGCCAACGTGCGCACTTCGATCGACCAGCCCTCGGCCATCGCCAATCGCAGCGCGCACTCCTATCAGGCGACGCTGGCGCAACCGCTGTTCCGCGCCGACCGCTGGTTCCAGTACCAGGCCGCCAAGGACGTCAACGAGCAGGCCGCGCTGCAACTTTCGGCCACCGAGCAGAACCTGATCCTGCAAACCGCCGAAAGCTACTTCAACGTGCTGCGCAGCCAGGACAACCTGGCCTCGACCAAGGCCGAGGAAGCCGCGTTCAAGCGCCAGCTCGACCAGTCCAACGAGCGCTTCGATGTGGGTCTGTCGGACAAGACCGACGTGCTGCAATCGCAAGCCAGTTATGACACAGCACGGGCCAACCGGATCGTCGCCCAGCGTCAGGTCGATGATGCGTTCGAAGCGCTGATCACCCTGACCAACCGCCAGTACAACTCGATCCAGGGCATCGTCCACACGTTGCCGATCCTGCCGCCGGCGCCGAACGACGCCAAGGCCTGGGTCGATACCGCCGCAAAACAGAACCTCAATCTGCTGGCCAGCAACTATGCGGTCAGCTCCGCCGAACAGACTTTGAAACAGCGCAAGGCCGGCCACCTGCCGACCCTCGACGCTGTGGCGAAGTACGAGAAAGGCGACAACGATTCGTTTGGCTTCAGCAACCCGAATGCTTTCGGCACGCCGTATGGCGGCAACGTCGAACAACGCACCCTGGCGTTGCAGGTGAACATTCCGATCTACAGCGGCGGCCTCACCAGCTCCCAGGTGCGCCAGTCTTACGCGCAACTGGATCAGACCGAACAGCAACGTGAAGGCCTGCGCCGGCAGATCGTCGAGAACACCCGCAACCTGCACCGCGCGGTGAACACCGACGTCGAGCAGGTGCAGGCGCGCCGGCAGTCGATCATCTCCAACCAGAGTGCGGTGGAAGCCACGGAAATCGGTTACCAGGTGGGGACGCGCAACATCGTCGACGTGCTCGACGCCCAGCGTCAGCTCTACACTTCGGTACGCAACTACAACAACACTCGCTACGACTACATCCTCGACAATCTGCGGCTGAAGCAGGCGGCGGGGACGTTGAACCCGGGTGATTTGCAGGATCTGACGCGTTATCTGAAAGCCGACTACAACCCGGACAAGGACTTCCTGCCGCCGGATCTGGCCAAGGCTGCGGAAGCGCAGCTCAAGGCCCGGCCTTAAACAAAAAACGCAGCCCTGAGGCTGCGTTTTTTATGGACGGTCGATCAACCTTCCCAGGCCATCGAGCAAGCGTTGCAACGCGCCCTGATTGCGGCGCATCACGCTCAGCCCGGCTTCCGCCATGCGCTGTGCGTCGCGCGGCAACTCGAACAGACGCTGCACTTCTGTCGCCAGACCTTCGGCATCATCCACTTCGGCCAAGGCTCCGGCGCTGCGCAGTTGCGCGGCGATGTCAAGGAAGTTGAACAGGTGCGGGCCGCTGATCACCGGTTTCGCCAGCGCTGCCGGTTCCAGCAGATTGTGGCCGCCGTTGGGCACCAGGCTGCCGCCGACAAACGCGCTATCGGCCAGGGCGTAGAGAAACAGCAATTCGCCCATGGTGTCGCCGAGCAGCACCGACGTTGCAGCATCGACGCTCGCGCCGGTCGAACGACGCACCGTGGCAAAGCCTTCACGCTGGCACAACTCGAACACCGAGTTGAAACGCTCGGGGTGACGCGGCACCAGAATCAGCAGCGCATCGGGATGGTTGGCCAGCAAACGACGGTGAGCGTTCAGCACCACCTCGTCTTCGCCTTCATGGGTGCTGGCGGCGATCCATACCGGTCGCTCCAGCGCCTGCCATTGGCCGCGCAGTTGAGCAGCGCGTTGCAGCAGTTGCGGGTCGATGGTCAGGTCGAACTTGATCGAACCGGTGACTTCGACCGTCTCCGGGCGCGCACCGAGATCGCGGAAGCGCTGGGCTTCGGCCTCGGTCTGCACGGCGAACAGGCTCATCTCGGCGAGCATCGGCGCGGTCAGTTTGCTGAATCGGCCATAGCCTTTGGCCGAACGTTCGGACAGGCGCCCGTTGGCCAGCGCCACCGGAATCCTGCGTTTGGCGCATTGGTGAATGTGGTTGGGCCACAGTTCGGTTTCCATGATCACCGCCAGTTTCGGCTGCACGCGATCCAGAAAACGCGCCGCCGCGCAGGGCAAGTCATACGGCAAATAGCAGTGCTGGATGCGCGGCTCGTTGGCGAACAACGCGTGAATGCGCTCCGAGCCGGTCGGGGTCATGCAAGTCACGGTGATCGGCAGCTGTGGATAACGTTGCAGCAGTGCACGGATCATCGGCGCGGCGGCGATGCTCTCGCCCACCGACACGGCGTGAACCCAGATGCCGCCCGGTTGCAGGCTCGGCATGCCGTAGGAGAATCGTTCGCCAATCCGCTTGGCATACGCCGGCGCCTTGCGCGAGCGCAGCCACAGCCGAATCGCCACCAATGGCAGCCCCAGATAAAACAGCGCGGTGTAGAGAGTTCTATTCATGGCGGCGGAGTTTATCGGCTTTTGCCGCCGATCGCCCGCAGGTGTATGGCAAATCGCTCCGCCAGCCAACGGGCGGCTGGCCCGAGGGGTTCGTCGCGGCGCCAGACCAGCTCCACCACCAGCGCCGGCGGCGTCCATTCGCTGTCGAGTTCCACCATCAGGCCCTGATACGCCGAGTACTGCACCACGTGACGCGGCAGCCAGGCCCAACCGAGATCGCGCACCAGCCATTCGGCCATCACGTAGAAACTGTCGGCACGCCAGACCTGCGGACTGGCCGGTTCGCTGCCGGGATAGACGCTGGTCTGAGTCGACATCAGCAATTGCCGATGCTGAGCCAGTTGCTGGCAGTTGACCCGTGACTGCGCCGCCAGCGGATGATTGACCCCGCAGACGGTGACCATTTCCACACTGCCCAGCACCCGGCGCTCCAGCGCTTCGGGGATTTCGTCGTGATAGAACAGCAATCCGAGATCGGCACGGCGCTCCACCAGTTTGCGCGAAACCTCGCCTTGGGCGGCGCTGGTCAGTTGCACCTCAAGACTGGGAAACTGCTCGGCCAGCGCGCCGAAGCTTTCCACCAGCGCCTGATAAGGCATCGCTTCGTCCTGGGCTACCCGCAGTTGCGCTTCCTGCCCGCGCATCATGGCCACGGCCCGACCGTTCAGGCGCTCGCACTGACGCAACACTTCACGCGCCTCTTCAAGCAAGGCTTCACCCGTTTCGGTAAGACTCGGCTGGCGACCACTGCTACGCTCGAACAGACTGACACCGAGATCGTCCTCGAGCATGGCAATCGCGCTGCTGATCGCCGACTGCGCCTTGCGTTGCTGACGCGCCACGGCGGAAAACGAACGCTGTTCGGCCACCGCGACGAACACCCGCAACTGCTCCAGATTCCACTGCATGCTCATCGGCCAACCCATCTTGCAAACAGATAGGTAATGACTTTACCCCATCTGGGGAGTCACTAGAATGCCGCCTCAGAAAGCAACGCTACACACGAGGATTTGAACATGAACGCTTACGTCTACCTGGCCATCGCCATCTGTGCCGAAGTGATCGCAACCGTTTCGATGAAAGCCGTCAAAGGCTTCAGCACGCCATTGCCACTGGTGCTGGTCATCGTCGGCTACGCCATCGCGTTCTGGATGCTGACCCTGGTGGTGCGCAGCGTGCCGGTGGGCGTGGCCTACGCGGTGTGGGCCGGCATGGGCATCGTGATGGTCAGCGTCGCGGCGCTGTTCATCTACGGGCAAAAGCTGGATATCCCGGCGATGCTCGGGATGGCGCTGATCGTGCTCGGCGTGGTGGTGATTCAGCTGTTCTCGAAAACGGCCGGCCATTGATCCTGACCTGAGCCCTTGCAGGCAATTGCGCCGGCAAGGGCTGCCCTCCCTCCATTGATCATCGACAAATCCCCTTTTCCCCGAGTCTGTATACTGCGCCCTCGTCTTGAACACTGAGGTCGTTGCATGCCATCTCCAATTTCCACCGACGTGCTGATTGTCGGCGCGGGTGTCGCCGGTCTCTGGCTGAACGCGCGCCTGCGTCGCCAGGGTTTCTCGACCGTGCTGGTGGAAAGCGCCAGCCTCGGCGGCGGGCAGAGTGTGAAGTCCCAGGGCATCATTCACGGCGGCGCCAAGTACGCGCTGCACGGTGCACTGACCGGCGCCTCGGAAGCCATCGCCGACATGCCGCGCCGCTGGCGTGAAGCCCTGGCCGGCAACGGTGAACTGGACCTGACCGGCGTGCGCCTGCTGTCCGAAGCCCATTACCTGTGGTCGCCGGGCACCCTCGCTGGCAATCTGACCAGTTTCTTCGCCAGCAAAGCGGTGCGTGGCCGGGTCGATCAGGTCAAGGGCGATCAACTGCCGGCGGCCCTGCAAGACAAGCGTTTCAAGGGCAAGGTCTACCGCCTCGCCGAACTGGTGATCGACGTGCCGAGCCTGATCCAGCGTCTGGCCGACCTGTCGGGTGACGGTCTGCTCGCCGGCCAGACCATCGAGCCGCTGCTGGAAAGCGGCGTGCTGGTTGGCCTGAAAGTCGACGGCCGTGAGATCCGTGCCCAGCGCATCGTCCTCAGCGCCGGTGCCGGTACCGCCGACCTGCTGACTGCTTTGGGCCTGACTCATCCGGCCATGCAACGCCGGCCGCTGCACATGATCATCGCGAAAGGCCCGGGCCTGAAGCCGCTGTACGCGCACTGCCTCGGTGGCGGCACCAAGCCGCGCATCACCGTGACCACCCACCCGGCCGCTGACGGCCAGTGGGTCTGGTATCTGGGCGGCGACATTGCCGAGTCCGAAGGCGTGGCCCGTGAGCCGGCCGAACAGATCGCCACCGCTAAAAAAGAACTTGGCCAGTTGTTGCCATGGATCGACCTGAGCACCGTGCAATGGGCGACCCTGCGCGTCGATCGCGCCGAACCGCTGCAAACCGGTCTTACCCGTCCAGACAACGCCTTCCTCGCTGAAGAAGGTCGCCTGCTGGTCGGCTGGCCAACCAAACTGGCCCTGGCGCCAGACTTCGCTGACCGCGTGATCGCGTCCCTCGAACGCGACGGCATCCAGCCAAGCCACCCGGCTCCGCTGCCCGAGCTGCCAAAACCACCGATGGGTGTTCCCGCCTGGGAGCAACTGCTGCCATGAGCCTGCCGACCCTGCACGATCTGCATCGCCCACTGGGCAGCACCGGCCTGCTGGTTTCGCCACTGGGCCTGGGCACCGTCAAACTCGGCCGCGACCAGGGCGTGAAATACCCCAACGGCTTCCAGATTCCCGACGACGACGCCGCGCGCATGTTGCTCAAGCAGGCGCGGGAGCTGGGCATCAACCTGATCGACACCGCACCGGCCTATGGCCGCAGCGAGGAACGTCTCGGCCCGTTGCTGCGCGGTCAGCGTCAGGACTGGGTGATCGTCAGCAAGGTCGGCGAAGAATTTGTCGACGGCCAGTCGACCCACGACTTCAGCGCCGCTCACACTCGGATGTCGGTGGAGCGCACCCTGCAACGTCTTGAAACCGATTTTATCGACCTGGTGCTGGTGCACTCCGACGGTAACGATCTGGCGATCCTCAACGACAGCGAAGTCTACGCAACCCTCGCGGCACTCAAGGCCGAGGGCAAGATTCGCGGCTTCGGCTTTTCCGGCAAAACCGTCGACGGTGGCCTCAAAGCACTGGAGCAAGGCGACTGTGCGATGGTCACCTACAATTTGAACGAACAAAACGAGAAGGCGGTCATTGACTATGCTGCTGCCCACGGCAAAGCCATTCTGGTGAAAAAGGCACTGGCCAGCGGTCATGTGTGCCTGAGTCCCGGCGTGGATCCGGTGCGAGCCAGCTTCGAGTTGCTGTTCGCCCAGCCCGGCGTGGCCAGTGCCATTGTCGGGACAATCAATCCGCTGCACCTCGCCCATAACGTTGCGACCGTTGCCCAGGTCCTTCGTGGTCACTGACGCCGCCTCGCGGCCTTAAGCAGGAGCCGACATGCCGCGTACGCTCATCAGAAAGAACCCGAGCAACTTCAAGACGCTGCCGCTGTTCGTCGAAGCCACGTCGGAAGGCCTGACCTACCAGAGCGTCGGCATGCCGCTGAATTTCGCCCAGACCCTGCAGCGACGCAAACCGGTCAACGTGGCTGACGCCGAGCGGTTTGCGCTGGAGCTGGCCAACCTCGGCGTCTCGGTGCGCCTGACGCTGCACTGGCAGAATCGCGATTACTGGGTGCTGGTGCGCCAGCGTCGGCAGGATCGCGGCGATGTGGTGCTCAAGCTGATTTCCGGTTACGTGCCGGCCCATGAGCTGAACATTCCGCTGCACACAGCGATCCAGGAGATCGCCGAAGAATGCCTGCTGGAAACCCCGGAAGGCTGGCTCGGCGGGCGCTTCAATGACACCTGGCTGCCGGCGCCGTATGCCTCGGCGCTGCATTATCGCGAGGCTCTGCCCTTTCGCCTGACGCCGCTGTCCGGTTCGGCACGGCCGGTGCGCTGCGCCAATCTGCAATTGCTTGAACGGCCGCGGGCCTACGTGCATTTGCCGACCGCGTCCCTGCAATTGATCTACGACCTGCGGCTGGACGTGCCCAAGGAAGCCAAGAACCTCAGCCTGTTCCATGTCGATGAACGGCTGGAAGGCGATCAACTGGTCGCCCGACTCGACCGCAAGCGCCCCGATCTGTACTTGATGCCGTTGCAGGACGGCGAACCGCTGCCCGAGCTGTACACGCTGAAGAAAGGTCAGTTGTACCCGGCGGGCACTCGCGGTCTGTACCTGGCGGAAAGTTTCGCCCGGCAGGACGGCTGGCTGGTGCGCGACGAGCGTATTCGCTGGAAGGACTGGCTGCGCCAGCAGGGTCTGACCCCACCGCCCAAGGACACCGGGCTGGCGCGCTTGCGCGGCAAGGCCAAGCAACTGCTGAAGAAGATCGTGCCACGCAAGAAAGTGAACTCCTGAACGGCAAAAGACCGCGCCTGCGAGTGACTCCGGAGAGTCATCACAGGCGCGGTCTTTATGTTTGCATCACTCGGATTTGCGGATTTTTTCCACAATCGCCGTGGTCGAGCTGTTTTCCACCAGCCCCAGCACTTTAACGGTGCCGCCGTAGGCTTTGACGATATCCGCGCCGACAACCTGGTCGATGCCGTAATCGCCGCCCTTCACCAGCACGTCCGGCTTGACCTCGCGCAGCAGGTTTTCCGGGGTGCCCTCAGCGAAGCTGATCACCCAGTCCACCGCGCCGAGACCGGCGAGAACCGCCATGCGCCGGTCAACGCTGTTGATCGGACGGCCCGGCCCTTTCAGGCGGCTGACCGAAGCATCGTCGTTGATCGCGACGATCAGGCGATCGCCCTGGGCCCGCGCCTGCTCGAGGTAGGTCACGTGGCCGGCGTGCAGGATGTCGAAGCAGCCGTTGGTGAACACGATTTTCTCGTTGTGCGCACGGGCATCGGCGACTGCCAGCAGCAGTTGCTCCAGACCCAGCACGCCACGCTCGGAACCTTCTTCACGCTGAATGGCGCGACGCAGTTCCGGGGCGCTGATCGCCGCGGTACCCAACTTGCCGACCACGATGCCCGCCGCCAGATTGGCCAGCGCCACCGCGTGCGGCAGTTCTTCGCCAGCGGCAATTGCGGCCGCCAGGGTGGAAATCACTGTGTCGCCGGCACCGGTCACGTCGAACACTTCACGGGCCCGAGCCGGCAGGTGCAGCGCCGGATGATCCGGACGCAACAGGGTCATGCCGTGTTCGCCACGGGTCACCAGCAGCGCGCCGAGATCCAGGTCGTGCATCAGCGTTGCGCCTTTGGTCACCAGCTCGTGCTCATCGGCGCAACCGCCGACGATGGCTTCGAACTCGCTGAGGTTCGGGGTGATCAGGCTCGCGCCACGGTAAATCGAGAAATCTTTGCCCTTCGGGTCGGCCAGCACCGGAATGCCTTTGGCACGGGCGGCCTGGATCAGCGCCTGATGGTTTTTCAGGGCGCCCTTGCCGTAGTCGGACAGCACCAGCACCTTGATGCCTTCGAGCAGATCGTCGACCTGCGCGCCGAGGGCCAGTGCGTCGGTGGCGAACGGTTCTTCGAAGTCGATACGCAGCAATTGCTGGTGCCGGCTCATGACCCGTAGCTTGACGATGGTCGGCTGATGCGCGATGCGCTGGAACAAGGCTCGCACGCCCGCACCCTTGAGGCTGTTGCTCAGGCTGTCGGCGGCTTCGTCGTCACCGGTCACACCGACCAGCGACGCCGGCGCACCCAGCGCGGCAATGTTCAAGGCAACGTTAGCGGCACCGCCCGGGCGGTCTTCGATTTGCTCGACTTTAACGACAGGAACCGGCGCCTCAGGGGAAATCCGTGAGGTACCACCATGCCAGTAACGGTCGAGCATGACATCGCCGACCACCAAGACAGGGGCTTGATCGAATCGCGGCATGGACAACTTCATGGAGCAACCCACATACAAAATGAACAGGGGCGCGATATTAACACAGGGTTGGCGAAGGCTTGTGCGGCGGCTGCAACAGGATGAAACAGCTGGCTTTTTTGCTCATTTTTTAAGCAGAAAAGCCGCCAGCAGCTCGCAGGCTTCTCTCGGCTCGACCGTTTCCGTATCGATCCGGCATTCCGCCGCCGAGGGTTCTTCGTAAGGGCTGTCGATACCCGTGAACTGCTTGATCCGGCCCTCTCGCACGGCCTGGTACAGACCTTTCGGGTCCCGGCGCTCACACACCTTCAGCGACGTGCTCACATGCACTTCGATAAAGTCGCCCTCGGCAAACAGTTGCCGCGCAGCGTCCCGCTCGGCCCGAAACGGCGAGATCGCCGCGACGATGACGATCAGGCCGGCGTCAACCATCAGCCGGGCCACTTCAGCCATGCGCCGGATATTTTCCCGACGACTCGCATCGTCCATTCCCAGGTCCCGGCACAAACCGTTGCGCACGTTATCGCCGTCGAGCAAAAACGTGTGCAGGCCGAATTCATGCAAATGCACTTCCAGGGTGTTGGCCAACGTCGATTTGCCGGCACCGGACAATCCGGTCAGCCACAGGCAGCGAGGATGCTGGGCCTTGAGCGCGGCTCTGTCCCGAGCAGACAGCGTGAAGCTGTATGGGCGAATGGCCGATGCGGTCGCCAGACCGGGCAACACTTCATTCATAACCGAGCAACTCATAGTCACGTTGATAGACCCGACGTACCAGACGCCGGGTTCGCAAGGTACAGAACTCTCGCGCCTTGGTCGGCTGGCGCAGCACGGAAACGTTGACGTGTGGCAGCTGACACACCATCCCCAACTGCTCGCAGACAATCTGAAAATCCCGCTCCAGGTGCTCCTGATAGCCGATGAAATCCATGGCCAGATGGCCCAGCGAGTCGGTCAAAAAATCGCTCTGTGCGGCAAAATGCAGTTGTCGCGAGATCGTCTCCGTATGCAGCCAGCGGGCAATGAAATCGTCGAAGTCCCGGTACTGCCGAACCAGTTGCTGCGCGGCATGATCACGCCCGCTCAACGTATTGCCGTGGAGAAACGCATAAGCCGAATACGCCCGCTCCAGAGGATCTCGTACGAAAGCAAACTTGTACGCAGCGGCATACTGCTCGGGAAACTGCTGCTCGTACCAGTACAGCGGCAGGTGACCCGGAGTCCTGCCGTTGAACATCGCCGTACAGATACTGCTGCCGGCGCATTTGGGCACGTGGATAAACAGACAGGAACGCTGCGCGAACGATGGGGGGTAGTGCCGATTCGCAGACATCGACTTGTTCACGACCTGACGGTCCACGACTGACAGTCGATCCAGCAGAAATTGCCGCTGTGCCTTGGGCAACAGCTTCCAGAGATAACGTTGCAGCATCGCAGTACCCACGCGAAAGGGATGGCCCTCTCGATTGAAGTCAAAGTTCGTTCGAGAACCTTAACAAGCGTGTTACCGGGATTTATTCAAGTTTGGTCAAGAAGCGTAAAGAAACGGATACATATCTCGGAAGCGCATTGCACGCCCCGAAGGGCGACAGGATGGGGCAGTCCCATCCTGTCGTCGGGATCAGGCGATGTCTTCAGCCGGAGCATCCAGGCCCATCGCATGCAGACGCGAGTAGTAGCCGTTCTGCGCCAGCAACTGTGCGTGGGTGCCACGTTCGACAATCTGGCCCTGATCCATCACCAGAATCAGATCGGCCTTCTCGATCGTCGAGAGGCGATGAGCGATGACCAGCGTGGTGCGGCCCTTCATGACGTGATCCAGCGCTGCCTGAATGTGCCGCTCGGATTCGGTATCCAGTGCCGATGTCGCCTCATCGAGAATCAGCAGCGGTGCATTCTTCAACAACGCCCGTGCTATCGCCAGGCGCTGACGCTGACCGCCGGACAGCAACACGCCATTTTCCCCGACCTGGGTGTCCAGGCCTTCGGGCATTTGCGAGATGAAGTCCATTGCGTAGGCGTCGGTAGCGGCCTTTTCGATATCGGCCCGGGGAGCACCGGCCAAGTCGCCGTAGGCGATGTTGTTGGCAATCGTGTCGTTGAACAGGGTCACATGCTGGGTGACCTGTGCAACGTGGCGACGCAGGTTGCGCAATCGGTAATCTTCGATCTCGACGTCATCGAGCAGAATCTCCCCGATATCGTGATGATAGAAACGCGGAATCAGGCTGGCGAGAGTCGACTTGCCGCTACCGGAGCGACCCACCAGTGCGATCATCTGGCCTGGCGCCGCACTGAAGTTGATGTTCTTCAGCACTTCGCGCTCGGTGCCCGGGTAAGTGAAACTGAGGTTGCGTACCTGCAGATGGCCGCTGACCCGGTCACGCTCCACCGTACCGTTATCCACTTCAGGTTCTACGTCCAGTTGCTCGAAAATGCTTTCGGCACCGGCAACCCCTTTCTGGATGGTCGAACTGACCTCCGACAACTGCCGGATCGGCTTGGGCAGCAGACCCGCGGCCGTGATGTACGCCACCAGATCACCGGCCGTGGCATCGCCACGCAGGAACAGCACCAGGAACATCAGCACGGCCATGGCGCTGTAGATCACCAGCTGCAGCATGGGCGTGTAGACCGCTCCGGTCTTGGTCATGCGCAATTGCTTGTCGGTGTTGCTCTGGCTGGCGGCGGCAAAGCGGCGCTCTTCATAGCTCTCGCCACCAAAACTGCGCACCACGCGATAGCCCTGGATGGTTTCGGAAGCCACGTGAGTCACGTCGCCCATGGCCACCTGGATCTTCTTGCTCTGCTTGCGGAATTTCTTGCTGGTACTCCCCACCATTAAGGCAATCAACGGAAGGATCGCCAGCATGACGAGGGTCAGCTTCCAGTTCATCCAGAGCAGATAGGCGAACAGAAACACCACCGTCAGGCCTTCACGGATAACCACCTTGATGGCATCGGTGGCGGCACCGGTCACCATGGTCACGTTGAACGTGATGCGCGAAATCAGATGCCCTGAATTATGGGTGTCGAAATAACGATTGGGCAGCACCAGCAGTTTGTTGAACAACTCGATGCGCAGGTCATGCACCAGTCCCAGCGATACTTTCGCCAGATAAAAGTTGCCGAGAAACGACCCCAGCCCCTGCCAGGCAGCGATCAGAATGATCAGCAGCGGCACGGCCATCAACAACTGCAGGTCCTTGAGATAAGGAACATTGGGAAAGAGCACCGCTTCGGGATTGCTCAGGCCATCGACAAAATATTTGAGTATTCCCGCCAGCATTGGCTGGGTGGAGGCAAAAATCACGAAGCCCACGATACTCAGAAGGAAAAGGCCGATATAGGGCTTTACGTACCCCAACAGCCGAAAGTAGATCTTCAGGCTGGAATCCTGTTCCGCTTTGGGCGGTACGTCACTCATCGTAGGGCTCACTGATTAGGAAGAACGCGAAATTTTATCACAGGCACCGGGATTGGCCCGAGCCCATACCAAAACACTGGCCAGACCAATAGGCAACCAGCTTACAAACCACTCGGCCCTTGGGGTTCCGGTCAGGCTGGCGGCGTCGAATTGCATGGCCAGGCTCGAGAACAGCCAAATGCCAATGATGCCCCGCCCGTAGAGGGTTTCCCGGGCTTTCCATGCCTGGCACAAGACGGCAATCCAGATTGCACACCACAACAGCAAGCCTGGCAGGCCCAGCTCGATAGCGACATGGGTGAACAGATTATGGGCATGGTCAAAATACATGCCCGAAGCAAACACTTTGTAGTCGCCACCAAGACCCAGCCCACGCAGGGGGTGCTCGGCGATCATTTGCAGGCAGGCCATCAGAATCTGCGGCCGGTAGGAAACGCCGCGCGCCATGACCAACGGCTCGAACAACACGAAAGCCAGCATGGCGACAACCAACGCGCACGCCGCAATTGCACGGCTGCGGCGGTCACCGCACCAGATCGGCATGGCAAGCAGCGTGAGAAACAATGCCAATGCGGCGCCGCGACTCTGGCTGAGCAGTACGAACATGCCCAGAAACGTCATCGCGATGACCCAGACAATCTGCATCCGCCCGGTTTGTGTTGGCCACAGAACAAGCCATACCGCCGCCAGGCCGATGACATAGCCCCCGAGGATCGGATGGGCCAACTCGCCCAGGCCTTCCACGCGCGCCATCAGGACATTGCCATCGAGAAGGTAGAATTTGACGATAGCCGCGATTGCCGTGGCCGCCAGCCCGATGCCACCCCATTGCATGATGCGAATCACACGGTCGGGTCTGCCATTGGCGAAAACCGGAAAGAACAGAAGAAAAACCACGATATACAGCAACCGCTTGGCCTCGCGCCCGCTGTCCGCGGCGTTCGTCCATGAAAGACTGATCAAAGACCAGGCCAGAAGCCCGAGCATCGGCAGCCAGATCCAGCGCTGTTCATGAAACATCTCCCTGAGCCGGGCCCGTGCAGACCAGGAAAAGACCAGCGCAGGTATCCAGAGCAATACGACCAGGCCTTGCTGATAGGCTTTGTTGGTAGGCGCAATGGCAATGGCTAACAGAAACCACAACAGACCTGTCGACATCCATGCTTTCGCCCAACGTGTTTCTTGCATCAAACTGCTCCTGATAGAGTTCACCCACCCAGCCCGGCATGGTTAAAGCTGAAACTTTTCGGCATCATTGCCCGCCACAGCGCCCCGTTCTTCCCACAAGGCTTTTCACGATGCAATTTTCCCGGCTGCCAGAGGCCACTTTGAATCAAATGATTGACGGTGCCAGAATCCTGGAGGCCGATAGCTACGGGCCGAAAGTCTACCTGTTGCAGGATGGGAATATTCTGAAACTGTTCCGCCGCAAACGGTTTTTTTCATCCGCACTGTGGCGCCCCTACTCGAAACGCTTCATCGATAACGCCGTCGGACTGCAAAAACTGGGCGTTCCAACCCTTCAGGTCCTGCAGCTTTATAAACTGCAAGCTCCTGGCATGACAGCTGTGCTCTACCAGCCATTGCCGGGAGAGACCTTGCGCCAGATTGCCAGCAAGGATGGTTTTTCGTGGCAGCAGGCATTGCCAGACCTGGCCGGTCTGATCCGCAATCTTCATGAATCGGGAATCTATTTTCGTTCGCTGCACTTGGGCAACATTGTGGTGACGCCCGACAACTGCATGGGCCTGATCGATGTAGCAGACTTGCGTTTTTTGCGGGCGCCGTTGCCCCGGTATCTGGTCAAGCGCAACCTGCAGCATTTCGCTCGCTATATTGAACGCGAGAAGCTGAACGAAACCTTTCCGATGCACGCACTGGAAAAGGCCGTAATGCCTTCATGAAAGCAGGTCGTGGGCAGCCTGGCTGAAATCGAGCCAGGCCTGGTCAGGCGCCAGCGCCTGATATTGCTCGGCGGCGACTGTTTCGGCCGATGCGCTGAACGCCCTCAGGATCGCGTCACGCCAGGCGGCCACATCCTGAACGGGGGCATACCAGCCGGTATCGGCCAACTGTTCGCGAAACACCTCCAGCTCACTGGATAAAACCGGAACACCCGCCATGACGGCTTCCTGCATGATCAGCCCCAGGCCTTCATTCAGCGACGGCATGGCAACCCAATCGAATGCCCGGTAAAGCTGAGCCGCATCATCCAGATGCCCCGGCAGCAAGACCTTGCCACGCAATTGCAACTCATCGATCCGCGCCTCCAGCACAGCGCGCCCCGTGCCTTCACCGAGAATCACCAACTGCAGATCAGGTCGCTGAAGCAAGGCTTCGGCGAAAGCGTCGAGCAGGCAACCAAACCCCTTGCCCGCGACCAGTCGCCCAACAGCTCCCAATACCGGTTTGTCCAGCGCAAGACCCAATCGCGCTCGCGCCTGCTCCCGAGGGAGAAGGTCGGCACGAAACGCCAGAGGATCGAAAGCGCTGCGCAACGTCATGACCTGAATCTGCAAGTCCTGACACAACGACGCCGCGAGGGTGTTCGAGACTGCAACCAGCGTCAGTTGCGAGGAGGGAATTCGTTTGAAGAGCGCGCGATCCACAGGATGAAGCCGCGTCGAACCATGAAAGACCACCACCGCACGAACGTCGGGCATGGCTTCGATGACAGGCAGCAATGTACGTGCTACGCCAAGGCCATCGAGGAGCACCACGCGTGCACCGCTGTTTTTGAGGGCTTTGTGAAATCTGGAACGCATCCAGGGCCTCGTCAGCCGCCAGAAATGCCGCCCTTTCAACCGGGCGGAGGACAGCCCCCACTCCGTCACTTCGCCAACGCTCAGCCCACCTTCGCAGGCGCGGCCTTGAAGCAACCAGGTTTGAACCGGCTCCGACGAAGCGGCCCGAGACAGGATCTGTTGATGCACCTTATGAGTTGAGGCAAACGGAGCACCCCCGGCCCACATGACGTTGAGAATACTCATAGGGAACGAAGCCAATACCTGGGTTTCTGGAAAAAAGCTGCGGTGCATTTAATTGATGAACCAGCCAATACAGACTCCCAACAGCAAAGACAATACGAACTTTATCTGTTCGCGACGACTGCGGCGCGCCTTGCGCTGACGCTCGACAGCCGTTTGCACATGCAGACCGAAACCCGTGTGCATGACGGCGTCCGCTTCCAGCGTCATGGCCGTCAGATTCAAGTCTGCGTAGCGAATGGACAGCGCCTTCTCCCCACTGAATCCGGCAAAAGGTGCGCACAAGCGGTATTCCTTCATCCGGCGCAAGCCAGGATTCAGCGAAAAGCCCTGCCACTCAGGCTTGTCGGACACCAACGGGTAACAAGCTACCCCGCCGACGATCTCCCGCGTCTCCAGCCGAATGTAAGGACTGTGCACCCGCAAGTCATGATTATAGCTACGCAGCCAGACCTGCAGAATTTCCGGGCGCAGGTCGAGAATGGTCCTGGAGTCTTCCACAAATCCCGGGCGATAGAATTCCCAGTCGTCTTCGCAATGGAAGACATAGGGTGTGGTGACATGTGCGTAAGCCAAGTCGATTGATGCCAGCTGCCCCAGCTTCGGGCGATTGATGAATACGGTGCAATGCTCCTTCCAATGAGCAGGAATCACAGCGTGCACACCTTCATCCCCCGCATCCTCCGTGATGAACACTTCACGGATGGGAGCGGTATTGAACCGGTCGAAGCTCTCAAGCGTTATCTTGAGCAGATCCATTCGACCACAGCTGGTGACCACCAGGGTGATGTCACTTTCTTGAGTAAATTGCACCGGAATCTCAATTAGGTAAAAGTCGCCAGCAATATCGATTGCCGGGTAGTGCTTGTCAAATGCCCAGCTTCAGACGCACCTTTTCCAGAAGGCTCAGCGGCGCACGAGCCCGCAGTTCTGGCTTAAGTTCCTCGACGATACGTTGGCCGATTCGTGCAAAGCTGAACTGACTGACCGCGAGCTCGCGACCGTTGCGCGCAATTCGCGGCGCCAGTTCCGGATCGCTGCGCAATACGGCCAGCTTCTCCTGAAGCTGTGCGATGTCCTTGTAGAACACCACGTTGTGCATGTCCTTCAACCCCAGGGCCTGACTTTCCTCTGCCCCCTGATCAAACGCCAGCAATACACAACCGCAGGCCATCGCTTCGAAATTCTTGATCATGAATTCGCCCATGCCAACGTCGGCGCTGACAAAAAAGCGGATCCGGTTGAGCGTGTCGCGGTATTCCTCTCCGGACTTCGTGCGGGTAACCACCAGAGGCTCGACGCGCCCCAACTCGTCGAGCAAGGCTTTGCGACCGCTGTAGGCAACACTGTTGGTGCTACCCACGAAAGCCAGCTCGATATCCCGCTCGCGCCCCTGATCTTCAAGTTGTGACTGGTCGTAGCCCTTGGGCACGAAGACGGCGTCGAAGCCCTCCTGACGAAGGCGCTCAGTGACCACGAAGCCGGAGCTGATCACCCGCGCCCACGGCAAGCGGCGGTAATGCGCGCTGAACTTGCCGGTGTATTTGCACGGAATGTAATTCTGGTAGGCATCGTGTTCCAGAATCACCAGATTGGGGATCGTGCGGATAAATCCGACCTGACGGATTTCCTGCTTGAAACGAAGGAAAAACACGATGCGGTCATATTGCGTAACGTCGACTTCGCGCCGGAAATAGCGACGCAGATTGCGCTGTTCATCGCTGCTCAGCCACCGCAAATCGCACTCGCAATGTGCCGCAACACCTTCGTACAAGCGATCCAGAATCGCCCGCTGATCTTTCTGCACCAGAAATAAAACTTTCATCGTCTTCCTTGCCGCGACAGGCAAACAGAGCAACGCCTGAAGGTCTTTCCGCTCGAAAGCGGACGTACTTCAGGCCCGTACCATCTATAAACGCCAGAACAGTTCATGGCGTCGTACAGCCTTGCGGAAAAATTCGTTTTCACCGTAGGGCGAGCCCGCACGCCCCGCAAGCAGGCGCTGCAGGCCGCGCCGCAGGCGACGCTTGAACGGAGCCGGTGGTTGCAGGTCGTGCATCATGCCCAAGGCCATGGCTTTGTCACGTTGCTGCGAGAGCGTCAACGGCACGCACAATGGCTGCATCGGTTGCGACGAGTCGAATGTCGGCGGCAGGGCGATACCTTGCCCGCTATCACCCATCGGCCAGCGATCGTTATCGTGCAGGTGGTTGGCGTAGCCGAGCAGGACCGGTTGCCAGTCAAGACCACGCAAGACTTCCAGCACGGCGTCCTGGGCGCAGATGTGATCGGGATGCGGATCGAGCGTCGGATGCGGCAGCACGATTACATCCGGGCGCGCGCGGGACAGCACGTCACGCAGGTCGGCCAGCAGATTGTTCCAGGTCGGCGCGCCATCGGCATCACCGGGCAAGGCAAACGGATTCAGCTGACGAAACATCCGTGTATCACTCAAATCAGCTTCCCGCGAACCCACCGGCTGATTCGGCGCAGCCTGCATCGCCGCCAGTTGCAGGCAGAAATACCCGAGCTGCACGCAGTGCTCCTGCGGTACGCCGGCCCAGCGCGGTACGGCAAGACTGTCCCAGGCACGCAGGCGCCCCTTTAGCCGCGCCGCCTCGACCTTGTTCAGGCCCATCTGTTGATAATGTTCGGCTTCGATCTCGCCGGCGGTCAGCGTCACGATCCAGGCTTCACTGGCCTGGCTGTACAGACCGTAGGCGGCGAGTTCGGCATCGTCGGCGTGAGGGGCGATGACCATCACCCGCTGCTGGCGGTAGTCCGGCTGCTCCAGTGCCCACAGCACCGGCTCGCCGGAGACCCGGCAAAAGCGCCCGCGCAGACGCAACTGGCCTTGCGACAAGGCCTGCGCCTGCCCGCTGAGGTTCAGATAACGCAGACCGTTGACGCCACGTTCGAACGTCTGCGCATCGGGATGGGTGCCCCCGGCCAACTCGACCCGAGGATCGAAGAAGCGTCCCAGAAAGCTGCTTTTGACCTTCACCGCGAGGATCAGCGTAGCGTCGTCCATCAGCATCACGCCTTCGTCGAGGCGCAATTGCTCGCCGTTCAAATGCACTTTTGGCTGCGGGGTAAACGGCGGAAAGCTGTATTGGTAATCGTCTTTCGGCGAATAGAACAGGTGATCGGCGAACCACGCTTCGTGGGCGATCCAGCCAACCACTGCCAGCACCAGCGGCAACCACCAGGCCACCAGCACACCGAGAGCGATCAACACGACCAGTGCGATCAACAGGCCGATGCGTTTATTGCGCCGGTGGCGCTTGAGCAATTGCTGTTTGCGACTCATGGGCTGACTCATACGGTGAAGACCGGCACAGGATTGCACCAGCGATCCTTGTATTCACGGTCGGCACGACCGAAGGAAAAGCGCAGCGGCTTGTCCAGTGCCCGCGCATGCTCCCAGGCACTTTGCGTATTGAGGAAACTCAGGACGCTGCCGGGGCTGAATTCGCGGGTTTCGGGGTCGACGCCGCCGTTGATGTATTCGACGCTGATCCATTCCGGGGCTTCAACGCGATACACCAGTTGAATGGCAATCGGCGCGTCGTTGAGGAAGATCACCGAGCCGATCAACAATTCGCGCAGCAATTCGATGACTTCGGCCATGCGTGCCGCGCCAGTGGCCGGAAAACCCCAGCGACGCTGAAACAAGTCGCAGTAGATTGCTGCCAGTTCCGCACTCGAGAAGTCGCTGACCGGCCGCACCACACCGCCCGCCTCTTCCAGCAGGCGCAGTTCACGGCGCTGGTTGTAGCGAAACTTCTTCGACAGTTCTTCGGGGGTACGGGCCATGGCCAGTTGTTCGGTCTGCACCTTGAGGCCGCTGAAGCGGTTTTCGTTGAGCGCCGACAGGTAGCGTCCGCGATGGCGCAGCGGGGCCTGGGCATCGACGGCGGCCGGCAGGATCAGCTCGGCGTTGCCGAGGTCGAACAAGCCTTTCTTGCCGTTGCGCTTGAGCACGTCCTTGGACAAGGCCAGGTCGCGGCCCCAGGTCGGGATCGCGGCTTTGACGTCGCCCCGCTGCTCCCAGGCCAGATAACGCACCGGGATGCCGGCCAGATCCGCCAGACGCTCGACCACCATGGGATGAGTCGCGACGCTGCCGCCGAAACGCTGCCAGGCCTGTGCATAAGTTGAGGCGTCAACGGGCGACCAGCCACGTTCGCGCCAGCCTTGAAATCGGTTGAGCATCAGCCCCTCGGTGCCAGATCGGTAACTTGCGGCAAATGCCAGAAGGTGTCGCGTACAGCTCGGTCGGAGAAGCGCTCGCGCAGACGATCGACCATCATTTCGGCGCATTGACGACGCTGCTGCTCGTCCATGCCGGCCAGATGTTTCAGACCCTGGGCCAGATGCTCGGCGTCACCCAGCGGGAACAGAATGCCCACGCCTTCGACCACTTCCTTCGCCCCGCCACACGCCGTGGCCAGCAACGGCACGCCGGCGGCCATGGCCTCCAGCAGCACCATGCCAAACGGTTCGTGGTCGGAACTCAAGGCAAACACATCGAATGCGCGGAAGTAATTGCGCGCGTCCGGCACCTGGCCGAGGAACAACACGCGATCACCGATGCCCAGTTCACGGGCCAGTTCCTTGAGGTCTTGTTCCAGACGCCCTTTGCCGAGAATCACCAGTTGGCTGTTGGCCGGCAGACCGGGCAATGCCGCGGCAAAACCGTGCAGCAGCGTGGCCTGGTCCTTGTCCGGGTGCAGGCGACCGACGTTGCCGACAATGAAGGCATCCGCCGACAGACCGAGGGTCTCGCGAGCTTCACGGGCCGACACCTGACTCATCTGCAACGCCGAGACATCGATGCGGTTGTAGAGGGTCTGGATGCGCGCCGCCGGCCATTTCGGCAGGCAACGGCGCATGTCGTCGCGCACTGCATCGGACACGCCGAGCAGGCTCAGACGCCTGCGGAAAATCTGCGCAAAGAGTTTGCGCGAGCCGCGTTTGTAATCGCCAAACGCGTGATGCACGCCAATCACCGGCAGCGAAGTGCCGAGCAACGCGATGTAGATCGGCTTGAAGCGATGGGCGATGCAGAAACTGAAATTGCGTGAAGCGGCGATCTTGCGCAGATCGCCGATGGCGCCCAGCTTCAGGCCACGAATGGCCTTGGAGCTGTATTCCATGAACAACACTTCAGCGGAGGCGCA
This sequence comes from Pseudomonas sp. GW458-11-26-14-LB4, assembly GCF_059423925.1. Lineage (NCBI taxonomy): Bacteria > Pseudomonadati > Pseudomonadota > Gammaproteobacteria > Pseudomonadales > Pseudomonadaceae > Pseudomonas > Pseudomonas sp. GW458-11-26-14-LB4. The sequence continues at coordinate 197,559 of NZ_JBWKYU010000006.1, forward strand.
GGCTGCGGCCACCTCGCTATCGGCGGCCCCGGTCAGAAAGACCGTGGTGACCCGATAACGGGTGCCCGCAAACAGGCTGGCGTATTGCCGTGCGCAGTCGAGGAACGGCCCGTCATAGCCGTGACAGAACTGCAGCACATGGCGTTCAGCCGAGCGTGTCATAAGCGTTTGCGCCTTCTTTGACCACCAGGATGTCTTCCATGATCAGGTATTGCAGATCCGAGCCGAAGAACATGTTCAGGGCGTCGGTCGGCGAGCAGATCATCGGTTCACCACGGCGGTTGAGCGAAGTGTTCAGGGACACGCCGTTGCCGGTCAGCACTTCCAGCGCCTTCATCATGTCGTAGTAGCGCGGGTTGTATTCGCGCTTGAGCACCTGGGCCCGGGAAGTACCGTCTTCGTGGACGACTTCCGGCACGCGTGTCTTCCACTCTTCAGCCACTTCGAAGGTGAAGGTCATGAACGGCGCCGGGTGATCGATCTTGATCATCTGTGGCGCAACGGTGTCGAGCATCGACGGGCAGAAAGGCCTCCAGCGCTCGCGGAACTTGATCTGGTGGTTGATGCGGTCAGCCACGCCAGCCACGCTCGGGCAACCGATGATCGAACGACCACCCAGTGCGCGCGGACCGAACTCCATGCGGCCCTGGAACCAGGCCACCGGGTTGCCATCGACCATGATTTTGGCGATCTGCTCCGGCATGTTGTCGAGCTTGCGCCAGGTCGGCTTGTTCTCGTGACGGGCGCACGCGGCGATCACGTCTTCATTGCTGTACGACGGGCCGAGGTAGACGTGTTCCATCTTCTCGACCGGCACGCCACGGGCGTTGGACACATAGGCCGCTGCGCCGACTGCAGTGCCGGCATCGCCGGAGGCAGGCTGTACGAACAGTTCCTTGACGTCGTCGCGGGCGATGATTTTCTGGTTGAGCTTGACGTTCAACGCACAGCCGCCGGCGTAGGCCAGCTTGCCGGTTTCCTTGAGCACGTCGCCCAGGTAGTAGTCGATCATCTGCAACGCGATTTTTTCGAACAGTGCCTGAATGCTGGCGGCGTAGTGGATGTACGGCTCGTCGGCGATGTCGCCTTCGCGCTTCGGACCCAGCCACTCGATCAGCTTCGGCGAGAAGTAGTAACCCTTGCCCTTCTCTTTATAGCGACGCAGGCCGATCACGTTGGCGTAGTCGGTGTTGATCACCAGCTCGCCGTTTTCGAACGAAGCCAGGCGCGAGAAATCGTATTTGCTGGCGTCGCCGTACGGCGCCATGCCCATGACCTTGAACTCACCGTCGAGCATGTCGAAACCGAGGAACTCGGTGATCGCGCCGTACAGGCCGCCGAGGGAGTCCGGATCGAAGAATTCCTTGATCTTGTGGATCTTGCCGTTTTCGCCATAACCGAAGAAGGTCGTGGCGTACTCGCCCTTGCCGTCGATGCCGAGGATCGCGGTTTTCTCTTTGAAACCCGAGCAGTGGTAGGCGCTGGAGGCGTGGGCCAGGTGGTGTTCAACCGGTTCGATCTTGATTTTCTTCGGATCGAAGCCCAGTTGCTCCAGGCACCAGACGATCTTGTTGCGATAGCGCTTGTAGCGACGGTTGCCCATCAGGATAGCGTCGAGTGCGCGGTCCGGGGCGTACCAGTAACGCTTGGCGTACTGCCAGCGAGCCTTGCCGAAAATGCTGATCGGGGCGAACGGAATCGCGACCACGTCAACGTCGGAAGGCTTGATGCCTGCCTGCTCCAGGCAGAACTTCGCCGATTCGTAGGGCATGCGGTTCTTTGCATGTTTATCGCGTACGAAGCGCTCTTCCTCAGCCGCCGCGACCAGCTTGCCGTCGATGTACAAGGCTGCGGAAGGATCATGGCTAAGGGCGCCGGACAGGCCAAGAATCGTCAATGCCACAGGGGTCTAGCCTCTTTAGTCTGCATTCAGGCGCGATGCGCCTTGAAAAATGATGTGCCCTCGCACCGGGCGAGAGACAGCTAAAGGGCGGGATTATAGCGTAAACGTGGCGGGAATGACCCTGTGCGAATTGCCCCATGTCTTTCAACCTACTGAACCCTTGTCCATCGGCCTATCCACGGCCTGGTCGCCAATAAACACTGATATTCCCGTCCACCGTCTGGCGATAGATCGTGTACGGCAGAAAAGCCGTATCGAACACACCGGACAGGGTCAGATCGAGCAGGACAACCGGCACCAGAATGCCGGTAGGATCGGGCGGCGCGTGCAGCAGGCAGAAATCGTGGGCGAGTCCGCTGTAGATACGCGGAATCGACTGACAGTAAGTCTTCTGTTTACGCAGGCCGCGCGTGGCGTCTTCATCGTCCTGCAGCACCGTAACGGCGGTGCCGCAGCCGGACAGTGCCAGGGAAAATGCGCCGATAGTTATAGCGTTTTTGATGCTCAAGATTTGCCCTCCGGGAACGTCGGGGCAAACTAGCATCGGGGTTTTGCGAGGGGCAGTTCATGGGTTCCGGGAAGGCCGTAGGACAAGTCACAAGGATTTGTCGCCACATGCCTCACCCGGATCCAACTGCAGAAATGTCTTACGCGCTGGCGAAAACAATCACGCGGTGCCCGCTACATCTTTGGGCAACCGCTGATCAATCACCTGATACAGCGCGCTGCTCTCAGGCCAGTTGCGCATGAAGCGCGCACGATCCAGGGCATAGGCCGGAGCGAAGCTGCCCAACGAGCCGTGCTGACACATCGAATCCAGATCTATCAGCGCCCAGCGATCTTCCTGCCAGAACAGGTTATGCCCCTTGAAGTCGCCATGGCTGATGCGCTCGGCGATCAACCGCGCAAACAGCTGATCCAGCGCCTGCAACTCGCTTTCCGGCGCCGCACCGCTTTCAACGTACGGCGCAAAGCGCTCGATGATGTCCGGCCCGGCCAGATGTTCGGTGATCAGATAGGCCTTGCTGCGCAGCCAGAGAAAACGGGTTTCCAGCACCGCCAACGGTTTTGGCGTGGCGATGCCGAGGAAGGCCAGACGATTGCCTTCGCGCCAGGAATGCCAGGCGCGGCTTGGACGCCAGAAGCGCTTGAGCCAATGGGCAAAATTCTTGATGTTGTAACGCTTGATCACCAGAGGACGCCCGGCAACCTCGACCTTGCCGACACTGGCCGCGCCGCCGGTCTTGTACAGATGGCCCTGATCGAGCAAGGCATCGGCCTGCTCCAGCACCGGCAACATCGCGGGCTCTTCCTCACGACGAATCGAGCGCAGACCGAACGCGCCGCGCTTGACGCTGAACAGCGTGCACTCACGACCGACCTTGATCAGGTAATCCTTCAAGCGCCAGGCGCGCACCTTGTCGATCTGCTTTTGCAAGGCTTCCAGCGGCAGCGCGTGTTCGCTGTTGCTCAGCAGGTAATACACCAACAATTCTTCGGTGAACGGCTCGAGCGACTTGGGCAACTGGGCGAAGAACACTCCGAGGTTTTCCAGCACTTTCTGCCGGGACAACGGCTGGCCGGCGTTTTCCGCACAGATACCTGCGCCATCGATCAGATACAGCTGACCGCCGTGGCGCAGCAGGTTGTCCAGGTGCAGGTCTTCCTGCCACAGGCCTTTGCCGTGCAATTGACCGATGGCGCCAAGCGCTTCGGCCAGCACCGCCGATTGTTCGTCGGCCAGCACCGGCAAGGATTCGACTTTGTTCCAGGCATCGCCGAGGCTTTCGGCGCCTTCGAGGAATTCAAACAGCAGCCAGCCACCCTCGCCGTCCTTCAGGCCGTCGGCCAGCAGCAACGGTGTGGTCATGCCCTGGGCGGCGAGCAGTTTCACACCTTCCAGTTCACGCTGAAAATGCCGCGCTGCCTTGTTGCCGACCAGCAATTTGGCCAGCACCGGACGCCCGCGCCACACACCGGCACCAACGTAACGCTGCCCCGGCAACACCCGCAGCAGACTGAGCAACTGCAAATCGGCAACGCCCGCCGCATCCGCGAGCGAAACCGTCAACGGCAGACTCGGCGTGCGCCCGGCATTTTTCAAGTCGGACAACTGCATCAGCGGGTCTCCTTGCGACTGCGCCGCGCGGTCAGCCGCGTGATCCAGCTGTCGACCAGCGAACTGTCCGTCGATTGATCGAGATACGCCGCCAGCAGCTCACGCAATTGCGCCTCGCTCCACTCCGGCGCACGGCGCAGCAGCGGTTCCAGATCCTTGACCCGGTCACGCATGCCGAACAGCAACGGGCGGGTCTTTTCCAGGTCGATCAACTGCGCCTGATAGCCATCGCTCTCGGCGCGCAGGAAAATGTGTTTTGGATAAAAGCAGCCGTGCACCTGACGCATACCGTGCAGATGACGCGCCAACAGGCCGCAAGCCTTGAGAATCGCCGACTGCTGCGCGGCATCGAGATCCGACCAGCGCTGCAACAGCGAATCGAGATCATCCCAGCCCTCCAGCGCGCGGGTCAGCAGGATCGCACGGACTTCACCGTTGACCTTGCGCTCACCGAAGAACGCCGCCTGCAACGCCGGAATGCCCAGCTTGTTGTAACGACTGATATTGCGAAATTCCCGGGCGAAGGTCGGCTCGCCGAATGGCGCGTGCAAGGTGCGAGTCAGGTAATTGCACTGGCGCTTGAGGTAATAGCCATGCCCTTCCAGCTCCAGACGAAACACGCTGCTCCAGCCGCCGCCATCGGTGTTGGGCTCATCCACGGCGTCGAGTTGCTTGGACCACAGCGCATCGAACGTGCCGAGACCGTGGCGCTCCAGCAGCGCACGATCTTCAGCGGCCAGAAAATCAGTCATTCGCGTCCCTCGAAAAATCTCACCACGTGGCGAATCCGTTGCTTGTCGGCGGCATTGAGCCGTTCACGTCGGCGATATTGCAGGTAAAAGCGCAGGCGCTGGGTGTTCGACAGGTGATACTTGGCCACCTTGTCGAGACAGGCCAGATCCTTGGTGATCCGGTACTTGAGCCAGAAGCCGCGCCAGAAATCGCCGTTCGGGCAATCGATCAGAAACAGCTGCGCCTGATCGTCGATCAGCAGGTTGCGCCACTTCAGATCGTTATGAGTGAAGCGATGGTCGTGCATGACACGCGTGTAACCAGCCAGTTGCCGGCTGACGCCGTCGACCCAGGCGCGATCCTTGAGCTTGGGATCGTTGCGTTCGGCCAGTGCCGACAGGTCTTCGGTGCGCGGTAGCTCACGGGTGATCATCGCCCCGCGATCGTAGGCCATGCCGTTGCGCTCCAGGCCCCACGCCACCACTTCGGCGGTGGGAATGCCCCACTTGGCGAAGCGCTTGAGGTTCTGCCATTCCATCTTCACCCGGGGTTTGCCCAGATAACGCCGCAGACCCTTGCCGGCACCGCTGTAGCGCTTGACGTAATAGTTGACGCCATTGAGCTGCACGCGAATGACTTCGGACAATGGATCGCGAGTCAGGCGCTCGCCCTGAAGGGCAAATACCGCTTCGAGGCTACCGAAATGCTGCGCAAGTTCACTGTACTCAGGCTCCAGATTCCAACCCGCCATCAGAGCGCATCCCCGTAACGCTGTTTGCGCGCATAGAGTTTGTTGGCCTTGCCTTCGAGCCAGCTCAGCAACGGCGCTTCTTCGGCCAGGATCTGGCGCAGCGGTTGCTGGAAGTAGCCTTTGAGGAAACGCAGCTTGTCGCGGCGGGTCAGGCCGATATCCAGCGCGGAAAAGTACAGCGCCGCCAGATCCTTGTTGCGCCAGCGCTGGGTGATCGCCGGGCGGGTCTGGGCGCGGTGCAGATCGATCACCGAGAGTTTGAAATCCTCCGGGGTCACCGGTTTGTCGGTATGCAGCAGGAAGTGGCAGATGTAGCAGTCGCGGTGGTTGACCCCGGCGCGGTGCATCATGCCGGTCATGCGCGCGACCTCGGCGATCAGCGCCCGCTTGAGTTTCGGCTGCGGCGGTTGCTTGACCCAGTCGATGCTGAAGTCTTCGAGACTGATGGTCGGCGCCAGCTCTTCGGTGACGATGAACGAATGCTGATCCGCCGGGTTGCTGCCCTTCTCGCCGTATGCGACGGCGGTCATGGTCGGCACGCCGACTTCCTGCAAACGCTGGATGGCTTTCCACTCCTGGCCCGCACCGAGTACCGGCAGCTTGGCGGTCAGCAGGTTCTTGAAGATCTCGCCCCAACCGATACCGCGGTGGATCTTGACGAAAAAGCCATTGCCGTCGACTTCCGTGCGCAACGTCCGGCGGGCTTCCAGCTCGCGGTACACCTCGCCCTGCAAGCCTTCGACTTCCACGAACGCATCGCGGCCAGCCCACAGGCTCTTGAACGGTTCAGCCAGCATCAACTTCATTTAAGCGTGCTCCGCCAGAATCACATCGGCCGCGTGCTGCGGCATGCTGTAGAGGTCGGCCGTCTCGGCGAAGGCCAGACCGTTGCGGCTCCAGGCCGCCCGTACAGCGTCGTCGTTCAACATGTCAGTCAGGTATTGCGTCAGTTGCGCCTGATCGAACGGCTCGTCCAGCACTCGCCCGGCGTCGGCCTCGGCGATGTAATGGGCATAACCGCAGACCGCGCTCACCAGTACCGGCAACCCGGCGACCAGCGCCTCAAGCAGCACCGTACCGGTGTTTTCGTTGTACGCCGGGTGGATCAGCAGATCGGCGCCGAGCAGGAAACGCGGGATATCACTGCGCCCCTTGAGGAACGTCACGTTGTCGCCCAGGCCCAGCGTCGCACTCTGCATCTGGAACAATTTGGGGTCATCCTGGCCGATTACAAACAGCCGGGTGCGTTTCTTCAGCTCGGCAGGCAATGCGGCCAGCGCTTTCAGGCTGCGATCGACGCCCTTGGTCTTGAACCCGGAACCGATCTGCACCAGCAGCAGTTCGTCGTCCTTCAGATTGAATTCGGCGCGGAAACCGGCGCGAATCTGGTCGGCATCCGCCGGACGGCGGCGATCCTGGGCGATGCCAGGCGGCAGCAGGTGGAAGCGCTCAAGTGGCGTGTCGTAATACTTGATGAACAGCGGCTGCTGCACTTCGGAAATCATCAGCACTTCGGTCTTCGCGTCTTTGGCGAACACTGCGCGCTCGTACTCGGCGAAGTGGCGGTAGCGGCCCCAGCGGCGGTACAGCGAATGGCGCAGGTTCTGCGCCTTGTCTTCGAAGCAGCCGTCGGCGGCGTAGTAGACGTCCAGCCCCGGCATCTTGTTGAAGCCGATCAGGCGATCCACCGGGCGCCTGGCCAGGTCCGCTTCCATCCACGCGCTGAGCTTTTCGTTGCGCCGGTGATTGAAGAACGCCTTGACCGGCGCCACCAGCACTTCGAAACCGGGCGGCACGTCGCCTTCCCAGATCAGGGTGTAGACGCGGATCTGGTGCCCGCGCTTCTGGCATTCGAGGGCGATGCGCATGAAGTCGCGCTGCAAACCGCCGAACGGAAAATATTTGTACAGGACAAAAGCCAATTGCATCAGCGCAGCTCCTCAGCCATCAACAACGTGCTCAGTCGGCTGGCAACACGCTCGGGATTCAGACGCGTGAAGCACAGGGGCCACTCGCGTTTCAGGTCAAACTGACGGGCATCCTGCGCGGTCGGTTGATACGTACATTTCTTTTGCAGGCACGGCGCACACGGGAAATCGCTGCCGAGGTGAATCTGCAGCTTGCCGTAGGCGCCGGTCAGGCCCGGATTGGTCGGGCCGAACAGGGAAATCGTCGGCACATCCAGTGCCGCAGCCAGATGGCCGAGACCGGTGTCCACCGCGACGCAGGCCTGGGCGCCGGCGAGCACCTTGCCGACCCCGGCCAGGTTCAGCTTCGGCAGCACTTCGGCGTGTTTGAAACCGGCGGCGATGCGCTCGGCCCGGGCCTTCTCCAGCGGGTTGCCCCACGGCAGCTTGATCCCGACGCCGAGGTAGCCGACCCGCTCGGTCAGCTCGCGCCAGTAGGCTTCCGGCCAGTGTTTGGTGTCCCAAGTGGTGCCGTGGAGGAACACCACGTAGGCATTCTTGCGCGGCAACTCGACCAGACGCTCGACATTGAGGCCGTAATCGCCCAGACCTTTGGGCAAGTCATAGCCCAAGGCGATAGCGAACAACTGGCGCACACGCTCGACAGCGTGCTGCCCACGGGCCACCGCCAGTTTGCGATCATAAAAACGCGCGGCGATCGGCTCGCGGGCCGAGCCCTTGTCCAGACCGGCCACCGGCGCTTTGACGTAGCGGGTCAGCCAGGCGCTTTTCAGCAGGCCTTGAGCGTCGATCACCAGGTCATATTTGTTCGCCCGAACGGATTGCTTGAAGCGTTTCCACTCGCCGCTGGTGATGGTTTTCCAGATGTTCTTGCGCCAGCGGCGGATCGCCACCGGAATCACTTTGCCTACGGCCGGGTGCCAGGTCGGAATCTCGGCGAAGCCTTCTTCCACCACCCAGTCGAACTTGATCCCGGGAATCGCCCGGGCGGCGTCGGTCAGCGCCGGCAACGCGTGAATCACGTCGCCCAGCGATGAAGTCTTGATCAGCAATACCCGCAAGTTAATGAACCTCGACCACAGAGCCCTGCAAACGCTGCAAGGCATCGTTGACTGCGTCCGGCATCAGCTGGCGCAGGCAGTTGTAATGGCCGAAACGGCAGGTGCGGTCGAAACAAGGGCTGCAATCGAGGCCCAAACGGACGATTTCCACGTGCTCGGCCAGCGGCGGGGTGAAACCCGGCGAGGTCGACCCGTAGACCGCAACCAACGGGCGATTCAATGCAGCGGCCACGTGCATCAGGCCGGAATCGTTGGAGACCACCGAATCGGCGCAGGACATCAGGTCGATGGCCTCGGCCAGCGAGGTGCCGCCGCTGAGGTTCACGGACTCTTCACGCAGGCCCGGAATCAGCCGCGCGCGAATGTCTTCACCCACCGCGTGATCGTTCTTCGAACCGAACAGCCAGACCTGCCAGCCTTCGCGAATCCGCGCCTCGGCAACCTTGGCGTAATGCTCCGACGGCCAGCGTTTGGCCTCACCGAATTCGGCGCCGGGGCACAGCACCAGCACCGGGCGATCGAGGGTCAGACCGAACTTGGCCAATGCGGCCTCGCGGGTCACCGGATCGATCTGCAGACTCGGGCGCGGATAAGGTTTCGGCAGCTCGGCGTTCGGCTCGTAGGCCAGCGCCATGAAACGCTCGATCATCAGCGGATAACGTTCTTTATCCAGCGTGCGCACGTCATTGAGCAGGCCGTAGCGGAATTCGCCGCGCCAGCCGGTGCGTTTCGGGATGCCGGCGAAGAACGGCACCAGCGCCGACTTCAGCGAGTTCGGCAACAGGATCGCCTGGTCGTACTGACCGGCCAGGGATTTGCCGATCCGCCGACGGGTTGCCAGCTCCAGCGCGCCGTGGCCGAGCGGGAAGCTCAAGGCCTTGCGCACTTCGGGCATGCGTTCGAGGATCGGCCGGCTCCACTCGGGGGCCAGCACGTCGATTTCGCACTGCGGGTGGCGCTGCTTGAGACACTGAAACAGTGTCTGCGCCATCACCATGTCACCGACCCAACTGGGCCCAACGATCAGAATATTCATGTGGTTTCCATAAACGAACCGGGGAGGCTTTACGCCTCCCCGCTCGAGAATCAGCTTAGCCCCAGCTCACGCCAGATCCGCATCACCTGCCGCCGTTCGTCTGCGAACTGATCGCCCGGTATCACCCCGGCGTCCTTCTGCAAGGCCTGCCGGTGGGCGGCGGAACGATAGGCCTTGTAGGCCTCGCGCAACAGGCTGGCGTCTTCGGCCGGCATCAGCCCTTCGTGCTCCAGCTCTTCCAGAATGCGGATATTGTCCGTCCAGCGCAGCAACGGCGGGTGGGTTTGCGACCACGCCAGAGCCGCGTATTGCACCATAAATTCAATATCGACGATACCTCCGGCGTCCTGCTTGAGGTCGAACGGCGCCGTGGCCTCGAAGGCATTCGCCCCGGTACCGGCGGCAGTGCTCTTGCTGCCGAGGTTGTCGCGCATCTTGGCGCGCATCTCGCTCACTTCCTGTTGCAGTTTCGCCAGATCCCGCACTTTGCCCAGCACTTGGGCCCGGACGTTCTCGAACGCCTGGCCGACATCCTTGCTGCCCACCAGCACCCGCGCCCGCACCAGCGCCTGATGTTCCCAGGTCCAGGCTTCATTTTCCTGATAGCGCGCAAACGCGCCGAGCGAACTGACCAGCAGCCCGGATGCTCCGGAAGGACGCAGGCGCATGTCCACTTCGTACAGCTGACCGGAGTTGGTCTGTGCCGTCAGCAAGTGAATGATCCGCTGGCCGAGCCGGGTGAAGAACTGCGTGCCATCGATGGGTTTCGGGCCATCGGTTTCGGCCTGCTGATCGCCATCGTGGATGAACACCAGGTCCAGATCCGAACCATGCCCCAACTCGATCCCGCCGACTTTCCCGTAACCGACAATGATGAAGCCGGGATCGCACAGCGTGCCATCGGTGCGCAGCGGCGTGCCGTACTTGGCCACGGTCTGGCGCCAGGCCAGGGCCAGCACTTGCTCAAGAATCGCTTCGGCCAGCCAGGTCAGGTAATCGCTGACTTTCATCAACGGCAGGCTGCCGGCGATTTCCGAGGCGGCAACACGCAAGCGGTGCGCCAGTTTGAAATGGCGCAGCGCTTCCATCTGTTGTTCGAGGTCGTCTTCCGGGATCCGCGTCAGGCGCTCGCGCAACTCGGCGGCCAGTTCCGGCGCCAGCGGCGGCTTGAACAGCCGGCCTTCGTTGAGCAATTCATCAAGCAGCAACGGGAAGCGGGTGATCTGCTCGGCGATCCACGGACTGGCGGCGCACAGCGTCAGCAAACGCCGCAGCGCGCCGGGGTTTTCCGTCAGCAGCACCAAATAAGCCGAGCGCCGGGCTACCGCTTCGACCAGCGGCAACACCCGCTCGAGCACCAGATCGGGATTTTCATGCTCCACCGCCTGGGCGAGCAGGCGCGGAATAAAGGCATCGAGACGCTCGCGCCCCAGACGCTGCATCGCCCGCAACTGCGGACTGGCGCGCAGGCTCGCCAGTGCCTTCAGGGCCTTGGTCGCGTCGGCGAAACCGCCCTCCTCCAGCTGGCGACAGGCCGCTTCTTCGTCTTGAGCCTCTTCCCACAGCGGCAGCCATTCACCGCCGACCACCACTTCGCTCTCGACGCCTTCGTCCTCATCGGGATCGGCGATCACTTGCGCAAAGTGCCAAGCTACCCGGCCGCGCCAGAACATCAGCTTCTCGTGGAACGCCTCCCAGTCGGCGAAACCGAGCATGAACGCGATACGCGCCTGATCCTGAGCGCTGTCCGGCAGCATCTGGGTCTGGCGGTCGGCAATCGCCTGGATCGCATGTTCGGTGTAACGCAGGAATTCGTAACCTTCGCGCAGTTCGCTGATCACCGCCGGCGGCAGATAGCCCTGCCCTTCAAGCGTGCTCAACACCTTTAATAGAGGGCGCTGTTGCAGACTCAGGTCGCGACCGCCGTGAATCAGTTGAAAGGCCTGGGCGATGAACTCGACTTCACGGATACCGCCGGAGCCCAGCTTGATGTTGTCGGCCATGCCCTTGCGCCGCACTTCCTGCTGGATCAGTTGCTTCATGGTGCGCAGCGCTTCGATCGCCGAGAAGTCCAGATAGCGCCGGTAAACGAACGGTCGCAGCATTTCCTGCAACTGCTCGCCCGCCACCTGATCGCCGGCCACCACCCGCGACTTGATCATCGCGTAGCGTTCCCAGTCGCGGCCCTGATCCTGGTAATACTGCTCCAGCGCATTGAAGCTCAGCACCAGCGCGCCGGACGAGCCGTACGGGCGCAGGCGCATGTCGACGCGGAATACAAAACCGTCGACGGTGATCGGGTCGAGTGCCTTGATCAGACGCTGGCCGAGGCGGATGAAAAATTCCTGGTTGTCCAGCGGGCGCTTCACGCCGACGGTTTCGCCGCCCTCGGGGTAAGCGAAGATCAGGTCGATGTCCGAAGACAGGTTCAGCTCGACCGCGCCGAGCTTGCCCATGCCGAGGATGACCATCTGCTGCGGTTCGCCGCTGCGCCGGCCGGTCGGTGTGCCGAACTGGTCGCAATGGCGGCGGTACAACCATTGATAGGCCTGATCGATGCTGGCGTCGGCCATGTCCGAGAGATCGCGGCAGGTCTGCACCAGATCGGCCTGGCGGTTGAGGTCGCGCCAGATGATCCGCACCTGATGCCGGGTGCGCTGGCGACGCAGGGCTCGGCCCAGTTCATCTTCGGTCTGGGCGAGGCTGACGGCGGCGGCGATCTGCGCGCACAACTCACCTTTGGCGAACGGCCGGTCCAGCTCACCGGACTGCACCAGCGACAACAACATCAAAGGGTCACGAACGCTCTGTTCAATGACGAAATCGCTGGCGGCGCTGACGCGGGCGAACTGCGCCCAGCGTTCCGGCGTCCAGGTGGAGAAGCCAAGATCATCTTCAAGTCCGGCGACGGCCGCACGGAACGACTGCTCCGATCGGCTGACCAACGGCAGGAGAATGGCGGGCAGTTCGGCAAGCGCGGGCAGGGTCATGGTCTATCCTTGATCGGCGTGTAAATGGCCGCTTGTAGTGATGATTGAAAAACCGCTACGCGAAGGACTGTCGAACAAAAGTGAGAAATAGCTGAAATTTCTTTTTCTTTGGCAGCCAGCATCAAACTTTCACCTTTTTCGGATGGCTAAAGACCAACCTTAACGATTATTCTCACAACGCAGTCGGAGGCCACAAGCCTTTCATCTGTAGTTTTACTACTCGTCTATACATTCGAAAGGCTGAAATGCCGGATGATTTGTAGTAAAACTACACGCCGCCGGAACAACCTGTCGGCAATCCAAGAATTTTAAATCGTCTGCCCACAAGGCCAGTCGCAAACTCAGGCAACCGATTCTGGAAGCCTTTCCGCCCTGGAGCAAGCCATGCAAGACCTCGATCCCGTCGAAACCCAGGAATGGCTGGACGCCCTGGAATCGGTTCTCGACAAAGAAGGCGAAGACCGTGCTCACTATCTGATGACCCGTATGGGTGAACTGGCGACCCGCAGCGGTTCGCAGCTCCCTTACGCCATCACCACGCCTTACCGCAACACGATCCCCGTTACCCACGAAGCACGCATGCCTGGCGACCTGTTCATGGAACGCCGCATTCGCTCGCTGGTACGCTGGAACGCGATGGCCATGGTAATGCGTACGAACCTGAAAGATTCTGACCTGGGTGGTCACATCTCCAGCTTCGCTTCCAGTGCGACCCTGTACGACATCGGCTTCAACTACTTCTTCCAGGCCCCGACCGACGAACACGGCGGCGACCTGATCTACTTCCAGGGCCACACCTCGCCAGGCGTTTACGCCCGTGCATTCATGGAAGGCCGCATCACCGAAGACCAGATGAACAACTTCCGCCAGGAAGTCGACGGTCAGGGCCTGTCGTCCTACCCGCACCCTTGGCTGATGCCTGACTTCTGGCAGTTCCCGACCGTTTCGATGGGCCTGGGCCCGATCCAGGCGATCTACCAGGCTCGCTTCATGAAGTACCTGGAACACCGCGGTTTCATCCAGCCGGGCAAACAGAAAGTCTGGTGCTTCCTGGGCGACGGCGAGTGCGACGAACCGGAATCCCTGGGCGCCATTTCCCTGGCCGGCCGCGAGAAGCTGGACAACCTGATCTTCGTCATCAACTGCAACCTGCAGCGCCTCGACGGCCCGGTTCGCGGCAACGGCAAGATCATCCAGGAACTCGAAGGCGTGTTCCGCGGTGCTCAGTGGAACGTGACCAAAGTTATCTGGGGCCGTTTCTGGGATCCACTGCTGGCAAAAGACGTCGACGGCATCCTGCAACGTCGCATGGACGAAGTCATCGACGGCGAGTACCAGAACTACAAAGCCAAAGACGGCGCGTTCGTTCGTGAACACTTCTTCAACACGCCAGAACTCAAGGCGATGGTTGCTGATCTGTCCGACGACGAGATCTGGAAACTCAACCGTGGCGGCCACGACCCGTACAAGGTCTACGCGGCGTACCACGAAGCGGTCAACCACAAAGAACAACCGACCGTCATCCTGGCCAAGACCATCAAGGGTTACGGTACCGGTGCGGGCGAAGCGAAGAACACCGCGCACAACACCAAGAAAGTCGACGTCGACAGCCTGAAGCTGTTCCGCGACCGCTTCGACATCCCGGTGAAAGACGAAGAGCTGGAAAACCTGCCGTTCTTCAAGCCGGAGCCAAACAGCGCCGAAGCCCGTTACCTGGCCGAGCGTCGTGCCGCACTGGGCGGTTTCGTTCCTCAGCGTCGCGCACAAAGTTTCAGCGTACCGACCCCGGACCTGGACACCCTCAAGGCGATCCTCGACGGTTCCGGCGACCGTGAAATTTCCACCACCATGGCCTTCGTGCGGATCCTCGCGCAACTGGTCAAGGACAAGGAAATCGGCCCGCGCATCGTTCCGATCATCCCGGACGAAGCCCGTACCTTCGGTATGGAAGGCATGTTCCGTCAGCTGGGCATCTACTCGTCCGTCGGTCAGCTCTACGAGCCAGTCGATAAAGACCAGGTGATGTTCTACAAGGAAGACCAGAAAGGTCAGATCCTTGAAGAAGGCATCAACGAAGCAGGCGCCATGAGCTCCTTCATCGCCGCCGGTACTTCGTACTCCAGCCACAACCAGCCAATGCTGCCGTTCTACATCTTCTACTCGATGTTCGGCTTCCAGCGTATCGGCGATCTGGCATGGGCCGCTGGCGACAGCCGTACCCGTGGCTTCCTGATCGGCGGCACCGCCGGCCGTACCACCCTGAACGGTGAAGGCCTGCAGCACGAAGACGGTCACAGCCACCTGCTGGCTGCCACCATCCCGAACTGCCGCACCTACGATCCGACCTACGGCTACGAGCTGGCGGTGATCATTCAGGACGGCATGAAGAAGATGACCGAAGAGCAACAGGACATCTTCTATTACATCACCGTGATGAACGAGTCCTACCAGCAGCCAGCCATGCCGGCCGGTGCCGAAGAAGGCATCAAGAAAGGCATGTACCTGCTCGAAGAAGACACCCGCGACGCGGCGCACCACGTACAGCTGATGGGCTCCGGCACCATCCTGCGTGAAGTCCGTGAAGCGGCGAAGATCCTGCGTGAAGAGTTCAACATCGGCGCCGATGTGTGGAGCGTCACCAGCTTCAACGAACTGCGTCGCGACGGCCTGGCCGTAGAGCGCAGCAACCGTCTGAAACCTGGCCAGAAGCCTAAGCGCAGCTACGTCGAAGAATGCCTGAGCGGCCGTAAGGGTCCGGTCATCGCGTCTACCGACTACATGAAACTGTTCGCCGAGCAGATCCGTCAGTGGGTACCGTCCAAGGAATTCAAAGTCCTGGGCACCGACGGTTTCGGCCGCAGCGACAGCCGCAAGAAACTGCGTCATTTCTTCGAAGTCGACCGTCATTTCGTGGTGTTGGCAGCCCTGGAAGCACTGGCTGACCGTGGTGATATCGAACCTAAAGTCGTGGCCGAGGCCATTACCAAGTTCGGCATCGACCCGGAAAAACGCAACCCACTGGACTGCTGAGGAGAAACTCTGTGAGCGAACTCATTCGCGTACCTGACATCGGCAGCGGTGAAGGTGAAGTAATCGAACTGTTTGTGAAGGTCGGCGACCGTATCGAAGCCGACCAGAGCATCCTGACCCTGGAATCGGACAAGGCCAGCATGGAAGTGCCGGCCCCGAAAGCCGGCGTCATCAAGAGCCTGAAAGTGAAGCTGGGCGATCGCCTGAAAGAAGGCGACGAACTGCTGGAACTGGAAGTCGAGGGTGCCGCAGCTGCGGCCCCTGCTCCGGCTGCTGCGCCTGCCGCCAAGGCTGAAGCTGCACCGGCAGCCGCTCCTGCACCGGCTGCTCCAGCTGCTGCCCCTGCTGCCGCTTCGGTTCAGCAAGTGCACGTGCCGGACATCGGTTCGTCGGGCAAGGCCCAGATCATCGAGATCCAGGTCAAGGTCGGCGACACCGTCGAGGCTGATCAGTCGCTGATCACCCTGGAATCCGACAAGGCGAGCATGGAAATCCCGTCGCCTGCCGCTGGCGTGGTCAAGGCCATCAGCGTCAAGTTGAACGACGAAGTCGGCACCGGCGACCTGATCCTGGATCTGGAAGTGGCGGGTGCTGCGGCCCCTGCTGCTGCCGCTCCGGCCCAGGCTGCTGCTCCGGCCGCTGCGGCTGCACCAGCACCGGCCGCCGCGCCAGCTGCACCGGTTGCCGACAGCGTTCAGGACATCCACGTTCCGGACATCGGTTCGGCCGGCAAGGCCAAGATCATCGAAGTGCTGGTCAAGGCTGGCGACAGCGTTGAAGCCGACCAGTCGCTGATCACCCTGGAATCCGACAAGGCGAGCATGGAAATCCCGTCGCCTGCCGCTGGCGTGGTGGAAAGCGTTTCCATCAAGCTGGACGACGAAGTCGGCACCGGCGACCTGATCCTCAAGCTGAAAGTCAAAGGTGCCGCTCCAGCTGCTGCCCCGGCTCCAGCTGCCGCTGCTGCTCCGAGCGCTCCGGCGCCGGCCGCTGCTGCTGCTCCGGCTGCCGCTGCACCTGCTGCTGCCGCTCCGGTTGCTGCGCCAGCCAAGCCAGGCGCCAAAGTTCACGCCGGCCCTGCCGTGCGTCAACTGGCTCGCGAATTCGGCGTCGAGCTGAGCGCTGTCGGCGCCAGCGGTCCGCACGGTCGCATCCTGAAAGAAGACGTGCAGGTTTACGTCAAAGCCATGATGCAGAAGGCCAAGGAAGCACCGGCCGCTGCCGCTGGCGCAACCGGTGGCGCGGGCATCCCGCCGATTCCGGTCGTCGACTTCAGCCGTTTCGGCGAAATCGAAGAAGTGCCGATGACCCGCCTGATGCAGGTCGGTGCTGCCAACCTGCACCGCAGCTGGCTGAACGTGCCGCACGTAACGCAATTCGACTCGGCGGATATCACCGAGCTGGAAGCGTTCCGCACCGCACAGAAAGCTGTCGCAGAGAAGGCCGGCGTCAAGCTGACCATCCTGCCGCTGCTGCTCAAGTCCTGCGCGCACCTGCTCAAGGAACTGCCGGACTTCAACAGCTCGCTGGCACCAAGCGGCAAGGCGATCATCCGCAAGAAATACGTGAACATCGGCTTCGCCGTCGACACCCCGGATGGCCTGCTCGTACCGGTCATCAAGAACGTCGACCAGAAGAGCCTGCTGCAACTGGCCGCCGAGGCCGCTTCCCTGGCTGAAAAAGCCCGGACCAAGAAGCTCTCGTCGGACGAGATGCAAGGCGCCTGCTTCACCATTTCCAGCCTCGGCCACATTGGCGGCACCGGCTTCACGCCAATCGTCAACGCGCCGGAAGTGGCGATCCTCGGTGTTTCCAAGGCAACCATCCAGCCAGTCTGGGACGGCAAAGCCTTCCAGCCGAAACTGATGCTGCCACTGTCGCTGTCCTACGATCACCGTGTGATCAACGGCGCCGCTGCTGCACGCTTCACCAAGCGTCTGAGCGACCTGCTGGCGGACATCCGCACCATCCTGCTGTAAAGCGCTCGGCCCTCCGGCAACGGAGGGCCGACCGCGTTCCACGTTTTCGAGCGCCACACGCTCGTACCTCAACCCCGTCAGTTTGGCGGGGCTTTTTTTTGCCTGAAATAACTGTCGCCCGAACTTTTCCCACAACTTGCGCTGATATAAGCCACGACTCGAGTCCACTTCCTGTCGATATTTTTCAGCAACAGGCAACTAACCTTGGCGCATCAAAGTTGCACCAACCAGCCGGGTAACTTTATCAATCACCAACACTTATTCGAATGGACTCGAACATGCTGAAACCTACTGTCGGCCCGATCATTGGCTACACGACAACTAATCAGGTGCGGATCTTTATTCGCGGCGGACTGCAGCATAACGCTGCCGTATTTGCCGGCATTCGCTATCGGATATTGGATTCGAAACAATGGCAGACGGGCCAGTTTGTAAAACTGGATTCAACCCGCGACATGACTGAAGTGCTGGTGCTCGATCATTTGCAGGACGACACCGACTACGAATACCAGACCGGCTGGTTCAGCCCGATGAGTCCCGTCCACAGTGTGGATAGCGTGGCGGAGTTACCGCTGCAATGGCCACGGGAAACGTATCGCCTGCGCACCCGCAGCCATCAGCCCTTGCAGCCGCGCGCTTATATCCTCGGTTCCTGCCGCTACTTGCGCATGACCGCCGGCATCCCGGTTCTTCCGCATCTGGGCGACCGGATTTTCGCGTCGATCAGTCAATTGATCGAAGGCGCACAACCGGCGATCAGCGCCATCATGATGTGTGGCGATCAAATCTACGCTGATGATTTGAACCTGTTCGCACCGGATCGCGACTATGAAGAGTTCATCGCAAAGTATCGTACGGCGTTTTCCCTGCCCAATATTCGACGACTGATGTCGGAGACTTCGACTTACATGATTCTAGATGATCATGAAATAGAAGATAACTGGCCAATGAACGCCAACGAGTCCGATGAAATACTGTTCAGCAATGCGATGAAGGCTTACGAACTCTATCAAGTCAGTCATAGCCCGGCTTACTCCGCAACAACTAACGGCACAATCGACCGTACTTCACTGAAACACTACTGGTATCAATTCAGCGACGGCGATATCGAATGGTTTGTAACGGACAGTCGAACTCGCCGCAACTTGTCGGCCGAGAACCGCCGCATCCTCGATGAAGAACAGGAACAAGCCTTGTGCAATTGGCTGGTGAAGAGCCCGGCGAGGGTCAAGTTCGTGGTCACCAGTGTCATGTTCTACCCCGACCGCAAAATGAACGGCGATGATGCCTGGGCAGGCTTCCCCGAACAGCGCCTGCGCCTGCTGGAAACCATCCGCTGGCATCGGCTCAGGAACGTCGTGTTCATTTCCGGCGATGTGCATGGCTCGCTGACCAGTCGCCTGAGCCACAGCGAAGACCCGGACTTCGAGGTACACACCGTCGTATCTTCGCCGCTGAGCAACAGCAAATTGCTGCCCTACGCCACCGCCGCGACCTTCATGCTCGACCAGCCGCTGGCGCAGACCGAGGCAGGCGAATACCGGCACGAACTGACCAGCCAAGTCATCAGCCAGGACAACTTTGCGCACATGGTGGTCGAGGCCGGACGGATCCAGGTCAACTATCACGACCGGGATGGCAGGCACCTGCAATCCATCGATATTCCGCTGCGATGAAATCCAGCGGCACGACCGTTCCGGATGGCCGAAGGCTCTGGAACGGCCATCTCCGCGCTTAATAGCATTAGTTTCCGGCAAGTGCTGGAGAAATGTTCACTGCAGCCGACATATTCTTATAGCACTTGGCCTTCATGTCTCTTGTCAGTCGGTGCCGCAATGATGCAACCTTGCCGCAGGCAACAGTAAAGAGGGCGAGAGCCCGGCGCGTTCAGCAAATTTCCAAGCGAGTTCCCTTCATGAAGAGCCAACCCGATGCCGCCAGCCGTATGGTGGCCGAGGTAGTGACGCAGTTGCCTGTGCCCTCGCGGCTCGGCATGCTGCGTTTCGAGCGCCTGAATGAAGCCAGCTGGGCGATGCTGTTTCTCGATCCCAACTGTGAACGCCAGTTCGGCCAGCCCGCCGTCGAGCTCTGCGCCCTGGTCGGCTCGCCCTACGCCAGCCTGATGGAGCCCGAAGCGCGCTATCAACTGCATGATGCGATCCAGCAACAACTCGGCCAAAGCCCGCATTACCTGGTGCGCTATACCCTGCACACCGCCGCCGGCGCGTTGAGCATTCTTGAACTCGGTGAAGCCTACAAACAGCACAACCGCCACTTGCTGCGCGGTTACCTGCTGGCGGTCGACGATGTATTCGACGAAGCGCCGACGTTGCCCTCCGTCGATCTGGAAACCCAGAATTCACGCCTGCAAATCGCCCTTGAACTCAACCAGCGTGCCCAGCAGGAACAGCTGCAACATCTGGAGCGGGTGCGCGCCCAGCAGGACCTGATCCTGCTGCTGGCCCGCCAGCGTTACAGCAGCCAGAACTCCCTGCAAGAAGCCGCCGAACTGATTACCCGCTGCGCCTGCGATATCTACGAAATCGACTGCGCCAGTCTGTGGAACCTTGAAGGCCAGAAGCTGGTGCCGATCTCGGCGTACCACCGCGCCACCCAGGAATACATCCTGCCGGAGGTCATCGACGTCAGCGGCTTCCCCGATTACATGGACGCGTTGCACGGCAGCCGCGCCATCGACGCGCACAACGCGATGCGCGACCCGCGTACCCGGGAAATGGCCGAAGCCCTGCGCCCGCGTGACGTCAACGCCATGCTCGACGCCAGCATCCGCGTCGACGGCCAAGTGGTCGGCGTGCTGTGCCTGGAGCAGACCGGCGTCACCCGCGCCTGGCAGTCCGACGAAATCGCTTTTGCCGGTGAACTGGCCGACCAGTTCGCCCAGGTCATCAACAATCACAACCGCCGCACCGCCACCAGCGCGCTGCACCTGTTCCAGCGTGCGGTCGAGCAAAGCGCCAACGCCTTTTTGCTGGTCAACTGCGACGGCGTGGTCGAGTACGTCAACCCGAGCTTCACCGCGATCACCCAGTACACCACCGAGGAAGTCCACGGCCAGCGCCTCTCGGAATTGCCAGCCCTGGAAAACTTAAGCGAGCTGCTGTTCGACGCGCCGTCGGCGCTGGCCAAGAGCAACAGTTGGCAGGGCGAATTCAAGAGCCGCCGCAAGAACCTCGAACCCTACTGGGGCCAGTTGTCGATCTCCAAGGTCTACGGCGACAACCGTGAGCTGACGCACTACATCGGCATCTACGAAGACATCACCCAGACCAAACTGGCGCAGCAGCGCATCGAGCGCCTGGCCTACACCGACAACCTGACCAACCTCGGCAACCGGCCTGCATTTATCCGCAATCTGGATGAACGCTTCGCCCGGGATAGCGATACCCCGATCAGCCTGCTGCTGGTGGACATCGACAACTTCAAGCGGATCAACGACAGCCTCGGCCACCAGACCGGCGACAAACTGTTGATCAGCCTGGCCCGGCGCCTGCGTAACAGCCTGAGCCCGAGCGGCAGTCTGGCGCGGTTCGCCAGTAACGAGTTCGCAGTGTTGCTCGACGACACAGACCTTGCCACCGGGCAGCAGATCGCCAACCAATTGCTGGCGACTCTGGATAAACCGATGTTCGTCGACAACCAGTTGATCAGCGTCACCGGCTCCGTGGGCCTGGCCTGCGCGCCGCTGCACGGTCGCGACCCGCAGACCCTGATGCGCAACGCCGGCCTCGCTCTGCACAAGGCCAAGGCCAACGGCAAACATCAGGTTCAGGTGTTCACTGAAGCACTGAACGCCGAGGCCAGCTACAAACTGTTCGTCGAGAACAACCTGCGCCGGGCCCTGACCCAGAACGAGCTGGACGTGTTCTATCAGCCGAAGCTGTGCCTGCGCAGCGGTCGTCTGCTGGGCATGGAAGCGCTGCTGCGCTGGAACCACCCGGAACGCGGCATGATCCGCCCGGACCAGTTCATCAGCGTCGCCGAGGAAACCGGTCTGATCATTCCGATCGGCAAATGGATCGCCCGCCAGGCCTGCCGCATGAGCAAGGCGCTGACCGCCGCCGGCATGGGCAATCTGCAGGTGGCGATCAACCTGTCGCCCAAGCAGTTCTCCGACCCGGACCTGGTGGCCTCGATCGCCAACATCCTCAAGGAGGAAGCGCTGCCGGCCAATCTGCTGGAACTGGAACTGACCGAAGGCCTGCTGCTGGAAGCGACCGAAGACACCCACTTGCAGCTCGACCAGCTCAAGCGCCTGGGCCTGACCTTGGCGATGGACGACTTCGGCACCGGTTACTCGTCGCTCAGCTACCTGAAAAAATTCCCGATCGACATCATCAAGATCGATCGCAGCTTCATCCATGAAATCCCGGACAACCAGGACGATATGGAAATCACCTCCGCCGTGATCGCCATGGCCCACAACCTGAAACTCAAGGTCGTCGCCGAAGGCATCGAGACTGCCGAGCAACTGGCGTTCCTGCGTCGCCACCGCTGCGACGTCGGCCAGGGCTACCTGTTCGACCGGCCGATTCCGGGCGCCGAGCTGATCCAGGCGCTCAAGCGCTATCCGCGCGGCCCGCTCTGCCTGTAAATCCCAAGACAGTACCCGCACATTTTGCCTAGTGATTAACGGGGCATCATTGGGCACACTGGCGGTCAGACTTTTTACATCCCATCCTGACTGAGAGGAACGATCATGGTTCTGCGCTCGGAAATTCTGGTGAACAAAAACGTGCTACCGACTAAAGAACAAGCTCTGCCTGGCCGCGAAACCCCGATGGCCCTGCCTGAAAAACACTTTGTTTTCACCGAAACGCCGTTGCTGGGCCCGTTCTTTCAGGACGTCGACTTCGCGATTTTCGGCCTGGGCTGCTTCTGGGGTGCCGAGCGCCGCTTCTGGCAGCGTGAAGGCGTGGTCAGCACCGTGGTCGGTTACGCCGGCGGTTACACGCCGAACCCGACCTACGAAGAAGTCTGCTCGGGCCTGACCGGCCACGCTGAAGTGGTGCTGGTGGTGTTCGACAAGGCCAAGGTCAGCTACGAAGAGCTGCTGGCGATGTTCTGGGAATTGCACAACCCGACGCAGGGCATGCGCCAGGGCAATGACATCGGCACCCAGTACCGTTCGGTGATCTACGCGACCCATCCGGAGCAACTGGAGGCAGCGTTGAAGAGCAAAGCTGTTTATCAGGCCGAACTGTCGAAGGCGGGTCTGGGTGAAATCAGCACCGAGATTGAACAGGCGCCGACCGTTTACTTCGCCGAGGCCTATCACCAGCAGTATCTGGCGAAAAATCCGGAAGGCTACTGCGGGATTGGCGGCACGGGTGTTTGCATGCCACCGAGTCTGGCGGGTAACTGACCGCGACCACTGATCGTTCCCACGCTCCGCGTGGGAACGATCGGTCAGTGATCAGCTCTCGGCGATCAACCAATCCATCTGCCACCCACCCTGGGTTTGCCCAAGCTTTTTGGACAGCCACGGCAGTAGCTCACGCAATTCTTCCTCCAGCCCCCACGGCGGATTGGCAATCGCCAGGCCAGAGCCGTTCAGGCTGTTCGGCGTGTCCAGTGGATGCACGAGCAGCTCGACCCGCAGCAGTTTCGGCGCACCGGTGCCGGCCAGATCCTGATAGAAACGACGCAATGCGCGCTGATCCTTCACCGGATACCAGATCGCAGCCACGGTCTGGCGCATCCGGCCAATGGCCTCTTTCATCGACGCCGCACAACGCTGCATTTCATCGAGCTGTTCGAACGGCGGATCAATCAACATCACCGCGCGCTTCTCCTGCACCGGCAGCATCGCGCGGGCAACATGCCAGCCCTCGCCCAGATGCACCTTCACCCGACGATCGCCGGCCATGTTCTCCTTGAGCTGCACGCCGTCTTCAGGGTGCTTCTCGTTGAGCATCACCCGGTCCTGCGGTCGGGTCAGACGCCGCGCCAGCTCCGGCGAGCCCGGGTAATAGCGCAGCTGGCCGTCCGGGTTCATCTCGTGCAGCACCTTCATATAGTCGGCGGTCAGCGCCGGCAGATCCGGCTGATCCCACAACCGCGCGATGCCTTCCAGGTACTCGCCGGTACGGTTGGCCTGATCACCCTGCAGGTCATACAGACCGATGCCGGCGTGGCTGTCGAGATAGGCAAACGGCTGCTCCTTGCGCGACATCAGGGCGATGAGGCGGGTCAAGGTCAGGTGTTTGAACACATCGGCGTGATTGCCGGCATGGAAGGCGTGACGATAATTCATGGCTGCTCCTGCGAGGGCCGTGAAGTTTACCTTTTACCGGGCGGCAAGTCAGGGGTTGGGGGCTGAGTGGGCGTTCCCGGCGCTACACTGGCCGCAACCACCTGACAGGAAGTCTGAAAATCATGTATTGCCGGATCATTGCCCTCCTTTGCCTGCCGGGCTCATTACACGCCTTCGCTGGCGAAGAACACACCGAACAGGCACGCCAGAATCTGAAGAACTACGGTTTGAGCTACTGCATCCTGGCGCCATTCAAAGAACAATCTGCACTGGAAAAAGACATCGGACTGTCCGCCGGAGCCTACTCGTTCATGGGCAAAGGCCTGCACACCATTGTTCAGAATGAGGACACGCTGGAGGTCACGCATGATCCGTATGCTGAGACTGAGAAATACATGGCTGGCGCCTACCTCAAAACATCCTCAACCAGCAAACAGACTAGTAAAAACATAGTGTTCTATTCTTGTCTGGAAATTTATAACTCGCCGGAATTTGACGCTTTCATCAAGTCGCAGGATCAGTATCTGCAAAACTGAAATCTTCTCGCCTGACTAAATGATCTTTCCAAAACGGATGTTGGAAGGATCTTTGGAAAGGGGTGAGTGGGCAGTCTAGCTGTCGGGTACATCCGTGAGAGCCCCCTCACCCTAGCCCTCTCCCGGAGGGAGAGGGGACTGACCGAGGTGATCTTTCGGTTTGCATCGACCTGAAAAATCACCGCGACCTCAGCTTGGCCAAGCGAAGTTCACCACCGAAGTCGCAGGTCGGCGTACATGACCCCTCTACCCCTTGGGAGAGGGCTAGGGTGAGGGGTTGGGGATCTAAGGCCGGTCACGCAACCTGCGGCCAATCACATCCAACACATCACAGCCATCACGCAACGGAATCACGCAGAGCTGGGCGAAGTCGCTGAGGATGACCGAGTCGCACTCGACCGAGCCGCGCATGCACATGTTTTCCAGGACCTGGATTACAGCGCGAATGCGGTAGTTGGCGGCGTCCATCAGGATGTCGAGCGGGGCGTGGGTGTCGATGAACAGGGTGGGCATGTCGTTGCAGTTGCTGGTCAGCGCCATGAGGCGGTTGTTGGGGTGAGGGATGAATGGTTCGTAGGGTGGATCGGGATGAAGTTTGCTCATTTTTGAACCTCTGGTAGTGAAGTGAGCTTCCACCGTTCCCCTCCTACGGATTGGGTGGCAGCCATGCGCGGGGTAGGAGGACTGAGACCAGAGCACTCAGCCACGCCGAAGCGTGCCCGCGCATAACCGCCGCAAAAGATCTTACGGTCGTGCGAAGACTGCCGCAAATCGGGCAACGACGCTTATGCACTGCTCTGGAATCAGGGCTCCTACGCCCTTTCTCCACACTTGCGGAGACAACCAAAGACTATCCCCGCACCACCGCGCCCACCAGTTCACGCAAACCGCCGCAACTCGCAGGAAACGTCCGAAGCCTTTGCCCGGAAATTTCACTCTGATTCGTCCCGCAAGTAGTCCAGCAGTGCCGAAGCCGACGATTCGTCCGACGCTGAAACCGCAAAAAACCTGACAACCTTGCAGCGCAAGACATCGGCGGGGAACGCTTCGAACAACGCCGGTTGCTCCTCGCTCAACCACTGCAAGGCGTTGTTGATCCGGGCATCTTCGCCGAATTGCGCCAGCAGTTTTTCCGGCACCGACCACCAAGGAAACTCTCGACCGGAGACCTGCGCTCTACCCCCTATCTCGACGGCCTGACCGTTGATCAATCCTCGCGTGAGGACCGGTAGTAGTTGCCCGGCATCCACCTCGGACGACTCAAGGATCGGCAACAAATACCGCCCATCCCAAAACCGGAAGAACACCACTTTCCCGTCCGGCATCAGCACCTGGGTCAAACTGCGGAAGTGCTCGACCACCGCCTCAAGCCCCGCTGAAGAAACCGCCAGCCAGCCCCAGTCGCGAGACTCCGTGGTCGCCACCCAATCCAGAAACTCACTGCCCGCGTCGACGATTCCCACGTAGGGCATCACCGCATCCCACTCGGCATAGATCGTTTCCGCCCAGACCGGTTTCGGCATCTGCGCTTTCAGCGGCCAGGCCTTCAGTGGCTCTGCCGCACTGGCGCTACTGAAAATCGCGAACAACTGCTCCGACGGCTTCAGCGGCACATCCTTCAACCATTGTTCAGGCTGCACAGACACCACCCTTGCAGCGCTCGCATTCTTCGCAGAACGGCGCATCACCTTTAAGGCTCATGATTTGCGCCGCAGTCAGAATCACAGCCGGTGCCGCCACCAGTTTTTCCGGCAACCCCGGCACTGTCGGCGCCGCGCTCATCGCCGCCATTGGCGCGCCACCCACCACAATCGGCACGCTGCTGAAGATCCCGCCGGGGCCGATGTTGATCCATTGCCCGCCCGCCTGAATCGTCGCGCTCGCCCCGCCGTCGATCACCACTTGCTGGCCTGCGCTGACGTGGAATTGAGCACTGGCGTTGATCGCCTGATTGCTTACGCGGATGTGCCGGTCGCCGGTCACCGTGAGGTGGTCGTCCTGCTTCACTTCGGTCTGGCGCTGGCCGTGGGTGATGCGCTGCTCATCGGCTTTCAGTTCATGCTTGGCGAGACCGGTCACAACGACGCTGCGCTGGTTATCGACCTGCACCTGCTGATCGTTCAGCACATGCTGCGTCCAGTTTCGCTGGGCCCGCAGGTAGATTTCCTCGGCGCCTTTGCGATCCTCGATGCGCAGTTCGTTGTAGCCCCCACCGCCGGGACTGCTCTGGCTGCGGAAAATACTGCGGGTCTTGTCGGCCGGCAGGTCCAGCGGCACTGGCGTCGCGGCGTTCGGCAGGCAAGCCATGACCAGCGGTTTGTCGGCATCGGAATCGATGAACCCCACCAGCACTTCCATGCCGACTCGCGGTATCAGCACGCTGCCATAACGGTCATGAGCCCAGCCGCTGGCAACCCGCAGCCAGCAACTGGAATGCTCGTTGAGTTCGCCGTCGCGATCCCAGGCCAGTTGCACCTTGACCCGACCGTACTCGTCGCAATGGATTTCACTGTCTTGCGGACCAGTGACCACGGCTGGCTGATAACCGAGCATCCGAGGTTTTTCCGGGCCCATCGGCGGGCGGAAGAACACGTCCCACGGTGTGGCGAGAAAGGTATTACGGTAACCCTGGAATTCGTCACCCTCGCTGGTCACCGATTCCTCCAGCACTTGCGGCTGTCGGCCATGGTGCTCGATTGCGGTCAGCAGCCAGAGGTCATTCAGATCCTGGCGCGGATGCTCGGCCAGTTGCAGGAAATGTCCGCTGACCAAGGCAGATTGATCGCTGCGCCCCTCGGCCTGACGGTAATCGGCGACATGCCGCTCAAGCGTGCGCTGGGCCAGTTGCTTGCCAGTGGCGCGATCGGTGAACTGGCCGGGAAAGTGGTAATCCTCCAGCACCGGGCGCTGGTCGCTTTCCACCCAGCTCTGCAGCGCCAGCCGCGGTTTGGTGAAGTCGTAATCACGCCGGGTGACCACGCTGGTGCGGGTTTCCACTCGAACGGTGAAGCGCTTGATTGCCGGTGCCGATGCAGCCGTGCCGCTGCCCGGCAGGTACAGCGTCGGCTCGGCCAGACGCGGGAACACCGTTTGATCGTCACCGAACACCAACAGATGCCCGTCCGGGCTGTGCTGAAAGTGGAAGTGAATGCCGACTTCGGCACACAGGCGCTGGATGAACGCCAGATCGCTCTCGGCGTACTGCACGCAATACTCACGCGGCGGGTAATCGCTGCCGAGGCGAAATTCGAAGGCGTCGCGCAGGATCGCGTGATCCTTGAGGATCTGCGTCACAATCTGCGGCACGCTTTGATGCTGGAAGATCCGCTGATTGATCCGATGACCCAGATAGGCCAGACGCGGAACGAGGCTGACGTGATAGCGGGTCAGACGCTTGCCGGAATCCCCCTGCCCGACCCGATAGATCTGACCGTGGATACCGGAACCGTCTTCATCAAAACTCAGAAACGCCTGACAGTGCAGCAGGCTTTCCAGATCCAGATCCGGCCGTTCACTGACCAGCTCCAGGTCAAAGCGAAAGGGTTGGCTGATGGCTTCCTTGCCCGTGAACTCAAGGACTTTGAGGTCAAACAGGGCGCCTTCGACGGTCAACGTGAAACGCGGTTGATTGGCAGGCGCGAACATCCGATGTCTCTCTGCAGATTGAGGGCGGGCGATTCTGCATGAGGGGCAAGGGGTGCAGGTTGGGTGACTGAAAAATCAGATTTCCCCTACTTGAAACTTCGATCTCCCCTTCAAGAATTGGCGCATTCGACTACAGACTTTGCCTTCAGAAAAATCGCAGGCAAAAAAAACGGCCCGCTTCCTGGTAGGAAACGGGCCGCTTTCTGGTGAGCCTCAGCTCATTTCCATCACTTGTTCAGATGGAAATCCTTCTCGGCCGCTTCAAAGCGCTGAACCATGCCAGTGCTCGGCTGCCCCATCAGGCTGACGAAGTAGATCGCCAGGCTGGCGAAGATGAAGCCCGGGATGATTTCGTACAGGCCCAGCACTTCGAAATGCTTCCACACGATCACGGTGATCGCGCCGACCAGGATGCCCGCCAGTGCGCCGTCACGGGTCATCTTTTTCCAGATCACCGAGATCAGCACCACAGGACCGAAGGCCGCACCGAAACCAGCCCATGCGTAGGACACCAGACCCAGCACGCGGTTTTCCGGGTTGGCAGCCAGGGCGATAGCGACCAGCGCAACCAGCAGCACCATGGCGCGACCAACCCATACCAGCTCGACTTGCGAAGCGGATTTACGCAGGAAAGCCTTGTAGAAGTCTTCGGTCAGGGCGCTCGAGCACACCAGCAACTGGCAGCTCAGGGTGCTCATTACTGCCGCGAGAATCGCCGACAACAGCACGCCTGCAATCCACGGGTTAAAGAGGATTTTCGCCAGTTCAATGAACACGCGCTCGTGGTTTTCGGTCACTGGACCTGCCACCTCCGGGTGCGCCGAGAAGTAAGCGATACCGAAGAAGCCCACCGCCACGGTGCCGCCCAGGCACAGGATCATCCAGGTCATGGAGATGCGACGGGCGTTGGCGATGGATTTCACCGAATCAGCGGCCATGAAACGCGCCAGGATGTGCGGCTGACCGAAGTAGCCCAGACCCCAACCCATCAGCGAGATGATGCCGATGAAAGTGGTGCCCTTGAGCATGTCGAAGTTGCTCGGGTCCTGCGCTTCGATCGCCAGGAACGTGGTGTCGACGCCGCCGGTGGCCAGCAGCACGATGATCGGCGTCAGCAGCAGGGCGAAGATCATCAGGGTGGCTTGTACGGTGTCGGTCCAGCTCACCGCGAGGAAACCGCCGACGAAGGTGTAGGCGATCGTCGCCGCAGCACCGGCCCACAGCGCCGTCTCGTAGGACATGCCGAAGGTGCTTTCGAACAGACGGGCACCGGCCACGATGCCGGAAGCGCAGTAGATGGTGAAGAACACCAGAATCACGACTGCCGAAATGATGCGCAGCAGACCGCTCTTGTCTTCGAAACGGCTGGAGAAGTAGTCCGGCAGGGTCAGTGCATCGCCGTTGTGCTCGGTCTGAACACGCAGACGACCGGCGACGAACAGCCAGTTCAGGTAGGCACCGACGATCAGGCCGATGGCGATCCAGCTTTCGGACAGGCCAGACATGTAGATGGCGCCCGGCAGGCCCATCAGCAACCAGCCGCTCATGTCGGAAGCGCCGGCGGACAATGCCGTCACCACGCTGCCCAGGCTACGGCCACCGAGAATGTAGTCAGAAAGGTTGTTGGTGGAGCGATAGGCCATGAAGCCGATCAGCACCATTGCTGCGATGTAGATCACGAACGTGATCAGGGTTGGATTGCTTGCGCTCATTACGTACGTGCCCTGGCTTTGTTTTTATGTAGCGGCGGCGG
This sequence comes from Pseudomonas sp. GW458-11-26-14-LB4, assembly GCF_059423925.1. Classification (NCBI taxonomy): domain Bacteria; kingdom Pseudomonadati; phylum Pseudomonadota; class Gammaproteobacteria; order Pseudomonadales; family Pseudomonadaceae; genus Pseudomonas; species Pseudomonas sp. GW458-11-26-14-LB4. Next base: position 227,296 of record NZ_JBWKYU010000006.1, read on the forward strand.
TTGCACCGTTTGCAGACTGACGTCTGACAGACGATTCGCACGGCCGCGCATTTATGACCAATGTTTCCCCAGGAAAGCCATTGGCCGGTGCGTCGGGTTTCCCCGGTTGCACCTTGGGCGCGAATCCTATGCAACAAAGTAAAACAGGTGCAACCAGTTTCTTGAGAATTAGTTGCACCCAGTCGGATTTATCTTACGGAAGTGGCTTTTTGCTCCCTTTTAACGCAGTGACAACACTTTTCTAGAAGCAAAAGCACCAAGCAAGAGCAGCACTTTCGTACCAGAAATTATTTCCTGACGAGCTGCAGAATATTCCGACAAAAAAGGGTTGCACCCGGTTGCACCTGTTTCGGCTCGCGGCTAATCTTGCCGCCAGCTGTTGTCGCGCAACTGCGGCACCTATGAGGATAAAAATATGGCTACCACCACCCTTGGGGTCAAACTTGACGACCCGACCCGCGAGCGCCTGAAGGCCGCCGCAACCTCGATTGATCGCACACCGCACTGGCTGATCAAGCAGGCAATTTTCAATTACCTGGAAAAACTCGAGGGTGGTGCAACCCTGACCGAGCTGAACGGTTTGACCGCCAAGGACGCCGACGACGCGGGCGAAGTCCACACCGATCACGCTCACCAATGCTTCCTCGAATTCGCCGAAAGCATCCTGCCGCAGTCGGTGCTGCGCGCCTCGATCACCGCCGCTTACCGTCGCCCTGAGCCGGAAGTGGTACCGATGCTGATCGAGCAGGCTCGCCTGCCGGCGCCGATGGCCGAAGCCACCAACAAACTCGCCGCAACCATCGCGGAAAAACTGCGTAACCAGAAGAGTGCCGGCGGTCGTGCAGGTATTGTTCAGGGCCTGCTGCAGGAATTCTCCCTGTCGTCCCAGGAAGGCGTGGCGCTGATGTGCCTGGCCGAAGCGCTGCTGCGTATCCCGGACAAGGGCACTCGCGATGCGCTGATCCGCGACAAGATCAGCACCGGCAACTGGCAGCCGCACCTGGGCAACAGCCCGTCGCTGTTCGTCAACGCGGCGACCTGGGGCCTGCTGCTGACCGGCAAACTGGTTTCCACTCACAACGAAGCCGGCCTGACTTCGTCCCTGAGCCGCATCATCGGCAAGAGCGGCGAGCCGATGATCCGCAAGGGCGTCGACATGGCCATGCGCCTGATGGGCGAGCAGTTCGTGACCGGCGAAACCATCGCCGAAGCCCTGGCCAATGCGAGCAAATTCGAAGCCAAAGGCTTCCGCTATTCCTACGACATGCTCGGTGAAGCGGCGCTGACCGAACACGACGCCCAGAAGTACCTGGCCTCGTACGAACAAGCCATTCACTCGATCGGCAAAGCGTCCCACGGCCGTGGGATTTATGAAGGCCCGGGCATCTCGATCAAGCTGTCGGCCCTGCACCCGCGTTACAGCCGCGCCCAGTACGAGCGCGTGATGGACGAGCTGTACCCGCGCCTGCTGTCGCTGACCCTGCTGGCCAAGCAATACGACATCGGCCTGAACATCGACGCCGAAGAAGCCGACCGCCTGGAGCTGTCGCTGGATCTGCTCGAGCGCCTGTGCTTCGAGCCGCAACTGACCGGCTGGAACGGCATCGGTTTCGTGATCCAGGCCTACCAGAAGCGTTGCCCGTACGTGATCGACTACGTGATCGACCTGGCTCGCCGCAGCCGTCATCGCCTGATGATCCGTCTGGTGAAAGGCGCGTACTGGGACAGCGAAATCAAGCGCGCCCAGGTCGAAGGCCTGGAAGGCTATCCGGTCTACACCCGCAAGGTGTACACCGACGTTTCCTACATCGCCTGCGCCCGCAAACTGCTGTCGGTGCCGGAAGTCATCTACCCGCAATTCGCCACGCACAACGCCCACACCCTGTCGGCGATTTATCACATTGCCGGTCAGAACTATTATCCGGGCCAGTACGAGTTCCAGTGCCTGCACGGCATGGGCGAACCGTTGTACGAGCAGGTTGTAGGCAAAGTCTCCGAAGGCAAGCTGAACCGTCCATGCCGTGTGTACGCTCCGGTCGGCACCCACGAAACCCTGCTGGCGTACCTCGTACGTCGTCTGCTGGAAAACGGCGCCAACACCTCGTTCGTCAACCGCATCGCCGACCAGTCGATTTCGATCCAGGAACTGGTGGCTGATCCAGTTGCCCAGATCGAGCAGATGGCGACCGTGGAAGGTGGTTTCGGCCTGCCGCACCCGCGCATTCCGCTGCCGCGTGACCTGTACGGTTCCGAGCGCGCCAACTCCAGCGGCATCGACATGGCCAACGAACATCGTCTGGCTTCGCTGTCCTGTGCCCTGCTGGCGACCGCGCACAACAACTGGAAAGCTGCGCCGATGCTCGGTTGCGCCTCCAGCAACGAAGCGCCGGCACCGGTGCTGAACCCGTCCGATCTGCGTGACGTGGTCGGCCACGTGCAGGAAGCCACGGTCGAAGACGTCGACAACGCAATCCAATGCGCCCTGAACGCCGCACCGATCTGGCAGGCCACCCCGCCGGCCGAACGTGCCGCGATTCTGGAACGCGCCGCTGACTTGATGGAAGGCGAGATCCAGCCGCTGATGGGCCTGCTGGCCCGCGAGGCCGGCAAGACCTTCGCCAACGCCATCGCCGAAGTCCGCGAAGCCGTCGACTTCCTGCGTTACTACGCGGTGCAGGCACGCAACGATTTCAGCAACGACGCCCACCGCCCACTGGGCCCGGTGGTGTGTATCAGCCCTTGGAACTTCCCGCTGGCGATCTTCAGCGGTCAGGTTGCCGCGGCACTGGCCGCCGGTAACCCGGTGCTGGCCAAACCGGCCGAACAGACTCCGCTGGTCGCCGCACAAGCCGTGCGTCTGTTGCTCGAAGCCGGGATTCCGGAAGGCGTGCTGCAACTGCTGCCGGGTCGCGGTGAAACCGTCGGCGCCGGTCTGGTCGGTGATGAGCGCGTCAAAGGCGTGATGTTCACCGGCTCCACCGAAGTAGCGCGTCTGCTGCAACGCAACATCGCCGGTCGCCTCGACAACCAGGGCCGTCCGATTCCGCTGATCGCCGAAACCGGCGGCCAGAACGCGATGATCGTCGACTCTTCGGCACTGACCGAACAGGTGGTGATCGACGTGGTGTCGTCGGCCTTCGACAGCGCCGGTCAGCGTTGCTCGGCCCTGCGCGTCCTGTGCCTGCAGGAAGATTCCGCTGATCGCGTCATCGAAATGCTCAAAGGCGCGATGGCTGAAAGCCGTCTCGGCAACCCGGAGCGCCTGTCCGTGGACATCGGCCCGGTGATCGACGCCGAAGCCAAGGCCGGTATCGAGAAGCACATCCAGGGCATGCGCGACAAAGGTCGCAACGTGTACCAGGTGGCCATCGCCGATACCGAGGAAGTCAAACGCGGCACTTTCGTCATGCCGACCCTGATCGAACTGGAAAGCTTCGATGAGCTGCAACGCGAGATCTTCGGTCCGGTGCTGCACGTGGTGCGCTACAAGCGTAAAGAGATCGACCAGTTGATCGCCCAGATCAACGCCTCCGGTTACGGCCTGACCCTCGGCGTGCACACCCGCATCGACGAGACCATCGCCAAGGTGATCGACAACGTCAACGCCGGTAACGTCTACGTCAACCGCAACATCGTCGGTGCCGTGGTCGGCGTCCAGCCGTTCGGTGGCGAAGGCCTGTCGGGTACCGGTCCGAAGGCCGGTGGCCCGCTGTACCTGTACCGTCTGCTGTCGACGCGTCCTACCGATGCCATCGAACAATCCTTCGCTCGCGGTGATGCTGCCGTGGCACCAGACGTTCGTCTGCGCGACGCCATGAGCAAACCGCTGACCGCCCTGAAAGGCTGGGCCGACAGCAACAAGTTCGCCGACCTGAGCACCCTGTGCGTGCAGTACGCGGCCCAGTCGCAAAGCGGTATCACCCGCGTACTGGCCGGCCCGACCGGCGAGAAGAACAGCTACGCGATCCTGCCGCGCGAGCACGTGCTGTGCCTGGCGGACATCGAAGGTGATCTGCTGACCCAACTCGCGGCGGTACTGGCGGTGGGCGGTTCGGCGGTCTGGCCGGAATCCGACACCAGCAAGGCATTGTTCGCACGCCTGCCGAAGGAAATTCAGGCGCGGATCAAACTGGTTTCCGACTGGAGCAAGGACGACTTGGTGTTCGATGCGGTTCTGCATCACGGCCATTCCGACCAGTTGCGTGCGGTCTGCCAGCAGATCGCCAAACGTGCTGGCGCCATTGTTGGAGTCCAGGGTCTGTCCCAGGGCGAGACCAACATTGCGCTGGAGCGTCTGGTGATCGAGCGCGCGTTGAGCGTCAACACCGCGGCAGCGGGCGGTAACGCCAGCCTGATGACCATCGGATAAAAGCAGCTGCAAGCTTCGAGCGACAAGCTGCAAGTAAAAGCAAACTGCTCTTACTTGCGGCTTGAAGCTTGTAACTTGTGCCGCCCCATCACCCTTATCTATCTTCCTTTCCCCTTTTTATAAGCCTCCCTAGACTGCGGCATACTTTATTTAAGGTAGGCCGCCATGTCCGAGACGCTGCTCAGTTCCCGCAATCTGGCTTTCGAGCTGTACGAAGTCCTCGATGCCGAGGGCCTGACCCGGCGCGAGCGGTTTGCCGAGCACAACCGCGAAACCTTCGATGCCGCCATCGGCACCGCGCGCAACATTGCCGAAAAGTACTTCGCACCGCACAACCGCAAGGGCGACGAAAACGAGCCACGCTACGAGAACGGTCAGGCGATTCTGATTCCCGAGGTGAAACCGGCGGTGGATGCCTTCCTCGAGGCTGGATTCCTCAACGCGGCGCGCAGTTTCGACGCTGGCGGCATGCAACTTCCTACACTGTTGTCCCAGGCCTGCTTTGCCCACTTCCAGTCGGCCAACGCGGCTTCTACTTCCTATCCGTTCCTGACCATGGGCGCGGCCAACCTGATCGAAAGCTTCGGCACCGAAGAACAGAAGCAACGTTTCCTGCAACCGATGATCGACGGCCGCTTCTTCGGCACCATGGCCCTGACCGAACCTCATGCCGGGTCGTCGCTGTCGGATATTCGTACACGTGCAGAGCCTGCGTCCGACGGCACCTATCGCCTCAAGGGCAACAAGATCTTCATTTCCGGCGGCGATCACCCACTCTCGGAAAACATCGTGCACATGGTGCTGGCCAAACTGCCGGACGCGCCGGCCGGCGTGAAGGGTATTTCGCTGTTCATCGTGCCCAAATTCCTGGTCAACGATGACGGCAGTCTCGGCAAACGCAACGACGTGTTGCTGGCCGGGCTGTTCCACAAGATGGGCTGGCGCGGCACGACGTCCACGGCGCTGAACTTCGGCGATAACGGCGAGTGTGTCGGTTATCTGGTAGGCAAGCCTCATCACGGCTTGAGCTACATGTTCCAGATGATGAACGAAGCGCGGATCGGCGTCGGCATGGGCGCGGTGATGCTTGGTTATGCCGGTTACCTGTACTCGCTGGAGTACGCCCGCGAACGCCCGCAGGGCCGGGTGCCGGACAGCAAGGATCCGACGACGGCGCCGGTGGCGATCATTCAGCACGCCGATGTCAGACGCATGCTGCTGATGCAGAAATCCTACGTTGAAGGTGCGTTCGATCTCGGCCTGTATGCGGCGCGACTGTTCGATGACACCACCACACTGGAAACCGAGGCCGAGCGCAAACAGGCTCATGAGCTACTGGATTTGCTGACACCGATCGTCAAATCCTGGCCGTCCGAGTTCTGCCTGAAAGCCAACGAACTGGCGATCCAGATTCTCGGCGGCCACGGTTACACCCGCGAATACCCGGTGGAGCAGTACTACCGCGACAACCGCCTGAACCCGATCCACGAAGGCACTCACGGCATTCAGTCGCTGGACTTGCTCGGGCGCAAACTGGCGCAGAACGGTGGTGCCGGGCTCAAGCAGCTGATTCGACTGATCGCCGACACCGCCGAGCGCGCAGTCGCGTACGAATCGTTGACCGCACTGCGTGAGCCGTTGGAGAAACTGGTCGCGCGCCTGCAGACGGTGACCATCGGTCTGCTGACCGACCTGGCTCAGGGCAAGGTCAACAGCAGTCTGGCGAATTCGGCGCTGTACCTGAAGGTATTCGGGCACGCGGTGATTGGCTGGCGCTGGCTGGAGCAGGCGATTCGGGCTGAGGAAGGGTTGTCCAAGGGGAATGCGGCGGATGTCGACTTCTATAAGGGCAAGTTGCAGGCGGCGCGTTATTTTCTGACGTGGGAAGTGCCGGGGTGCCAGCATGAATTGGCGTTGCTGGAGGCGCGGGATGATACGTGTCTGGAGATGCAGGATGCGTGGTTCTGATCATTGACCGAGTGAAACCCGGCCCTCACCCCAGCCCTCTCCCGGAGGGAGAGGGGGCCGAATGGGGGATGCTTAAGAAGTACATCGACCTGAAAGTGCTATGCCGAATCCATAATCGACTCGGTTTTTCAGGTCGATGTAGAGAGCAAGACAACTCGGTCAGTCCCCTCTCCCTCCGGGAGAGGGTTAGGGTGAGGGTGAGGGGCTCTTTGGCTCTTGGCACTCAAACCAACTTGAACCCACCCATCTGCCGCGCCAGATCATCCGCCAACCGCTGCAACATCTGACAATCCTCGCGACACGCCCGAACCTCCCCCGCCGTCGCCCGGGCCAGATCGGAAATCCCCTGCACGTTACGGTTGATCTCCTCAGTCACAGCCGACTGCTCCTCAGTCGCCGTCGCCACCTGATGGTTCATGTCGCTGATGCGCTCGACCTGCCCGGTAATCGCAGTCAAAGAAGCCCCGGTACGCTGGCTCGATTCAACCCCGGTGCCAGTCGCAGCCTGCCCGGTACGCATTGAAGACACAGCATTCTCCGCCCCCTGCTTGAGGCTGCCGATCATCTGCTGAATCTCGTCGGTAGACGCCTGAGTCCGACGCGCCAGCGTCCGCACCTCGTCTGCCACCACCGCAAAACCACGCCCCATATCGCCGGCTCGAGCAGCCTCGATGGCAGCGTTTAACGCCAGCAGGTTGGTCTGCTCGGACACCCCGCGAATCACCGCCAGCACCTGATCGATCGACGCCACCTGATGCGCCAGCTCACCCACCGCGCCCGCCGCGACGCCAATTTCATCGGACATACTTTCTATATGGCGAATCGAGCCGCCGACCACTTCCCGCGCCTGCATCGCTTCATCGCGGGCGGTTTGCGAGGCGAGCGCGGCGCTGCCGGCGTTCTGGGCGATCTCCTGCACGGTCAGGCCCATTTCGTGGACGGCGGTGGCGACCATGTCGGTCATTTCCTGCTGGCGGCCGGAGCGCTCGGCGGTGTTATCCACAACCCTGGCCACCTGGCCCACGGCAACGCGCAGACGCTCGCTGGTGGTCAGCACTTCGCCGATCATCCCGCGCTGACTGTCGAGGAAACGGTTGAAGCCCCGCGCAAGGTCGCCCAGCTCATCGGCGCGGCTGGAATCTAACCGGTGAGTCAAATCTCCACCACCGCTACCGATTGCTACCAATGCAGCTGTTACCTGACGAATCGGTCGCACCAACCCCTGGGCCAGCCAGATCACCAGCGCCAGGCAAACCAGCGCCACCACCAGGCCGATGCCGCTGCTCATCCACATCGCCCGGCGGGCTTCGGCGTAGATCTGCGACCGTGGCACTTCGGCCACCAGGGTCCAGCCGAGGTCGCGCAAAGGCAGGCTGAAGGCGAGGAAATCTTCGCCGTCGCGCTGAAAGCTGCTGTTGGCGGCGACTTTATGGCCCATGACCGCTTGTGCTGCCGAGACCCCGATCTGCTCGCTCAAGGTGCGCTTGCCGCTGAACTGTGCCTCGGGATGGACCTGGATAAGACCGTCGGAACGCACGAGATAGACCTTCCCGCGCTCGCCGAAGCTGAAGTTGTGAATCAGCTCCGACAGCTCTTTCATACTCAGACCAAGGCCCGCGACACCGACCACTTTGCCGGCCTCCTCCACCTTCAAATCGATGAACAGCGCCAGCTCTCCGGTGGCTCCGTCGTTGTCGATGTTCAGGGTTCGGGGCTGATTGCTGTCGAGGAAGGAGTAGAACCATGCATCGGCCGGTTTGTCGCGACTCAGGGTGCGATCCAGGCCTTTTTCGGTGATGTAGTGATTGGATTCGGTGCCGATGATCAGCGCGGTAAACGCCTTGTGTTCGGCGCGGATGCCTTCCAGATACTGCGCGAAGCCCGCCGTTTTGCCGGAGTCTTCACCGTTGGCCAGCCAGTCGCGGACCATGGTGTTGCTGGCGATGTCCTTGGCGGCGGTAAGGGGCTGAACGAGGATTCGTTCGATGTCGTTGCGCGTCGCTTCGATGCTCGACGGCAGCGCCTGTTCGACCAGATAGCTCTGGGCGAGGCGGTTGACCACCAGGGTATAAATGCCAACCACGATCAGAATGCTGACCAGCAGGGCGGTGCCCATACCGAGGATCAACTGCCATTGAATACTGCGACGCCAGAACTGCATGGAGCACCCCCAAAGAATAAGAGGCTGAAACACTGCAACAGCCGTGCCGATTGTATACAAACCAATCGACAATCTTATTCTTTGGTTGTGCGCAACCCCATCAACCCTGATTGATGGTCTTGGCGATGGTCTCGACCGTGGCGCTGACTTGCTCTTGGTAACGCTCGAGTTCTTCCTGATGCTGCTTCTTCATTTCAATCTGCTGCGAGCACAGATTCATCGCCGCCAATACCAGCAGGCGATCGCCGATCAGCGTCGGGTATTTGCGCTTGGTGTCGGCCAGTGCGGCCTTGAGCATCAATGCGGCGTCCAGCAGGGTCTGTTCTTCCCCGGCCGGTGCCTTGATCGAATAGTCCTCCCCCATGATGGAGATGACTTTTACCCCTGCTGTGCCGTGGTTCATGCGCTGACAGGACCTGCGTTGACGCGATCAACCAGGGCCTGGATGCGCGCGGCGGTGGCGCCGTGCTTTTCTTCCTGTTCCATCAGGCTCAGTTGCAGGCTTTCGTTTTCATCCTTGGCCTGGGCCAGTTCCGTGGACAGGGTCTGGTTGGTTTCCGACAGGGTCTGGTTCTGTTGCACCAGGTCGCTGACGAGCTGTTCCAATTGGCTGAGGGATGCTTCCAACATTTTGATCTTCCAGGGCTTTTTCAAAGGGCGCGTACGATAAAGAAAAGTCGTCGTTGACGCCAGGGTTAAACCGGCGCAAGGCCTTGATTTTCCTGGCGGCTCGACCGTTCTTGCGAGTCTTAGAGACTGTCATCTGCCAATCTGGTTCCTGCACTTCGTCGCTTGCGTGCGGATGCGACAAATACGCGCACCGACTCAAGACTTTAGTCGTATGACCGATAAGTCACCCAACAGCAGTCTCAGCCCGCATGGATGCGGCCCTTCCTGGTATACGCCCCATGTCCCTTCGCAATATGAATATCGCCCCCCGGGCGTTCACCGGCTTCGCCCTGATCGGCGGCCTGATGCTGATTCTCGGTGTGTTCGCCCTGAACCAGATGAGCAAGATCCGCGGCGCCGCCGAGGACATTTCCTCCAGCAGCGTGCCGAGCATCAAGAACCTCGACGAATTCACTCAGCTGACCCTGCGCCTGCGGGTGCTGTCGTACCGATTGCTGGTGAACCGCGAGCCGGACGTCCAGCAGAAAACCATGGATCTGCTCGATATGCGCAACCAGCAGATCCGCAAGGCCCAGACCGATTACGAGCCGTTGATCGGCAGCCCCGAAGAGCGTGCGGCCTACGATCAGTACGTGCAGTTGCTGGGTCAGTACCGCCAGATCGAAGACCGGATGAAAACCCTGTCGCGCAACAACCAGGTGGATGAGCTGCGCAACCTGCTGAACACCCAGTTGCTCGACAACTCCGAAGCGATGAACACCGTGCTCAACCGCCTGATGCAGATCAACGGTGAGCAGATCAGCGAAACCAACCAGCAGGCCGCCGACCAGTATTCCTCGGCCTTCAATCTGGTGGTGACGCTGCTGGTGATCGCCACTGGCCTGACTTTCCTGTTCGCCTGGTTGCTGACCGTCAGCATCACCAAACCGATCGCCAAGGCACTCGATGCGGCGGAAACCATCGCCGAAGGCAACCTGACCCAGCCGATCCACGTTGACGGCACCGACGAAGCCGGTCGCCTGCTGGCAGCCATGGCCAAGATGCAATCGAAGCTGCGCGACACCCTGCAGCGGATTTCCGGTTCGGCCACCCAACTGGCCTCCGCCGCCGAAGAGCTGAACAGCGTCACCGACGAAAGCGCCCGTGGCCTGACCCAACAGAACAATGAAATCGAACAGGCCGCCACCGCAGTCAACGAGATGACCAGCGCCGTGGAAGAAGTTGCACGCAACGCGGTCAGCACTTCGGAAGCCTCGAAGAACGCCACCACTTCTGCCGGCGACGGCCGCGATCTGGTGCAGGAAACCGTCAGCGCCATCGAACGCATGAGCGCCGATGTGCAGAGCACCGCGACCCTGATCGGCGACCTGGCCAACGAATCCCGCGACATCGGCAAGGTGCTGGACGTGATCCGTGGCCTGGCTGACCAGACCAACCTGCTCGCGCTCAACGCCGCCATCGAAGCCGCCCGTGCCGGTGAAGCCGGTCGTGGTTTTGCCGTGGTGGCTGACGAAGTCCGTGCCCTGGCGCACCGCACCCAGCAGTCGACCAGCGAAATCGAGCGCATGATCGGCAGCATCCAGAGCGGCACCGAACACGCCGTGGATTCGATGCGCAACAGCACCGAGCGCGCCGAGTCGACCCTGAACATCGCCCGTGGCGCCGGTCTGTCGCTGGACACCATCAACACGGCCATCGTCGAAATCAACGAGCGCAACCTGGTGATCGCCAGCGCCGCCGAAGAGCAGGCGCAAGTGGCGCGGGAAGTGGATCGCAACCTGGTGAACATCCGCGATCTGTCGGTGCAATCGGCGACCGGCGCGAATCAGACCAGTGCGGCGAGTAATGAGCTGTCGCGATTGGCGCTGGATCTGAACAATATGGTTGGGCGGTTTAGCCTTTGATTTGTTAGATCAAGGTCAAGATCAAAAGCTACCCCCTCTCCCCAACCCTCTCCCCCTAAAGGGGGCGAGGGGGAGGGAGCAGATCTTCGTGCGTTTCAAGACCTGAGTTCGACTCGCTATTTCAGGTCGATGTAACTCGAGAGAGCCACTCGGTCAGTCCCCTCTCCCTCCGGGAGAGGGCTAGGGTGAGGGCAGCAATCGCAAGCCGAACCCAAATCCCGAATCCCCCGCTGAAAAACCTTTTTGACAGCATCACATTTCAACAGGTTAGAATCGCTGGCACGCAGACTGCATGGTCAGTTTGTGCCCGTCTTTCCGCTTCTGGAGTACTGCCTTTGAATGCGACGACCATCAACAGCCTGTTCTTGATCGGCGCGTTGCTGGTAGGCGCAAGCATTCTTGTCAGCTCCCTTTCTTCCCGTCTCGGCATCCCGATTCTGGTGATCATCCTCGCGGTCGGCATGACTGCCGGGGTCGATGGCGGCGGCATCATTTTCGATAACTACCCGACGGCCTATCTGGTCGGCAACCTCGCGCTGGCGGTGATCCTGCTCGACGGCGGCTTGCGCACCCGGGTGTCCAGTTTCCGCGTGGCCCTATGGCCGGCTTTGTCGCTGGCGACGGTCGGGGTACTCATCACCACCGGCCTCACCGGCATGGCCGCCGCGTGGTTGTTCGATCTCAACCTGATTCAAGGCCTGCTGATCGGCGCCATCGTCGGTTCCACGGATGCCGCGGCGGTGTTCTCGCTGCTCGGCGGCAAAGGCCTGAACGAACGGGTGACCGCCAGCCTGGAAATCGAATCCGGCAGCAACGACCCGATGGCGGTGTTCCTCACCGTGACCCTGATCGACATGCTCGCCAGCGGCCAGACCGGCCTGCACTGGAGCCTGCTGACCCACCTGATCCGCGAGTTCGGCATCGGTGGTGTGATCGGTCTGGGCGGTGGCTGGCTGATGCTGCAACTGGTCAACCGGATCAATCTGGCCGCCGGCCTGTATCCGATTCTGGTGATCGCCGGCGGTCTGGTGGTGTTCGCCCTGACCAACGCCCTGCACGGCAGCGGCTTCCTCGCCGTGTACCTGTGCGGCCTGGTGATCGGCAACCGCCCGGTGCGCAGTCGTCACGGCATTCTGCACATGCTCGACGGCATGGCGTGGCTGGCGCAGATCGGCATGTTCCTGGTGCTGGGGCTGCTGGTCACTCCGCATGATCTGCTGCCGATCGCCTTGCCGGCGCTGGGTCTGGCGCTGTGGATGATTCTGTTCGCTCGGCCGCTGTCGGTGCTGGTCGGGTTGCTGCCGTTCAAGGCCTTCCACGGTCGCGAGAAAGCCTTCATTTCCTGGGTCGGCCTGCGTGGCGCGGTACCGATCATTCTGGCGGTATTCCCGCTGATGGCCGGGCTGCCGAATGCGCAGCTGTACTTCAACCTCGCGTTCTTCATCGTGCTGGTGTCGCTCCTGGTGCAGGGCACGAGCCTGCCGTGGGTGGCCAAGCTGCTCAAGGTGACGGTACCGCCGGAGCCGGCGCCGATTTCCCGCGCCGCCCTCGAAGTGCACGTCACCAGCGAGTGGGAACTGTTCGTTTACAAGCTCGGCGCGGAAAAATGGTGCATCGGTTCGCCCCTGCGCGAACTGAAAATGCCCGAAGGCACCCGTATCGCCGCCCTGTTTCGTGGTCAGCAACTGCTCCATCCGTCGGGTAGTACGGTGCTGGAAGTCGATGATTTGCTGTGTGTTATCGGCCATGAACACAACCTTCCGGCCCTCGGAAAACTGTTCAGCCAGGCGCCGCAACGCGGCCTCGATCTGCGCTTCTTCGGCGACTTCGTGCTCGAAGGAGATGCCCAGCTCAAAGCGGTTGCCGCCCTGTACGGCCTGCCCGCCGAAGGCATCGATCCGGACATGACCCTGGGCCACTTCATTGCCCAGAAAGTCGGCGGTGCACCGATCGTTGGCGACCAGGTGGAATGGAACAACACCCACTGGACGGTTGCGGTCATGGACGGGAACAAGATCGCCAAAGTGGGCGTCAGATTCCCCGAAGGAAGTCGCCCGGGCCCCGGGCTCTTCCTCTAAACTGCGTCCACTCTCACTTGCTTGACCGGTCTCTATGCCTACCCTGCGCTCCTTTTTCCTCGCGGCCCTGCTGGGCCTGAGTCTTACTGTCGGCCCGCTGCAGGCCGCAGAACCGCCGTCCAGCGACGCCGTGCAGGCCAGCCTGGACAAGCTCACCGACAGCAAACTGCCCGAGGCCGACAAGAAGGCCCTGCAGACGGTCCTGCAAAACACGCTGAACCAGCTCAATAACCGGCGTGACTACGAACAGAAGCTGATTGACCTCAAGCAGCAACTGGCCACTGCGCCGAAGCAGACCATCGAGAATTCGCGCGAACTGACCCGCCTCAAGGCCAGCGCCGTAGTGCCGGTGGCGCAGCGCTTCCCGAAGGAAAACATCCAGCAGCTGGAGCAGATGCTCACCGAGCGCTCGACCCAGCAAAGCGATCTGCAAAAGGCCCTGGCCGACGCCAACAGCCTGATCATCACCGCCCAGACCCGCCCCGAGCGTGCCCAGGCCGAGATTTCCAGCAGCCAGACGCGCATCCAGCAGATCAATAACATCCTCAAGACCGGCAAGGACGCCGGCAAAACCGTCAGCGCCGAGCAGCGCGACCTGCTCAACGCCGAGCTGGCCGCCCTGAACGCGCTGATCCCGCTGCGCCGTCAGGAACTGGCCGGCAACAACCAATTGCAGGATCTGGGCAACAGCCAGCATGACCTGCTTTCGGAAAAGTCCGACCGTCTGGACCGCGAGATCCAGGAACTGCAAACCCTGATCAACCAGAAACGTCTGACCCTGTCGCAGGAAACCGTGACGCAGCAGTCGATCGAGGCCCAGAAGTCCGGCAGCAGCGCCCTGCTCGCCACGGAAAGCGCGGCCAACCTCAAGCTCTCCGACTACCTGCTCAAAAGCACCGACCGCCTCAACGAACTGACCCAACAGAACCTGCAGACCAAGCAGCAGCTGGACAGCGTGACCCAGAGCGATTCGGCCCTCGACGAGCAGATCAACGTGCTCAAGGGCAGCCTTCTGCTGTCGAAGATTCTCTATAAACAGAAACAGGCGCTGCCGCGCCTCAAGGTCGACCGCGATCTGGCGGACCAGATCGCCGACATTCGCCTGTACCAGTTCGAAATCAACCAACAGCGCGAACAGCTGAGCAATCCGGCGACCTACGTCGACAACCTGCTGTCCACCCAGCCGCCGGAACAAGTCACGCCACAACTGCGCAAGAGCCTGCTCGAGCTGGCCAACACTCGCGTCGATCTGCTGGAACGGCTGAGTCGCGAACTGAGCGCGATGCTCAACGAATCGATCACCCTGCAACTGAACCAGAAACAACTGCTGAGCACCGCGCAAAGCCTGCGCGCGACCCTCGACGAGCAGATGTTCTGGATTCCGAGCAACAAGCCGCTGGACACCGAATGGATGCGCGGCGTGCCGGAGCGCCTCAAGCGTCAGATCGACACTTTGCCGCTGGCCTCGAGCTTCAGCGAACTGACCGACGGCCTGACCCAGCGACCGCTGTTGTTCCTGCCGCTGGCGCTGCTGATCGGCGCGCTGCTGTGGCGCCGCAAGCAGTTGTACTCGCGCTTGAACAAGGTTCATCAGGACATCGGTCACTTCAAGCGTGACAGCCAGTGGCATACGCCACAGGCGATCCTGATCAATATTCTGCTGGCGATGCCGGTGGCGCTGGGCCTGGCCCTCTGCGGGCTGGCGTTGCAGATCGACGCCCGCGGGCAGAACGCCAACATGGGCGCGGCGCTGCTGCAAATGGCCCAGGCGTGGCTGGTGTTCTACACCGCTTACCGGATCCTCGCGCCGGGCGGCGTGGCGGAACTGCACTTCCGCTGGGAAAAGCCGCAGGTCGAATTCCTGCAAGGCTGGGTGCGTCGCCTCGGACTGGTGGTCATGGCGCTGGTGGCGGTGGTGGCGGTCGCCGAGCTGCAACCGGCGGCGCTGGCCGACGATGTGCTGGGCATGCCGGTTGTGCTGACCTGCTACGCCCTGATGGCGTGGCTGCTCAGCCGTCTGCTGATCAGCAGCCCGACCCACGAAAACGCCTCGCTGTTCCGCAAGGCTGTGGGCGTGATGTTCACTCTGCTGCCTATCGCGCTGTTCGTCGCCGTGTGCTTCGGCTACTACTACACCGCGCTGAAGCTCAGCGACCGCTTGATCAACACGTTGTACCTGCTGATGTTCTGGCTGGTGATCGAAGCCACGTTCGTCCGTGGCCTCGCGGTTGCGGCACGCCGTCTGGCCTACCAGCGCGCCCTGGCCAAACGTCAGGCCGCGAAAGAAGCCGGCGACGGCGAAGCGGTGATCGAAGAGCCGACCCTGGACATCGAAAAGGTCAACGAACAGTCTCTGCGCCTGATCCGTCTGGCACTGCTCGGCGGTTTCATCGCCGCGCTGTACTGGGTCTGGGCCGACCTGATCACGGTGTTCTCGTACCTCGACAACATCACCCTCTACGAATACACCAGCGGCACCGGCGCCAACATGAGCATGGTGCCGATCAGCATCGGCGACATGCTCGGCGCGCTGATCATCATCGGCATCACCTTCGCGCTCGCCCGCAACTTGCCGGGCCTGCTTGAAGTGTTCGTTTTGTCGAAACTCAATCTGGCTCAAGGCAGTGCGTACGCGACCACGACGCTGCTGTCGTACGTGATCGCCGGGGTCGGTTTCGTCTCGACCCTGTCGACCCTCGGCGTCAGCTGGGACAAGTTGCAATGGCTGGTGGCGGCGCTGTCGGTCGGCCTCGGTTTCGGCATGCAGGAGATCTTCGCGAACTTCATCTCCGGCATCATGATCCTGTTCGAACGCCCGGTGCGGATCGGCGACACCATTACCATCGGCAACCTCTCGGGTACGGTGAGCAAGATCCGCATCCGCGCCACGACCATCACCGACTTCGACCGCAAGGACATCATTGTCCCGAACAAGACGTTCATCACCGGGCAACTGATCAACTGGTCGCTGACCGACACCATCACCCGGGTGACCCTGAAACTGGGCGTCGATTACGGTTCGGATCTGGATCTGGTCAAGGAACTGCTGCTCAAGGCCGCCCGGGAAAACCCGCGTGTGCTCAAGGAACCCGAGCCGCACGTGTACTTCCTCAACTTCGGCGAAAGCACTCTCGACCACGAATTGCGCATGCATGTGCGCGATCTCGGCGACCGCAACCCGGTACTCGATGAGGTCAACCGCTTCATCAACCGCGAGTTCAAGAAGCAGCACATCAACATTTCGTTCCGCCAGATGGAGGTTTACCTGAAGAACCTCCACGGTCAGGAATACAAGATGGTGCCGATCGAGCCGGAAACCAAAACCATCGTGCCGGTCAGCGATGACCAGAAACCCTTGCAGGAACCGCCGCCGGCCAAACTCGACTAACCCGGCTAATCCCAGCAGAATGCTCGGACATTCTGCTGGAGCCGGCCCTTGAAAGCCCTCGACGAACTGACCTTCGACAACCGCTTCGCCCGCCTGGGCGATGCGTTCTCGGCCCACGTGCTGCCCGAACCGATCGACAATCCGCGACTGGTCGTGGCCAGCCCTGCGGCCCTGGCGCTGCTGGATCTGGACCCGGCAGTGGCCGACACCCAGGAATTTGCCGAGCTGTTCGGCGGCCACAAGTTGTGGGCCGATGCCGAGCCACGGGCGATGGTCTATTCCGGACATCAGTTCGGCGGCTACACCCCGCAATTGGGCGATGGGCGCGGATTGTTGCTGGGCGAGGTCTACAACGCCGCCGGTGAGCACTGGGACCTGCATCTGAAGGGCGCCGGGCAGACGCCGTTCTCGCGCATGGGCGACGGCCGCGCGGTGCTGCGCTCGTCGATCCGCGAGTTTCTCGCTTCCGAAGCGCTGCACGCGCTGAACATCCCGTCTTCACGCGCCGCCTGCGTGATCGGCTCCGACACCCCGGTCTGGCGTGAGAAACAGGAACGCGCCGCGATGGTGCTGCGCCTGGCGCCGAGCCACATCCGTTTCGGCCATTTCGAATATTTCTATTACACCAAACGTCCCGAGCAGCAGAAGCTGCTCGGCGAACACGTGTTGGCGATGCACTACCCCGAATGCCTGGAACAGCCGGAGCCGTATCTGGCGATGTTCCGCGAGATCGTCGAGCGCAACGCCGAACTGATCGCCAAATGGCAGGCCTACGGTTTCTGCCACGGCGTGATGAACACCGACAACATGTCGATCCTCGGCATCACCTTCGACTTCGGCCCGTTCGCCTTCCTCGACGATTTCGATGCGAACTTCATCTGCAACCACTCCGACGACCAGGGCCGCTACTCCTTCAGCAATCAGGTGCCGGTCGGCCAGTGGAATCTCAGCGCCCTGGCCCAGGCCCTGACGCCGTTCATCAGCGTTGAAGCCCTGCGCGAAACCCTCGGTTTGTACCTGCCGCTGTTCCAGGCGCACTACCTCGACCTGATGCGCCGCCGCTTCGGCTTCACCACCGCCGAGGACGACGACCAGCAACTGCTGGAACAACTGCTGCAACTGATGCAGAACAGCGGCGTCGATTACACGCTGTTCTTCCGCCGCCTGGGCGAAGAGTCAGCCGAACAGGCCGTCGCTCGCCTGCGCGATGACTTCGTCGATATCAAGGGTTTCGATGCCTGGGGCGAGCGCTATGTCGCACGCGTCGCACGCGATGGCGCGACCGATCAGGAACAGCGCCGTGCGCGCATGCATGCGGTGAATCCGCTGTACATCCTGCGCAACTATCTGGCGCAGAAGGCGATTGATGCTGCCGAGCAGGGTGACTATTCCGAAGTGCGCCGATTGCACGCGGTGTTGAGCAATCCATTCGAGGAACAACCTGGAATGGAGAGTTACGCGGAACGGCCGCCGGAGTGGGGCAAGCATTTGGAGATCAGTTGTTCCTCATGAAGCGCACGGTCTCCTGTCTTGGAGCCGTGCACCCTCCCGTCAGGCAACCTGCTAGATGACAGCGCCGGCTGAAAAAGCCGCGCGACATGCTCAGAGTGCAAAGGCCACGACTCTGAACACACTGGTTTCCTTTCAGATAAACACGTCCACAGGTAGCTTGAAGTGCTCGGCCAGCCAGCGGACCTGCCGCAGATTCAACTGGCGCTTTCCACTGAGGATTTCCGAAACAACAGACTGAGTCCCCACACCCGGCAAATCGCTCTGGGTCAAACCATGCTCACGCATCAAATACCCCAGTACTTCAAAACCGGGCGGTTTAGGCGTCGGGTGATGCACGCGATCCCATTCTTCAATCCAGTCACCGATGATATCCACCAGACTCATTAAAGGATGAGACTCATCATCACCCGTCATTTCGAGCAGCTCGTCAAGGGCTTGAACGAGCCTGTCGTAGTCGTCTTCGCTTTTCGGCTTGCGCAGCAAGGGCGAAACGAACTCCCAGTGCTCAGCGGCTTTTTTGATCAGAACACTCATGCCTTAGCCTCCTTCCATTTACCGCGGTCATATTCGCGATGATCCAACACATGTCTGATGTACAACTTTTGAGGTCGAAATCTGACATAGGCGATCAACCTGAGCTTGTTACCGCCAATATCGAAAACATGAAAATCACCCACTTTGTCGACAGCTGGAAACAAGGCCTTCAGCGCCGCAAAATCTGGCGATTTGCTCCCTTTCGCCACTTCCAGCCAGTGGTCCAGTGCTGTAGCTGCGTTAGGCTATTTGGCCTTCGCTTCTCGTATTCGTTTTCCGGTGATGACATGCATGCAACATCCTTATCGCATTCTGCTATGGGGAGTTAATCACAGATCAAAATTATCGCAAGTTGCGATACGGCCGAGCAGACCAACGGACTAAGCCGGTTCATTTCAGCCTAGGCTCACAGCCAAACACTGCACGATTGAAAATATGAGCAAACGTCTCCAACTAGTAGTTATCAGCTCTCCACCGGATTCCGATCATGACCGACCCACTCCTCATCCCCTGCCCCTCCTGCAACGGCCTCAACCGCATTCCCGCCGAGCGCCTCAACGATCACCCGAAGTGCGGGCGCTGCAAGTCCGAGGTGCTGTTGAACAAGCCGTTCGAGCTCAAGCAAGGCGATTACGCCAGTCAGATCAAGGGTGATCTGCCGTTGCTGGTGGACGTGTGGGCGGAGTGGTGCGGGCCGTGCAAGTCGTTTGCGCCGGTGTTCGAGCAGGCGGCTGCGCAGCTGGCGGGCAAATGCCGGCTGGCCAAGCTGGACAGCGAGGCCAATCAGCAGTTGTCGGCGCAGCTGGGGATTCGTTCGATTCCGAGCCTGATTCTGTTCCGCAACGGCCGGGAAGTCGCCCGTCAGAGCGGGGCTTTCCCGTTGCCGCAGTTGATGGCCTGGCTGCGCAGCCAGGGCATCTGACAAGGCTTCAGGCGTCTTCGAGCAGGTTATGCAGTTCGACGAACTGTTGCGTCAGCTTGTGCCGTGGGTCGAGGTGGATCAGCGGCGTGTTGGCTTGATGCGATTCGCGCATGCGCACTGAACTGGCGAGGTAGACCGGCAGCACCGGCAGGCCCTCGGCGATCAGTTCGTCGAGGATCTGCTGCGGCAGGCTGGCCCGGGCCTGGAACTGGTTGACCACAATACCTTCGACTTCCAGGCCTTCGTTGTGGTCTTCCTTCAACTCGTCGATCTCGGCGATCAGACCGTACAGGGCCTGACGCGAGAAGCTGTCGCAGTCAAAGGGAATCAAAACCCGATCGGCGGCAATCAGTGCCGAGACCGCGTAGAAATTCAGCGCCGGTGGCGTATCCAGATAGATCCGGTCGTAATCTTCCGACAACTCGTCGAGCAGCTTTCGCAGCTTGTTGATCTTGTGCTTGGCCTCAAGCTTGGGCTGCAGGTCAGCCAGTTCGGCAGTGGCGGTGATGATGTGCAGGTTGTCGAAGGGCGTTTCGTAGATATCCGCCTGATTCTTTTTCGAGAACGGCCCGGAAGACAGGGTCTGCTTGAAGAAATCGGCAATGCCCATCGGAATGTCATCACCCGTGAGCCCGGTCAGATACTGAGTGGAATTGGCCTGGGCATCGAGGTCGACCAACAGCGTGCGATAACCCTCGCTGGCGCTTACCGCCGCCAGATTGCAGGCAATGCTGGATTTGCCCACGCCACCTTTCTGATTGAACACCACGCGCCGCATGACAAAACCTCCGTGTATCAAAGAATGACCGAGTGTAGTGGTGCCCGGTGCCGGTTCGCTACCTCGATGGGCACGGACTACAGAGTCGGGCGCCAATATCCCAATGAATACGGCGCAAAAACACCCGATGATCGCCGATTCGCCTGACAGACAGACACCCGACAATCTGGATAATGGCCAAGTGATAGCTCTTGCCGCGTACCATTCGGTTCATTTCGTCGTTCAAAATGTAACCAGCATTTGCTACACACTCGTCGCACCGGGATAATGCGCGCCACCCGGCGCCACGCGCCATGCCATTTCAGGCTAAATCAGCTCAGCGGCGACGTTGGCGAAACCGCGTCAACTCAGCCCGCAGGGGCGGGATAAATGTCCGTGATCAACTTCAACATCGCCCAATGGCGCGCCTGGGCTCCCGGGCTCGACAGTGTGGAAGCCTGGCAAGCCTGGAGCCGACAACCGGTCGTGCTCGAAAGCAGCGATGCCGCACCCGATGTTTCGTTTCTGCCGGCCATGCAGCGCCGTCGTCTCAGCCGTCTGGCGCGGATGGCGTTCAGTGTCGGCTGGCCGCTGGCCGACGGTCGGGAAAACCTGCCGCTGGTGTTCGTCTCCCGGCACGGCGAAACCCCGCGCACCTTTGAAATCCTCAGCGATCTGGCCAACGAACAGCCGCTGTCGCCGACCCAGTTCAGCCTGTCGGTGCACAACGCGATCATCGGCCTGTGGTCGATCATGCGCGGCGAAACCAGCGAAATGACCGCGCTCGCCGCGGCCGGCGACGGCCTCGAACACGGCATGCTCGAAGCGGCGACGTTGTTGAACGAAGGGGCCCCCGCCGTGCTGCTGGTGATCACCGAGGAACAACCGCCCGAAGCCTATTCGACGTGGATCGACGACGTACCGTTTCCCTACGCGGTCGGGCTGTTGCTCACCCCCGGTACCGACTGGCGGCTGACCCTGAACAGCGCCCCCGAAGCACGGTCAAAAACGCAGTGGCCCCACGCACTGAATCTGCTGCGAACCCTGCTCGGTCAGCAACCCCATTGCCAACATGCCTGGAAGACTCGTCTATGGACCTGGCAACGCAACCCGTGATCGGAAAAAACCGCGACGCCTATTACTGGCGTCTGCTGGCCACTGCCACCAGCTTCGCCCTGTTCGGGCTCGGTGGTCTGTGCCTGCGCCTGCTGGTATTTCCATTGCTCGGTTGTCTGCCGGGCGATGCCATTACGCATCGCGAACGGGCACGCCAGACCGTCAGCCGGCTGTTCTGGTTTTTTGTCCGGTTCATGGCCCGTACCGGCGTGCTGACCTACGACATTCAGGGCGCCGAACGCCTCGGCCGTCCGGGGCAGATGATCATCGCCAACCACCCTTCACTGATCGACGTAGTGTTTCTCATCGGTCTGGTGCGCGGTGCCAACTGCGTGGTGAAGAAAAGCCTGTGGGAAAACCCCTTCACTCGCGGCCCGCTGCGCAGCACCGAATACATCAGCAACGACGGCAGCATGGACATGCTCGACGCCGCCGCCGGTGCCTTGCAGAGCGGGCAGACCCTGATCATTTTTCCCGAAGGCACCCGCACCCAGCCAGGTCAGGCGCCAGCCTTTCATCGGGGCGCGGCGGCCATCGCGCTGCGCGGTGCGAAAATCCTCACCCCGGTGGTCATCAAGGTCAGTCCGACCACCCTGACCAAGGCCGAGCCCTGGTATCGCATTCCCAGTCGCCGCGTGCACTTCAGTTTTCACGTCGGGGCCGATATAGACCCACAGACTTTCGCCGCGCAGGGGCCAGCGCCCCAGGCTTCGCGCAAGCTCAACGACTATTTGCACCAATTCTTTATCAAGGAGCTCGCCGAAGATGAGCGATCTAAACCGTGACATCAAAGAGCTGATCATCGACGCCCTGGGCCTCGAAGACATCAGCGCAGAGGACATCGGCGACGACCAGACGCTGTTCGGCGAAGGCCTGGGCCTGGATTCCGTCGACGCCCTGGAGCTCGGCCTGGCGATCCAGAAAAAGTACGGCATCAAGATCGACGCCGACGCCAAGGACACCCGCAACCATTTCTCCAACGTGGCGAGCCTTGCGGCGTTCGTCACGGCAAAACAGGCAGCTTGAGACCGGACCATGCAAACTCGTGACGACATCTTCAACACCCTGCGCGATGCCCTGGTCGAGCTGTTCGAACTGGACCCGGCTCGCGTGAGCCTGGAATCCAACCTGTATCAGGATCTGGAAATCGACAGCATCGACGCCGTCGACCTGATCGATCACATCAAACGCCAGACCGGCAAGAAAATCGCCGCCGAGGAATTCAAGTCGGTGCGCACCGTCAGCGACGTGGTCGAGGCGGTCTACCGTCTGGTTCAACCGGCCGCATGAGCCGACTGATCGGCCTCGGCCTGCTGCTGGCAGGCTTGCTGTATCCCTTTGCGGTGTATTTCGGCATGGAGCATTTCGCGCCATGGCAGTTCGGCCTGCTGCTGGGCGGCCTGTGGCTGGCCCGGGCGCTGACCGGCGAACGCAAGCCCGGCAGTTTGTGGATGGCCGGCGTGGCGATCGTGTTCTGCCTGCTGCTGGCGGTGTTCGACAGCCCTTTGCTGTTGCGCTGGTACCCGGTGCTGATCAGCGGCTTCATGCTGGTGCTGTTCAGCCTGAGCCTGAAATACGGCCCGCCGATGGTCGAGCGTCTGGCTCGCCTGCGTGAACCGCAACTGCCGCCCAAGGCGATTCGTTACACCCGCCAGGTCACCGTGGCCTGGAGCGTGTTTTTCTTTTGCAACGGTTTGTGCGCCGCCCTGCTGACACTGTGGGCGCCGCTGAACTGGTGGATGTTGTACACCGGCCTGATCTCCTACGGATTGATCGGCCTGATGTTTGCCATTGAATGGCTGATACGACAACGGGTAAGAGGTCGCCCATGAACTGGATAAAACTTGAGCAGCTGTTGCTCAAGGCCCTGCCGGCGCGCACGGTAACGAGCGCACCGGCATTCGATCATGCACAACTGTGCGAACAGGCCCTGAGCCTGGCGGCAGGTCTGCAAGCGCGCGGCGTGCAACGTCTGGCGGTACATCTGGAAGATGCCGCCGACCTGGCCGTCGCCCTGCTCGGCGCCTGGCGTGCCGGCGTCAGCGTGTTGCTGCCGTCTGATCTGCAAGCGCAGACCCGCCAGCGCTGGTCGAACGACGTCGATCTGTGGCTGACCGATCAGGCCGGTGACGCTCGTCTGAGCGATTTGCTGCAACCTCCCCTGCCCGCTGCCGAACTGGATCTCGACCAGTGCCGCCTGAGCCTGTGCACCTCCGGCTCCAGCGGCGAGCCCAAGCGCATCGACAAATCCCTGCGCCAACTGGCCAACGAAGTCGAAGCCCTTGAGCAACTATGGGGCGCGGACCTGGGTGAAGCCTGCATCCTCGGCAGCGTCGCCACCCAGCACATCTACGGCTTGCTGTTTCGTGTGCTGTGGCCGCTGTGCGCCGGGCGTCCGTTCCTGCGCAAGCAACTGGCCTTCCCGGAAGACCTGCAACGCGCCAGCCGCGAGCACCCGGCCTTCGTCTGGGTCGCCAGTCCGGCGCTGCTCAAACGCATGGGCGACAACCTCGATTGGCCAGCCCTGAGCGTCGTGCGCCGGGTGTTTTCGTCCGGTGGCGCACTGCCGGCTGACGCCGCACAAAGCCTGCATCAACGCTTGGGACAGTGGCCGACGGAAATCCTCGGCAGCTCGGAAACCGGCGGCATTGCCTGGCGTCAGGGCGAACCGTTGTGGCAGCCGTTTGCCGGCGTCGAGTTGAGCCAGGACAGCGACGGCGCCTTGCTGATCGCTTCGCCCTACCTGCCCGCCGGGCATGTCGAACACACCGCCGATGCGGCGCGTATTCAGGCCGATGGCCGCTTTGAATTGCTCGGGCGGCTCGACCGGATCGTCAAACTCGAAGAAAAACGTATTTCCCTGCCGATGCTTGAACAGGCGCTGGTAGCCCACGACTGGGTCGCCGAAGCGCGTCTGGGCGTGGTGCAGGAAAACCGCGCGTCCCTCGGCGCCCTGCTGGTGCTCAGCGAATCCGGCCTGTTTGCCTTGCGCGAACATGGTCGACGCAGCCTGACCGAAACCTTGCGCCGTCATCTCGGCGACCATTGCGAAGCCCTGGCCCTGCCCCGCCGCTGGCGTCTGCTACGACAACTGCCGCTGACCTCACAGGGCAAATTGCCTCAAGCCGACGTCGAAGCCTTGCTGTTGGCGCCACGGCCAAAAACACCGGAAATCCTGGAGCAGGCCGAAACCGAGGGCGAATGGAACCTGCAATTGAGCGTTCCGCCGGATCTGGCCTACTTCAGCGGCCACTTCCCCAAGGCCCCGGTACTGCCGGGCGTGGTGCAGGTCGAATGGGCGCTGAACCTGGGTCGGCAACTGCTGAACCTGCCCGGCGCGTTCGCCGGCATGGAAGTCCTGAAATTCCAGCAACTGGTGCGCCCCGGCGATGAAATCCAGTTGCACCTGCGCTTCGACCCGGAGCGCGGCAAGTTGTATTTCGCCTATCGCAACGACACCGCCACCTGCTCCAGCGGGCGGATTCTGCTGGGGACTGGCGATGCATAATCCTTGCGCAGTGATCCCGGTCTACAACCACGAAACCGCCATCGGCACGGTGGTCGACGCCCTGCTCGCCGAGGATCTGCCGTGCATTCTGGTGGACGACGCCAGCAGCAAATCCTGCGCGGCGGTGCTGGACGCGCTGGCCGAGCGCGAGCGGGTTCATCTGGTGCGCCTCACTGCCAATCAGGGCAAGGGCGGCGCGGTGATGACCGGTCTGCGTGAAGCCGCGCGGCTCGGCTTCAGCCATGCCTTGCAGGTCGACGCCGACGGTCAGCATGACTTGCAGGATGTCGCGCGTTTCATCGAAGAATCCCGCGCTCACCCCAAGTCGCTGATCTGCGGTTATCCGCTGTACGACGCCAGCGTGCCCAAGGGCCGTTTGTATGCGCGCTACCTGACCCACGTGATGGTGTGGATCAACACCCTGTCGCTGCAGATTCGCGACTCGATGTGCGGCTTCCGCGTGTATCCGCTGGAACCGACGCTGGGCGTGATCGACTCGGCGCGGATCGGCAAGCGCATGGATTTCGACTCGGACATTCTGGTGCGCCTGGCGTGGCGCAATCAGCCGATGCGCTGGTTGCAGACCAGCGTGCATTACCCGCTGGACGGCGTGTCGCACTTTCGCCTGTTCTACGACAACGTGCTGATCTCGAGCATGCACACGCGCCTGTTCTTCGGCATGTTGCTGCGCTTGCCCGTGATCCTCTGGCGACGGTGGCGCGCATGACCGTCGAGACCGACAAGAAGCACTGGGCCGACCGCGAAGAGCGCGGCAGTTTCCTGCTGATGAAATTCACCGCGTTCGCCGCCAAGGTCCTTGGTCGACGCCTGCTGAGTCCGTTGCTGTACGGCATCGTCCTGTACTTTTTCCTGTTCGGCCGCACTGCGCGGCGCAGTGCCTGGCAGTATCAGCAGCGCCTCGCCGACTGGAGCGGTCGCCACGAACTGCGCCCGACCCGGTGGCGAGTATTCCGCCAGTTCATGGCATTCGCCGATTCGCTGCTCGACAAGCTCGACGTGTGGAACGGCAAGCTGAAGATCGAGCAGATCGAAATCATCGACCCGGCGCTGTTGCGCAATCAGTTGCGCGGCAGTCGCGGGCAAATGCTGGTGGGCGCGCATCTGGGCAACCTCGAAGTGTGCCGGGCGCTGGCGGAGCTGGGCGAAAAGGTCACGATGAACGTGCTGGTGCACACCAAGCACGCCGAGCAATTCAATCGTCTGCTGGGCGAGGCCGGGGCGACCAACCTGCGACTGATCCAGGTCAGCGAGCTGGACCCGGTGATCATGCTGCAACTGCACGAACGGCTGGAGCGCGGCGAGTGGCTGGCGATTGCCGGCGACCGCGTGCCGCTGCCTGGCGGGCGCAGCGTGACCGTGGACTTTCTCGGCCACCCGGCGCCATTTCCGCAAGGGCCGTGGCTGCTGGCCGGCCTGCTGAAATGTCCGGTCAACCTGCTGATGTGCCTCAAGCAACCAGACGGACACTACCGCCTGACTCTCGAGCCGTTCGCCGACGCCGTGGTGTGGTCACGCCGCGAGCGCGAACAGGTCATTCATCAGTGGGCCACCCGCTATGCGCAACGCCTGAGTCACTATTGCCTCGAAGCACCGTGCCAATGGTTCAACTTTTACCCATTCTGGAAAACCGATGACAACGCCAACTCCTGAGCCGGTCACCTTCGGCGAACGCCCTTTGCGCATCGAAGACGTGCTGGCCCTGGCCAACCGTCAGGCGCCCGTGCAGTTGCAGAGCGACGCGCCTTATCGCGAACGCATCGCCAAGGGCGCGCGGTTCCTCGATTCGCTGCTGGACAAGGAAGGCGTGATCTACGGCGTGACCACCGGTTACGGCGACTCCTGCGTGGTCGCGGTGCCGTTGCATCACGTCGAGGCGCTGCCGCGTCATCTCTACACGTTCCACGGTTGCGGACTGGGCAAACTGCTCGACGCCCAGGCCACCCGTGCGGTGCTGGCGGCGCGGTTGCAGTCGCTGTGCCACGGCGTGTCCGGGGTGCGCATCGAGTTGCTGGAGCGCCTGCATGCGTTTCTTGAACACGACATTTTACCGCTGATTCCTGAAGAGGGTTCGGTGGGCGCCAGCGGCGACCTGACGCCGCTGTCCTACGTCGCCGCGACCCTGTCCGGCGAGCGTGAAGTGATGTTCCGTGGCGAACGCCGCCAGGCTGCCGATGTGCACCGCGAACTGGGCTGGACACCGTTGGTGCTGCGCCCGAAAGAAGCGCTGGCATTGATGAACGGCACCGCCGTGATGACCGGTCTGGCCTGCCTGGCTTACGCCCGCGCCGATTACCTGCTGCAACTGGCCACCCGCATCACCGCGCTGAACGTGGTGGCGCTGCAAGGCAATCCTGAACACTTCGACGAGCGCCTGTTCGCCGCCAAGCCGCATCCGGGGCAGATGCAGGTCGCCGCGTGGCTGCGCAAGGATCTGGCGATCGACGCACCGACCGCTCCGCTGCACCGTTTGCAGGATCGTTACTCACTGCGCTGTGCACCGCATGTGTTGGGCGTGTTGGCTGACAGCCTGAACTGGCTGCGTTCGTTCATCGAGACCGAACTCAACAGCGCCAACGACAACCCGATCATCGACGCCGAAGCCGAGCGCGTGCTACACGGCGGGCACTTCTACGGCGGACATATCGCGTTCGCCATGGACAGCCTGAAAAACCTCGTGGCCAACGTCGCCGACCTGCTCGACCGACAACTCGCGCTGCTGGTGGACGAGCGTTACAACCACGGTTTGCCGAGCAACCTGTCCGGCGCCAGCGCCGACCGCGCGATGCTCAACCACGGCTTCAAGGCCGTGCAGATCGGCGCCAGTGCCTGGACCGCCGAAGCGTTGAAAAACACCATGCCGGCCAGCGTATTCTCGCGCTCCACCGAGTGCCACAACCAGGACAAGGTGAGCATGGGCACCATCGCCGCCCGCGACGCCATTCGTGTGCTGGAGCTGACCGAACAGGTCGCCGCCGCCACGTTGCTGGCGGCCAATCAAGGCGTATGGCTGCGCGGCCGCGATGAAGATGCACGACCACTGCCGCCATCGCTGGCCGCCATGCACGAGCAACTGGCCCGGGACTTCCCGCCGGTGATCGAAGACCGTGCCCTGGAAGGTGAATTGCGCCTGTGCCTGCAACGCATCGCCGAGCAACACTGGAGGCTGCATGCGTAGTGCCGGAGTGCTTCACGCCGATACGGAAATCCTCGTGCCGTTCTTTGACGTCGACACCATGCACGTCGTCTGGCACGGCCATTACGTGAAATACCTGGAAGTGGCGCGCTGTGCACTGCTCGACAAGATCGGCCACAACTACAACCAGATGGTCGACTCGGGCTATGCCTGGCCGGTGATCGACCTGCAACTGCGCTACGTGCGCGGCGCGGTGTTCGGTCAGCGGCTGAACGTGCGCGCCAGTCTGGTGGAGTGGGAAAACCGTCTGAAGATTCACTACCTGATCACCGATGCCGAGACCGGCGAACGCCTGACCCGCGCCAGCTCGGTGCAGGTCGCCGTCGAGATGAGCAGTCGCGAGATGCAACTGGCCTCGCCGAAAGTCTTCACCGATGCCGTGGAAAGGATGCTGCGATGAATGTGTTGTTGAAATCCATCGGAGCCATGACGCTGCTGACGTTGTCGTCGCTGGCCAACGCCTTCGACCTGCAACAGTTGAGCGAGCAACTGGCGAAACCGGACGTGATCCACGGCCAGTTCATCCAGGAAAAACACCTGCGCGCCCTGCCCCAGCCGCTGATCAGCAAAGGCAGTTTTGTCCTCGCCAAAAACCACGGCCTGCTGTGGCTGCTGAAATCCCCGCTGCAACAGGATTACCGCATCAGCGCCAAGGGCATCGCCCGGCGTGACGCCACCGGCTGGCAACTGCTGCCGAACAAGAGCGCCGGGGCCGAGCAGAACCGCTTGTTCCTGGCGGTGCTGCAAGGCGACAGCAGCGGTCTGCAACGGGATTTCGAACTGGCCCTGAGCGGCGATGCGCAGAAATGGCAACTGACCCTGACCCCGCGCTCGGTGCTGCTCAAGCAGGTCTTCAATCAGATCAACATCAGCGGCGGCGCGTTGGTGAACACCATCGAACTGCTGGAAACCCAGGGCGACAGCACCGTGCTGCGCATGCAGGACAGCACCGCCGGCCAACCTCTGAGCGACGCGGAGCAACATGACTTTGCCGAGTGAACGCAGGCTGCCCTGGCTGTTCCTGATCCTGCTGCTGGCGGTTGTCGCACTGGGCGCCTGGCAGTGGCGCGACGGTGCGCCGCTGTCGGCCAACCTGATGGAACTGGTACCCGGCACCCACCCGGACGCCCTCGAACTGCGCGCCGAACAACGCATGCAGGAGCCGCTCAACCGCGACATGCTGGTGCTGGTCGGTCACGCCGATCGCCAGCAAGCGGTCGCCATGGCCCAGACCCTGGGCGAGCAATGGCAGGCCAGCGGGCTGTTCGAAAAGGTCCAGTGGAACCTGCAAGCCGACCTGCCGGCCCTGCGCACGCAGTTGCTGCAAGGGCGGCTGGCGATGCTCTCGGCGGATGACCGACAACTGCTGATAGAACATCCCGACGCCTTTATCCAGCAACGGGTACAGGCACTGTTCGACCCGTTCACCGGGTTCAGTCTGGTGCCGAGTCAGGACGACTGGCTGGGCCTGACCGGGCGCATCCAGAACAGCCAGCCGCAACATGGCGCGGTGCAACTGGACATCGGCAGCGGCGCGTTGATCGCCGACGCCGACGGCAAGAGCTGGGTGCTGCTGCGCGCACGCACCACCGGCAGCGCCTTCGACATGAATCAACCGCTGCAAGTCGCCGCCCTGCTGCAACACAGCCGTGAGCAAGCGGCGAGTGCCGACGTGCAATTGCTGGCCGCCAGCGGCCTGCTGTACGCCGCCAACGGTCAGCAGCAGGCGACCCGGGAAATGACCTGGGTCGGCGGCGGCGCCACCATCGGCATTCTGCTGCTGTTGCTGCTCGCCTTCCGCCGCTGGCGGGTGCTGCTGGCGTTCATTCCGGTGCTGGTCGGCATGCTGTTCGGTGCGGTGGCCTGCGTGGCGCTGTTCGGGCACATGCACGTGATGACGCTGGTGCTCGGTTCCAGTCTGATCGGCGTGGCGGTGGATTACCCGCTGCACTACCTGTCCAAGAGCTGGAGTCTCAAACCTTGGCACAGCTGGCCGGCGTTGCGCCTGACCCTGTCCGGGCTGACGTTGAGCCTGATCACCAGCGCCATCGGTTACCTGGCGCTGGCCTGGACGCCTTTCCCGGCGCTGACCCAGATCGCGGTGTTCTCCGCCGCCGGTTTGCTCGGCGCCTACCTGTCGGCGGTGTGCCTGCTGCCGGCGCTGCTGAAAAACGTCGAACTGCGCCCGGCGCAATGGCCGCTGCAACTGGCCGAGCGTCTGGTGCGACTGCGGGAAACCCTGCTCGATCACGTCAGGACGCCGGTGTTGCTGGCCCTGCTGATCGCCTTCTGCGTCGGTGGCCTGCTGCAACTGGAGAGCAGGAACGACATTCGCCAGTGGGTCGGCGCGCCGCAACGTCTGACTGATGAGGCGCAGACTATTGCGCGGATTACCGGCTACCAGCCGACCAGCCAGTTCTTCCTGGTGCGCGCCGCCGATCAGCAGCAATTGCTGGAACGGCAAGCGGCCCTGAGCGAGCGGCTGGATCAACTGGTCAACCTCGACAAGTTGCAGGGTTATCTGGCGCTCAATCAACTGGTCAGCCCGCCGGCTCAGCAACAACAAGTGCGTGAAGCGCTGAGCAAGTTGCCGCAGTTCTGGCAGCCGTTGCTGGAAGTCGGCGTGCCGCTGGCGGCGCTGCAAACTGAACTGCAACAGTTGCAGGCCCTGCCCGCCGAGGACATCGATGCAGCACTGGCCGGCCCCCTCGGCGAGCCGTACCGCACGCTGTGGCTGGGGCCGACCGAGGACGGCGTGGCAGCGATGGTCAGCCTGCAAGGCCTGAACAATCCGTCGCTGCTGCGGGTGCAGGCGCTGGACCTGCCCGGCGTGATGCTGGTGGACCGGCTCGGCGATCTGAACAAGGTGTTCGCCCAGACCCAGATCAGCGCCGCTGAGCTGAAACTCGCGTCCTGCGTGTTGATCGTGCTGGTGCTGATGCTGCCGTTCGGTCTTGGTGGCGCCCTGCGAATCGTCGCCCTGCCGCTGCTCGCTGCGCTGTGCAGCCTCGCCAGCCTGGGCTGGCTCGGTCAGCCGCTGACCCTGTTCAGCCTGTTCGGCCTGCTGCTGGTAACGGCGATCAGCGTCGACTACGCGATCCTCATGCGCGAACAGGTCGGCGGCGCGGCCGTCAGCTTGCTCGGCACTTTGCTCGCGGCCGCCACAACCTGGCTGTCGTTCGGCCTGCTGGCGGTGTCGAGCACCCCGGCGGTGAGCAACTTCGGCCTGTCGGTGAGCCTCGGTCTGGCGTTCAGCTTCATGCTCGCGCCGTGGGCCGGGCGTCAGGCCCACGCAGTTGCCGTCACGGAGCCTTCAGCATGATGGTGGTGACTTTCTGGCTGATGGCCCTGGCGCTGTTTTTCGTCGCCACCCGGGTCGGCCGGCATTTCGGGCTGATCCCGATCGTCAGTCAATTGCTGCTGGCCAGCTTCGGCCTGCCGCTGCTGATGTACTTCTGGATCGAACCGGGCTGGCAACTCAACGGCGCCGAACTGATCGCGCCGGGCTGGCTGAAAAACCTCTACAGCCTGAGCTTCGCCCTCTTGCTGGGGCACATCCTCAGCGACGTGATCGACCTGCGCCTGGACCGTCAGAGCGTGAAGATCGCCCTGCCGAGTTTCGCCGTGCCGTTCACCTGCGGCCTGGCGACGGCGTACTGGCTGTTGCCGACGCAGCCGTGGATCAACTCGCTGGCGATCGGTCTGGTGTTCGCCATCACCGCGATCCCGGTGTTGTACCTGTACCTGCGCCACATCGACTACCCGCCCGCCGCCACCCGGCGTCTGGTGCAGACCGCGATCCTGATCGACCTGACCTGCTGGACCCTGTTCGGCCTCGCCCAGGGCAGCCTGCACCTGAGCAGTCTGCTGATACCGCTGGGGATGGCCTGCGTGCCGGTGCTGCTGCGGGTATTCGGCATACGCCGGCCATTGACCTACAGCCTCGGTTTTTTTGCGCTGCTGGTGCTGGCCGAACACTACAAACTCAACGCGCTGATTTTCGGCATCGGCTATCTGCTGTGCATGGCCGCGCTCAAGGTGCCACTGGTATTGCCGATCCCGGCGCACTGGATGAACCGCTTGCAGACGTGGGTCGCGATTCCGCTGATCCTGACTTTCGGCATCGTCCAGATCGACGTGCACAGCGCCCTCGCCAGCCTCGGCGCCGGGCAATGGGCAGCGCTGCTGCTGTTGCCGGTCGCCAGCAAAATCGTGGGCAACTGGCTCGGCCTCGGCTGGGCCGGCGCGTCGTTCGCAGGCGCCAGTCGCTGGCGCGAAAGCGTGCTGCTGAACATTCGCGGATTGAGCGAAATCGTCTTTCTCAACCTGCTGTTGCAACAACAACTCATCAGCCCGGCGTTGTACTTTGCGCTGATGCTGATGGGTCTGATCGCGACGCTGTTGCCGGCCTTCATCGGCCTGCACCGGGCGTCACTGAACCCTATTGCCGTACCCAGGAGCTCGCGTGCCAATCGTTGAAATGGAATCCCGTCAGGTCGTGATCATCGGCGCCGGCCCCTCCGGCGCCATCGCCGCCGCATTGCTCAAGCGCAAGGGGCACGACGTGCTGGTGATCGAGCGCCAGCATTTCCCGAGGTTCTCCATCGGTGAAAGCCTGCTCTGCCATTGCCTGGATTTCGTCGAAGAAGCCGGCATGCTCGAGGCGGTGAATGCCGCCGGGTTCCAGCGCAAGAACGGCGCGGCATTCGCCTGGGGCGAGCGCTACAGCGCCTTCGATTTTGGTGACACCTTCACCGCCGGCAAGCCCACGACGCTGCAGGTGCAACGCGCCGACTTCGACAAATTGCTGGCCGATCAGGCGGCATTGCAGGGCGCGGAAATCCGCTACGGCGACGCGATTGTCAGCGTCGATTTCGAACGCCCGCGACCGCAGCTGAATGTGCGCCGCGAAGACGCCAGCGAGTACCGCGTCGAAGCCGACTTTGTCCTCGATGCCAGCGGTTACGGCCGCGTGTTGTCACGTTTGCTCGACCTGGAAGCACCATCGAATTTCCCGGTTCGCCAGGCCGTCTTCACTCACGTTGAAGACCACATTGATCATCCCGGTTTCGACCGCGAGAAGATCCTTATCACCACCCACCCGCAGCACCGCGATATCTGGTTCTGGTCGATCCCGTTCAGCAACGGTCGCTGCTCGGTGGGCGTGGTGGCTGCCGCTGAACATTTCGCAGGTCGCGACACCGACCTCGACGCCTGCCTGCGCGGTTTCATCGCCGAAACCCCGAGCCTGGCCAAGGTGCTGAAAAACGCCGTGTGGGATACCCCGGCGCGCACTCTCGGCGGCTATGCGGCCAACGTCAAAACCCTGCACGGCCCAGGCTTTGCGCTGTTGGGTAACGCGGCCGAATTTCTCGACCCGGTGTTCTCCTCGGGCGTGACCATTGCCATGCGTTCGGCGAGCATGGCCGCCGCTGTGCTGCACCGACAGTTGCAGGGCGAAACCGTGGACTGGCAACGGGAGTTTGCCGAGCCGCTGAAACGCGGGGTCGACACTTTCCGCTGCTACGTCGAAGGCTGGTACGCCGGCACTTTCCAGGACGTGATTTTCCACGAGCAAGGCTCGCCGGAAATTCGCCGCATGATCTGCTCGATCCTCGCCGGCTACGCTTGGGACGAACGCAACCCGTTCGTCAGTGAAGCGCGCCGTCGGCTGAAGACGATCTCCGAACTCTGTGCAAGGGACGACACATGAATTACCTGAGCGACAACTACGTCGAGGAAACCCGCTTCGGCTTCTGGTTCCTGCGCAGCCACACCTGGCAACACCATGTGCTGCGCGTGGCGATCAACGATCTGCGCGGACTGTTCAGCGAATCGTTGCCGGCCAGTCCGGTGCTACTGGATGCCGGTTGCGGTCAGGGCAAGTCGTTCGGCCACCTGCGCCAGACGTTCGCGCCACAGCGCCTGATCGGCGTCGATGCCGATCCGCACAGCCTGGAATTGAGCGCCGCCGAGGCCGCGCGTCAGGGCTTCGACGTTGAGCTGATCGGCAGCGACTGCGCGACTTTGAATGTCCCGGATTCAAGCGTCGACCTGCTGTTCTGTCACCAGACCTTCCATCATCTGGTGGAGCAGGAAAAGGCCCTGGCCGAGTTCTATCGGGTGCTCAAGCCGGGCGGTTATCTGCTGTTCGCCGAGTCCACCGAGGCTTACATTGATACGTGGGTGATTCGCTGGCTGTTCCGCCATCCGATGCACGTGCAAAAGAGCGCGGCGCAGTACCTGGAGATGATTCGCCAGCAGGGTTTCGAGTTCGGCGAACAGAACGTTTCGTACCCGTATCTGTGGTGGAGCCGGTCGAAGGATTTCGGTCTGCTCGAACGTTTTGGATTGCACAAACCAAAACCATTCGGCCAGCGGGAAGAAACCCTGGTCAACGTGGTGGCCCGCAAACCCTTGAACGAGGCTGTCTGATGTTGCGTGTTCTGCTGCTCGCCTGCGCTTTGCTGCTCGGTGCCTGTGCCAGTCAGGCGCCGCTGCCGGCCGGCAACCCGAGCCTCCCGCTGCCGATGCAGCTGCATATCGAGCGCCACCTGGCCGGGCAACAGCAAGACTGGTTGCTGGTGATCCAGCGCGAAGGGCCCGGCATCCGCTGGTCGATGATGGATCCGCTGGGCATTCCCCAGGCGCGTCAGCAGTTGATCGACGGGCACTGGCAAGCCGACGGCCTGCTGCCGCCCAACCCGGAAGCCCGGGAGTTGTTCGCCGCGCTGCTGTTCGCCCTGACCCCCGCGGGCGAGCTGTCGCGCAACTACCCCGGCGCGCAGCAACAGGGCGGCCAACGTTCCCTGCCGGCGCGCTGGGACATCCGTTACACCCAACCCTTGAGCTTCGAATTGAACCTGCCACAAGGCCCACACTATCGCGTAACGCCACTCGGTGAACCGACGTCATGACCGCCTACCTCAATGCCCTCGGCGTGATCTGCGCCCTGGGGCGCGACAAGCAAGCCGTGGCACGCAACCTGTTTGCCGGCGACTGCTCGGGCATGCGCCGCGAGTCCGGCTGGGTGCCGGAGCGCGAGCTGCCGGTGGCCGCCGTGCACGGCGATCTGGCGCCGATTCCCGAAGCGCTGGCCGACCAGCGCAGCCGCAACAATCAACTGTTGCTGGAAGCCGCGTTGCAGATTCGCGATGACATCGAGCACGCGATCCAGACTTACGGCCGCGAGCGCATCGGCGTGGTGCTCGGCACCAGCACTTCGGGCATCGACGAGGCCAGCCGTGGCCTGGCGCACTACATTCGCGACCAGCAGTTCCCGGCCGATTACGACTACCGGCAACAGGAACTCGGCGCCCCGGCGAATTTCCTCGCCGACTGGCTGCAACTGAGCGGCCCGACCTATGTCATTTCCACCGCCTGCACTTCCAGCGCACGCGCGCTGATGAGCGCCCGACGCCTGCTCGATCTGGGCCTGTGCGACGCGGTGCTGTGCGGCGGTGTCGACAGCCTGTGCAAACTGACCCTCAACGGTTTCAGTGCGCTGGAAGCGGTCTCGGACGAGCGCTGCAATCCGTTTTCCGCCAACCGCAACGGCATCAACATCGGCGAAGCGGCGGTGCTGTTCGTGATGAGCAAAGAGCGCGGTGCAGGGCCGGGCATTGCCCTGCTCGGCGCGGGCGCCAGCTCCGACGCGCACCACATTTCCGCACCGGAGCCGACCGGCCGTGGCGCGCTGCAATCGATGCAAAAAGCCCTCGATCAAGCCCACTTGCAGGCCGGTGACATCAGCTACCTGAACCTGCACGGCACCGCGACCCAGCACAACGACGCCATGGAAAGCCTGGCCGTCGACGCGCTGTTTGCCGAAGGCGTGCCGTGTTCCTCGACCAAACCGATGACCGGCCACACCCTCGGTGCCGCCGGCGCACTGGAAGCGGCGTTCTGCTGGTTGAGCCTGAGTGCCGACAACCCCGACCACGCCTTGCCGCCGCACATCTGGGACGGCCAGGCCGACCCGGCATTGCCAGCGCTGAAGTGGGTGACCGCAAGCGAGCGCCTGGCGTCCATTGCACCGCGCTACCTGATGAGCAACTCGTTTGCCTTCGGTGGCAATAACGTCAGCCTGATTATCGGAGACGCCCCATGAGCCACTGGCCGCTCGCCGAACTGCTGCCCCACGCTGGCGACATGATCCTGATCGACCGGATCCTGAGCTTTGACGACGAACAGATCCACACCACCCTCACCGTCCGGCCCGGCGGCCTGTTCAGCCTGCCCGACGGCAGCCTGCCGGCCTGGGTCGGCGTCGAGTTGATGGCACAAAGCGTCGCCGCGTTCGCCGGCTGCCATGCGCGGCAGAAAGGCAACCCGGTGGAGCTGGGCTTTCTGCTCGGCACACGCAAGTTCGAATGCAATGTCGCAGCCTTTCCGGTTGGCAGCGAACTGACCATCCATGGCCTGCGCTCGCTGGAAGACGACAACGGCATGGGCGTATTTGAATGCCATATCAACGCGCCCGGCATCGAGGCCAGCGCCCGGCTGAACGTGTTCCGCCCGCCCCAGGCAGCGGACTATCTAGAGCAATCCAAGGAGTCGAACGATGACTGAATCAATACTGGTCACCGGCTCCAGCCGTGGCATCGGCCGCGCCATTGCCCTGCGCCTGGCCAGTGCCGGCCACGATATCGTCCTGCATTGCCGCAGCGGCGTAGCGGAAGCGCAAGCAGTGAAAGCCGAAGTCGAAGCGCTCGGCCGCACCGCGCGCATCCTGCAATTCGACGTGGCGGATCGCGAAACCTGCAAAGCCATCCTCGAAGCCGACGTTGAAGCCCACGGCGCCTACTACGGCGTGGTGCTCAATGCCGGCCTGACCCGCGACGGCGCCTTTCCGGCACTGAGCGACGACGACTGGGACGTGGTGCTGCGCACCAACCTCGACGGTTTCTACAACGTCCTGCACCCGGTGATGATGCCGATGATCCGCCGCCGCGCCGCGGGTCGCATCGTTTGCATCACCTCAGTCTCGGGGCTGATCGGCAACCGTGGCCAGGTCAATTACAGCGCGTCGAAAGCGGGCGTGATCGGCGCCGCGAAAGCCTTGGCGATCGAACTGGCCAAGCGCAAGATCACGGTGAATTGCGTTGCGCCGGGCCTGATCGACACGGCGATGCTGGATGAAAACGTGCCGGTGGAAGAACTGATGAAAATGATCCCCGCACAACGCATGGGCACGCCTGAAGAGGTGGCCGGTGCGGTGAATTTCCTGATGTCGGCGGAAGCGTCGTACATCACCCGCCAGGTGCTGGCGGTCAACGGAGGCTTGTGCTGATGAAGCGCGTTGTCGTCACCGGCATGGCCGGCATTACCTCGCTGGGCAGCGACTGGGACACCATCGCCGGCAATTTCGCCGCCAACCGCAGCGGCATTCGCCGGATGGACGAGTGGGATCGCTTCAGCGAACTCAACACACGCCTGGCCGGGCCCATCGATGATTTCCAGGTGCCGGCGCACTGGACCCGCAAACAGCTGCGCAGCATGGGCCGTGTTTCGCGGCTGGCCGTCGGCGCGGCGGAAAAAGCGCTGGCCGATGCCGGCCTGCTCGGCGACGAGTCGATCAAGGACGGGCGCATGGGCGTGGCCTGCGGTTCGTCCACCGGCAGCACCGACGAGATCAAGGCGTTCGGCAACATGCTGCTCAACTCGGTGGCCGAGGGCCTCAACGCCAACTCCTACGTGCGGATGATGCCGCACACCACGGCAGCGAACATCAGCATCTTCTTCGGCCTCACTGGCCGCTTGATCCCGACCTCCAGCGCCTGCACCAGCGGCAGCCAGGGCATCGGTTATGCCTACGAGGCGATCAAGTTCGGACGCCTGCCGCTGATGCTCGCCGGTGGCGCCGAAGAACTGTGCCCGACCGAAGCCATGGTGTTCGACGCGCTGTACGCCACCAGCCTGAAAAACGACGCGCCGCACACCTCGCCACGCCCGTACGACAAGGGCCGCGACGGTCTGGTGATCGGCGAGGGCGGCGGCATGCTGGTGCTTGAAGAACTGGAACACGCCCTGGCACGCGGGGCGCACATTCACGCCGAAATCGTCGGTTTCGGCAGCAACGCCGACGGCCAGCACACCACCCGCCCCGAACAAGTCACCATGCGCCGGGCAATGGAACTGGCGCTGGAAGATGCAGGCCTGGCGCCGGACGTCATCGGCTACGTCAACGGCCACGGCACCGCCACCGAACAGGGCGATGTCGCCGAAACTCTGGCCACCAGTGCGCTGTTCGGCGAACGCATGCCGATCAGTTCGCAAAAGAGCTTCCTGGGCCACACCCTCGGCGCCTGCGGGGCGCTGGAGTCGTGGTTCAGCATCGAGATGCTCAACCGCGACCTGTACGTGCACACGCTCAACCTCGACGAAGTCGATCCGCACTGCGGCAAGCTCGACTACCTGCGCGGCGAATTCCGGCAGATGAGCCACGAATACGTGATGAACAACAATTTCGCTTTCGGCGGGGTCAACACCTCGCTGATTTTCCGTCGCTGGCCCCAACCGAATTAATCCAGGTCAAGGAGACCTCCATGCACTTCAAGAAACTCGCTGCCACCCTGATCATCTGCGCCATGCCGGCCGTCAGCCAGGCCCGTGACACGGCGGTGTACCTGCCGTTCGACAAGGCCGTCGCCGAAGCGACCCGCACCGGCAAGATCGACGGCAGCGTGAAGTTCTATCTGGCGGGCAACGCCCCGGCCGGCAAGGTCACTGTCGTCAGCCCCGGCGCCGTGACCAACAAGAAGACCAACGCCTTCAACAAGACCGACCAGGAAGCCTGCGAGTGGGTCGTGCAATCGGCGATCATCAGCCTGCACCAGGCCGCAAAAAACGCCGGCGCCAACGCCGTGACCAACATCGTCAGCTTCTACAAGAGCAACGAGCGCAAGGATGCGAAAACCTACGAATGCCACGCGGGCGCCATCATGGCGGGCGTAGCGTTGAAGGGCGATCTGGCGACGGTTCAGTAACGGCCGGAAACGACAAAGGGCGCCTTTCGGCGCCCTTTCACAAACAGGTTGGCTTGTCATCGCCTCTCACCTGTCTGGCTCTGCGATGGCTGGTTGCCCAGGATCCTCAGAGTCTCACAAGCCCCTTTCGGGAACGCCGGCAGTATTGCCTGAAACCTCATGCCGAGCAACGGCTGGCATTTGGCTTCGATGCGCCACTTCCGTTGCCATCACAGTCCCAACGCCCGTCTGACCGCAGTTTTAATGGCGTGAAACTCGTCTGTTGCAAGATGTGAGATCAGGTAAATGCGCTTGCCTTGCCGATCCCGGCTTTTGATCCGATCAAGCCGCGAGAGACTGACCGTGGCAATCATGTCGCACTTTGCCCAACAGGTCGGGCTGGCTCCCTGAAGGTGACTTGCAAGTTCGAGATGGTGCCCGAGCATGCAATCAGAGGCGGTAGTACTTAGCGGCACCACTGTTACCAACAGGCTGTTGGTTCTATGTTTACGTATCACAACAACAGGTCTGACTTTGACCATCTCGGGGATTTCATAACCCCTGAAATCGCAAATCAAAACGCTGCCCTCCTTAGGCTGATATCGAAGTGGCATCCGTGACACTCGTTTGAAAAAGAACTGATTTTGCGCAACAACGGCCATATTCCCTACGACAGTTCCGTTACTCGAAATGTA
This sequence comes from Pseudomonas sp. GW458-11-26-14-LB4, assembly GCF_059423925.1. Taxonomy (NCBI): domain Bacteria; kingdom Pseudomonadati; phylum Pseudomonadota; class Gammaproteobacteria; order Pseudomonadales; family Pseudomonadaceae; genus Pseudomonas; species Pseudomonas sp. GW458-11-26-14-LB4. The sequence goes on from NZ_JBWKYU010000006.1 coordinate 267,019, forward strand.
CGGAGTCGAGCCAACCAAACCTGTTCACCACAACTACACTCGCTCAAACAGGCCAATACACAGTGCCTGCCGGAACGGCGAGCCCGGTCGGTCAAGTACTCGCGGTTCTCTTTCACCGTCAAGGAGACGACCATGCAAGCGAAAGCCCTGATCACCGCCGCCCTTCTCGGCCTGCTCCCCAGTGCCAGCCACGCCACCAATCTGATGTACATGCCGTTCGAAACAGTCGTGTCGGATGCAATGCGCGCCGGGCGGCTGGATGGCAGTGTGAAGTTTTATCTGGTCGGCAACGGGCCTCAGGGGACTCAGCGGTTGTTGCAGCGCGGGGTGGTCAGTGACTTGAAGACCAACGGTTTCAACAAGAGCGATCACGACTCGTGCGAGTGGGTGTTGCAGTCGAACCTGATTGCGCTGCAAGCCGAGGCCAAGCGTGTCGGGGCGAATGCGGTGACCAACATCGTCAGCTACTACGACCAGCATGTGCGCAAGGATCTGAACACTTACGAATGTCGGGCCGGGGTGTTTGTGACGCGAGTGGCGTTGAAGGGTGATCTGGTGCGGCTGCCCTGATCAACCGGCTTCAAGCTTGCGCGTGAGCAGTTCGACAAACGCCTTGGCCATCGGTGATTTCTGGTCTTTGCGCTGCACGAGCCACACCGCCGTCACGGCTTCGGGATCGAGCAGCGGTCGGTAGACCACGCCGTCGATGCGCATCCGCTGATACGACGCCGGCATGACCGACACGCCCAGACCCGCTGCCACCAGACCGATGATGGTCATGGCTTCGCCGGCCTCCTGGGCGAAGTGCGGGCTGAACCCGGCATCGCGGGCCAGACTGATCAACTGTGAATACAGACCACTGCCGTAGCTGCGCGGGAAGAACACAAACGGCTCCAGAGCCAGCGCCGAGAGGAACAGCCCCTCTTCAGAGCCCTGCGCCAACGGATGTTTGGAGCTGAGCACGGCCACCAGCGGCTCGCGCATCAGTTCGACCACGCTGAGCGAATCCGGCAGGCCCAGCGGGCGCATGATGCCGACCTCGATCGATTCGTCCACCAACGCATCGGCCACCATGGTGCTGCTCATCTCGCGCAGGTTCAGGTGCACAGCCGGGAAACGCTGACGGAAGGAAAATATCGCCTGGGGAATGGTCGAGTTGAACGGCGCCGACGAGGTGAAGCCGATCTTCAGTTCACCCAGTTCGCCGAGTTGCGCGCGACGGGCCACGTCGGCCGCTTTATCGACTTGCGCGAGCACCAGCCGCGCTTCCTCCAGAAACAACCGCCCGGCCTCGCTGAGCTCGACCCGACGATTGGTACGCTCGAACAGTCGCGCGCCGACTTCCTGTTCCAGTGCCTGGATCTGCTGGCTCAGCGGTGGCTGGGAGATGCCCAGCACCTGTGCGGCGCGGCCGAAGTGCAGTTCTTCGGCGACGGCGATGAAGTAGCGCAGATGACGCAATTCCATGAACACCCCATTAGGTCGTGAAAGCTATCAAACAGGTCGAACAATATATTGGATAGAAACATTAGCCAGCTATATGATTTTTTCATTGCCTGCCTGCCCGCGCCCTCCGAGGTCTGATGTGAAAACCGCCGTCGCTCCACTGGCCCATGAAGTCCCGCCCGCTGCGGCGGACGATGTGCTGACCGAACTGCAAGAGATCTACATCGAGAAAGGCACGCCCGCGTTCATGCGCACGGTGCTAGCGCTGTTCAGCGGCGGCTTCGCCACCTTTGCCCTGCTGTACTGCGTGCAACCGATGATGCCGCTGCTGTCCCACGAATATTCGATCAACGCGGCCCAGAGCAGCCTGATCCTGTCGGTGGCCACCGGCATGCTGGCGTTCGGTCTGCTGATCACCGGCCCGATTTCCGATCGGGTCGGGCGCAAACCGGTGATGGTTGCCGCGCTGTTTGCCGCGGCCCTGTGCACCATCGCCAGTTCGATGATGCCGAGCTGGCACGGCGTATTGATCATGCGCGCGCTGATCGGATTGTCATTGAGCGGTCTGGCGGCGGTGGCAATGACCTATCTCAGCGAGGAAATCCATCCGCAGCACATCGGTCTGGCGATGGGTCTGTACATCGGCGGCAACGCGATTGGCGGCATGAGCGGGCGGTTGATCACCGGTGTGCTGATCGACTTCGTCAGCTGGCACACGGCGATGATGGTGATCGGTGGGCTGGCGCTGATTGCGGCGGCGGTGTTCTGGAAGATCCTGCCGGAGTCGCGCAACTTCCGCTCCCGCTCGCTGCACCCGCGCAGCCTGCTCGACGGCTTCACCATGCACTTTCGCGATGCCGGTCTGCCGCTGCTGTTCCTTGAGGCGTTTGTGCTGATGGGCGCGTTCGTTACGTTGTTCAACTACATCGGTTATCGCCTGCTGGCCGAGCCGTACCACATGGATCAAGTGTTCGTGGGACTGTTGTCGGTGGTGTACCTGTCGGGTATCTACAGCTCGGCGAAAATCGGTTCGCTGGCCGACAAACTGGGTCGCCGCAAAGTGCTGTGGGCGACCATCGCGCTGATGTTCGCCGGCCTCGCCCTGACCATGTTCACACCGCTGCCGCTGGTGATCATCGGCATGCTGATCTTCACCTTCGGCTTCTTCGCCGCGCACTCGGTCGCCAGCAGCTGGATCGGCCGCCGGGCGCTCAAGGCCAAGGGCCAGGCGTCGTCGTTGTACCTGTTCAGCTATTACGCCGGGTCGAGCATCGCCGGGACGGCCGGCGGAGTGTTCTGGCACATGGCGGGATGGAACGGGATCGGCCTGTTCATCGGCGCGCTGTTGCTGGTGGCGCTGTTGGTGGCGTTGAAGCTGGCGAAGCTGCCGCCGCTGGGTGGTGGCGAAAAGGTTTAGCGACAACTGCGCCCTAGCGGTAATCACGGGCCAAGGTACACTGACGGCATTCGCCTGCTTTGGTAAAGGAAGCCAGAATGCGCCTGGACCGTCTCCACATTCAGAATTTTCGTTGCTACGAAGATGCCACGTTCGACTTTCAGCCAGGGTTTAATCTGGTGGTGGGGGTTAATGGGAGCGGGAAGAGTTCGTTGTTGCAGGCGGTTGCCGTTTCGTTCATCGAACTCGGCAATGCCATGAAGCCAAGTCAGACCTCTATAAAAAATGAAGACATTCGCTTTGTCATAGATCGTTTTGAAAACAGAAGCCGCTTTGAGCGCAAGTTCCCATTACTGGTACATGGCATAGGCAGTTTCTTCGGAACTACAGACTGGGTCCTGAAACGAGATGCAGAAGACTTGCCCCATCTTGTAGATTCAGTATTCGACGCCGAGATAGACAAACTAAAACAGAAAATCAACCTGGCCATTCCAGTCGATTTGCCTGTGCTTGCTTTCTATCGCTCCAATCGCCGCTGGCAAGGGGTAGGAGTATCTGCTGAGTTCGCCGCGAAACAACGCGTCTCGCGCTTCGATGCCTACGTTAACTGGTTCGATGCAGTTGCGGATCTCAGAGAATTTGAAAGTTGGTTAATCGGTAGAACGCTCGAACGGATGCAGAACCTCCTTGATTCCAACACCCAGTCACTTGAGTTCGACGACGAACTTTACTGGGTAAACACTGCGATCGAGCGCGCTATTCCCCACGCACAAAATTTTCGCTATGACCTCCGGCTGCAAAGCTTGTTGATCGACCTGGATGGAAAGACCACTCCTTTCAATGAGCTTAGCGATGGTCAGCGCGGGATGGTTGCGTTGTTCGCCGATATCGCCCGCCGCATGTGCATCCTCAACCCCCACATGGGTAAGGACGTTCTGAAAAACACCTCCGGCGTGGTGATCATCGACGAACTGGATATCCATATGCATCCGGCCTGGCAACGCAGCATCGCCCCGGCATTGAGACAGGCATTCCCCAAAGTCCAGTTCATCGCCGCAAGCCATTCCCCACAAATCATCGGCAGCCTGAAGCCTGAGGAAGTCATCGTGTTGCACAACGGGGATCCTACTCATCCGCGGGTCACCTACGGTCTGGATTCCAGTAGCGTGCTTGAAGAGGTAATGGGCGTTACGCAGCGCGAACCAGAAATCGAAGATCTGCTGTCCGAGCTTTTTTCCACGTTGGAAGACAACGACCTCGAAAAAGCAAAATCAAAGCTTGAGGCGCTGAAAAAGAAAGCCCCCGACCTACCGGAATTCGCCGGCGCCGAAGCACTGATCAGGCGCAAGGAGATTCTCGGCAAATGAAGCGAGTGCTCAAAGGAACTGAACCAGCTTCATTTACAGATTGGAAAACTCGGCGAACGACGAGTGGAGCCCAACTTACCCAACGCTACAAAACCCGCAAAAACGCGATTTGCATAATGCCCTGCTTAAGGAGCAAGGCTTTTTCTGCTGTTATTGCGGCCGGGAAATAGATGCCTCGACCAGCCATATCGAGCACTTCAGACCTCAAGAGCATTTCGAAGAGCTGGCGTTGAAGTTTCACAACCTTCATGCCTCCTGCCTGCGAGAAACCAAGCCCGGCAATCCGTTGCACTGCGGCCATAAGAAGGGCAACTGGTTCGACGAAAACCAACACATTTCTCCCACTGACGAGAACTGTGAACAGCGCTTCCGATATCTGCGAACCGGCGAAATCCAGCCAAAGGACTCTGACGACCTTCCCGCCACAAAGATGATCGAGGTATTGGCGCTACACATCCCCTACCTCAAAAATCGACGGCAGGACACAATCCGCCGCCTCTTCGATGATGAGTTCGTCATGCAAATCAGCGAGGAAGAGCTTGAGCGGTTGGTGACGGCGATCAGAAATACCGCGATTCCCAATCAAAAACCCTTCGACCACATCATCGCCCGCTACGCCGAACAACTCCTCGGACGCTAAACCCATCGCAAACAAAAACGCCCGGCATAAGCCGGGCGTTTTTGTTTTCTACCTTTAGCGCTGAGCGCCGATTACTCGTGATACTGCGCCGACAACTCATGCACCGCACGCAGGAACGCGCCGGCGTGTTCCGGGTCGACTTCCGGGGTGATGCCGTGGCCGAGGTTGAACACGTGGCCGCTGCCTTTACCGTAGCTGGCGAGGATGCGCCCGACTTCGGTGCGGATCGCTTCCGGCTTGGCGTAAAGCACGGTCGGGTCCATGTTGCCTTGCAGCGCGACCTTGTCGCCGACGCGGGCGCGGGCGTTGCCGATGTCGCAGGTCCAGTCCAGACCCAGTGCGTCGGCGCCGGCGTCGGCGATGCTTTCCAGCCACAGCCCGCCGTTCTTGGTGAAGAGGATCACCGGCACCTTGCGACCGTCGTGCTCGCGGATCAGGCCGCTGACGATTTTCTTCATGTAGCCCAGGGAGAATTCCTGATACGCCGCCGCCGACAGGTTGCCGCCCCAGGTATCGAAGATCTGCACCGCTTGCGCGCCGGCCTGGATCTGGCCGTTCAAGTAAGAAGTCACCGACTGCGCCAGCTTGTCCAGCAGCAGGTGCATGGCTTGCGGGTTGTCGTAGAGCATCGCCTTGGTCTTGCGGAAGTCTTTCGACGAGCCGCCTTCGACCATGTACGTGGCGAGGGTCCACGGGCTCCCGGAGAAACCGATCAGCGGTACACGGCCGTTCAGCTCGCGGCGGATGGTGCTGACCGCGTCCATCACATAACCGAGATCTTTGTGCGGATCCGGGATCGGCAGGGCTTCGATGTCGGCCAGGGTGCTGACGACTTTCTTGAAGCGCGGACCTTCACCGGTCTCGAAGTACAGGCCCTGGCCCATGGCATCGGGAATGGTGAGGATGTCGGAGAACAGGATCGCCGCGTCCAGTTGCGGATAGCGGTCCAGCGGTTGCAGCGTGACTTCGCAGGCGAATTCCGGATTCATGCACAGGCTCATGAAATCACCGGCCTGGGCGCGGCTGGCGCGGTATTCCGGCAGGTAGCGGCCGGCCTGGCGCATCATCCACACAGGGGTGACGTCTACGGGTTGCTTGAGCAGGGCGCGGAGGAAACGGTCGTTCTTCAGGGCAGTCATGTCGGCATCCGGAAAAAAAGTGCGGGCATTTTCTCAGAGCGCGACGCAAAAGGCACGGATGCAGGTCAGCCTTTTGTCTATCGGGTCAATTTGTCGCAATAAATACGGGGCATCAGCAACAGCGAGAAACAACTGTGGGAGCGAGCCTGCTCGCGATAGCGGATTGTCAGCCAATACGTCTGGTGACTGATTCACCGCCATCGCGAGCAGGCTCGCTCCCACAGGGTTATTGCTTTTGGCTCAGGATCCGGGTTTAGACGCCCAGGTAATCCAGAATCCCTTCAGCTGCATTGCGGCCTTCGAAGATCGCCGTCACCACCAGGTCGGAACCGCGCACCATGTCGCCACCGGCGAAGATTTTCGGGTTGCTGGTCTGGTGCTTGTACTGACCTTGCTCGGGCGCAACGACGCGGCCCTGGCTGTCGGTCTGGATCTCGAACTGCTCGAACCACGGCGCCGGGCTCGGACGGAAACCGAAAGCGATGACCACGGCGTCGGCCGGGATGATCTCTTCGGAGCCCGGGATCGGCTCGGGACTGCGACGGCCACGGGCGTCCGGTTCGCCGAGACGGGTCTCGACCACTTTCACGCCTTCGACCTTGTCTTCCCCGACGATGGCGATCGGCTGGCGGTTGTAGAGGAATTTCACGCCTTCTTCCTTGGCGTTCTTCACCTCTTTGCGCGAGCCGGGCATGTTCGCTTCGTCACGACGATAAGCGCAGGTCACCGACTTGGCGCCCTGGCGGATCGACGTGCGGTTGCAATCCATCGCCGTGTCGCCGCCGCCCAGCACCACGACCTTCTTGCCTTTCATGTCGACGAAATCTTCCGGCGACTTTTCAAAGCCCAGGTTGCGGTTGACGTTGGCGATCAGGAAGTCCAGCGCGTCATAAACACCCGGCAGATCTTCACCGGCGAAACCACCCTTCATGTAGGTGTAGGTGCCCATGCCCATGAACACGGCATCGTATTCGGCGAGCAGTTGCTCCATGGTCACGTCCTTGCCGACCTCGGTGTTGAGGCGGAATTCGATGCCCATGCCGGTGAAGACTTCGCGGCGATTGCTCAGCACGGTCTTCTCGAGCTTGAACTCGGGGATGCCGAAGGTCAGCAGACCGCCGATTTCCGGGTTCTTGTCGAACACCACCGGGGTCACGCCGCCGCGCACCAGCACGTCGGCACAACCGAGGCCCGCCGGGCCCGCGCCGATGATCGCGACACGCTTGCCGGTCGGCTTGACCTTGGACATGTCCGGGCGCCAGCCCATGGCGAATGCGGTGTCGGTGATGTACTTCTCGACCGAACCGATGGTCACCGCACCGAATCCGTCGTTGAGGGTGCAGGCACCCTCGCACAGACGGTCCTGCGGACACACCCGGCCGCAGACTTCCGGCAGGGTGTTGGTCTGGTGCGACAGCTCGGCGGCCTGGAGGATGTTGCCCTCGGCCACCAGCTTCAGCCAGTTCGGAATGAAGTTGTGCACCGGGCACTTCCATTCGCAATACGGGTTGCCGCAACCCAGGCAGCGGTGGGCCTGGTCGGCCGACTGCTGGGGTTTGAACGGTTCGTAGATTTCCACGAACTCTTTCTTGCGTTGACGCAACAGTTTCTTCTTCGGATCCTTGCGCCCGACATCGATGAACTGGAAGTCGTTATTCAGACGTTCAGCCATTGTTAAAACCTCATCAAACTCTTCAGGCGCATATCACTGCGGGTTGGCACGGGTGCTGGAAAGCAACGACTTCAGGTTGGCAGCCTTAGGCTTGACCAGCCAGAAACGACGCAGGTAGTCATCGAGGTTCTCGGCGAGTTCACGACCCCACTCGCTGTCGGTTTCCGCGACGTACTCGTTCAGCACGTTCTGCAGGTGGCTGCGATAGGCTTCCATCGCCTCGCCGCTGATCCGCTGGATTTCCACCAGTTCGTGGTTGACCCGGTCAACGAAGGTGTTGTCCTGATCGAGCACGTAGGCGAAACCGCCGGTCATGCCAGAGCCGAAGTTGTAACCGGTCTTGCCCAGAACGCAGACAAAACCACCGGTCATGTACTCACAGCAGTGATCGCCAGTGCCTTCCACGACCGTGTGGGCACCGGAGTTGCGCACAGCGAAACGCTCGCCTGCGGTGCCGGCGGCGAACAGCTTGCCGCCCGTGGCGCCGTACAGGCAGGTGTTGCCGATGATGGCGCTTTCCTGAGTCTTATAAACGCTGCCCTTCGGCGGCACGATGGTCAGCTTGCCACCGGTCATGCCTTTGCCGACGTAGTCGTTGGCGTCGCCTTCCAGGTACATGTTCAGACCGCCGGCGTTCCACACGCCGAAGCTCTGACCGGCAGTGCCCTTGAAGCGGAAGGTGATCGGCGCTTTCGCCATGCCCTGGTTGCCGTGCTTGCGCGCGATTTCGCCGGAGATCCGTGCGCCGATCGAACGGTCGCAGTTGCAGATATCCAGATCGAATTCGGCGCCGCTGAGATCGTTGATCGCCGACGTCGCCATCTCGACCATTTTCTCGGCCAGCAGGCCCTGGTCGAAGGGCGGGTTGCGCTCGACGCCGCAGAACTGAGGCTTGTCCGCCGGGATGTGGTCGCTGCCCAGCAGCGGAGTCAGATCCAGGTGATGCTGCTTGGCGGTCTGGCCTTCGAGGATTTCCAGCAGATCGGTACGGCCGATCAGCTCTTCGAGGGAACGCACGCCCAGCTTGGCCAGCCACTCACGGGTTTCTTCGGCGACGTAGGTGAAGAAGTTCACCACCATGTCGACGGTGCCGATGTAGTGATCCTTGCGCAACTTCTCGTTCTGGGTCGCGACGCCGGTGGCGCAGTTGTTCAGGTGGCAGATGCGCAGGTATTTGCAGCCCAGCGCGATCATCGGCGCGGTGCCGAAGCCGAAGCTTTCGGCGCCGAGGATGGCTGCCTTGATCACGTCGAGGCCGGTTTTCAGGCCGCCGTCGGTCTGGACCCGAACCTTGCCGCGCAGGTCGTTGCCGCGCAGGGTCTGGTGGGTTTCGGCCAGGCCAAGTTCCCACGGAGCGCCCGCGTATTTGATCGAGGTCAGCGGCGAAGCACCGGTGCCACCGTCATAGCCGGAAATGGTGATCAAGTCCGCATAGGCCTTGGCCACACCGGCAGCGATGGTGCCGACGCCTGCTTCAGCCACGAGTTTCACCGAAACCAGCGCCTTCGGGTTGACCTGTTTCAGGTCGAAGATCAGCTGCGACAAGTCTTCGATCGAATAGATGTCGTGGTGCGGCGGTGGCGAAATCAGGGTCACGCCAGGCACTGCGTAACGCAGTTTGGCGATCAGCCCGTTCACTTTACCGCCCGGCAGTTGCCCGCCCTCGCCCGGCTTGGCGCCCTGGGCGACCTTGATCTGCAGCACTTCGGCGTTGACCAGGTATTCCGGGGTTACACCGAAACGGCCGGTCGCGACCTGTTTGATTTTCGAGCTCCTGATGGTGCCGTAACGCGCCGGGTCTTCGCCGCCTTCGCCGGAGTTGGAACGCGCACCGAGGCGGTTCATGGCTTCGGCCAGGGCTTCGTGAGCTTCCGGCGACAAAGCGCCCAAAGAGATACCGGCGGAGTCGAAGCGCTTGAGCACCGATTCCAGCGGTTCGATTTCACTGATGTCCAGCGGCGTGTCGAGGGTCTTGACCTTGAACAGGTCGCGGATCATCGACACCGGACGGTTGTCCACCAGCGAGGTGTATTCCTTGAATTTGGCGTAGTCGCCCTGCTGCACGGCGGCTTGCAGGGTGTTGACCACGTCCGGGTTGTACGCGTGATATTCGCCACCGTGGACGAACTTCAGCAGACCGCCCTGCTGGATCGGCTTGCGCGGACTCCAGGCTTCGGTGGCCAGTGCTTTCTGCTCGGCTTCGATGTCGATGAAACGCGCACCTTTGATGCGGCTCGGCACGCCACGGAAGCTCAGGTCGCAGACTTCTTCGGACAGACCGATGGCTTCGAACAGCTGAGCACCGCGATAGGACGCGATGGTCGAGATGCCCATCTTCGACAGGATCTTCAACAGACCTTTGGTGATGCCTTTGCGGTAGTTTTTGAACACCTCGTAGAGGTCGCCCAGTACTTCACCGGTACGGATCAGGTCGCCCAGCACTTCGTAGGCCAGGAACGGATAGACCGCCGAGGCGCCGAAACCGATCAGCACCGCGAAGTGGTGCGGATCGCGTGCGGTGGCGGTTTCAACCAGGATGTTGGAGTCGCAGCGCAGGCCTTTTTCGGTCAGGCGGTGGTGCACCGCGCCGGTGGCCAGCGAAGCGTGAATCGGCAGCTTGCCCGGGGCGATATGGCGGTCGCTCAGGACGATCTGGGTACGACCGGCACGCACGGCTTCCTCAGCCTGATCGGCGACGTTGCGAATTGCCGCTTCGAGGCCGACGCTTTCGTCGTAGTTGAGGTCGATGATCTGCCGCTCGAAACCCGGGCGGTCGAGGTTCATCAGCGAACGCCACTTGGCCGGGGAAATGACCGGCGAGCTGAGGATCACGCGCGAAGCGTGCTCCGGCGATTCCTGGAAGATGTTGCGCTCGGCACCGAGGCAGATTTCCAGCGACATCACGATCGCTTCACGCAGCGGGTCGATCGGCGGGTTGGTCACCTGCGCGAACTGCTGACGGAAATAGTCGTACGGCGTGCGCACGCGCTGGGACAGCACGGCCATCGGCGTGTCGTCGCCCATCGAGCCCACGGCCTCATAGCCTTGCTCGCCGAGCGGACGCAGTACCTGATCGCGCTCTTCGAACGTGACCTGATACATCTTCATGTATTGCTTGAGCTGATCGACGTCGTAGAAAGCCGAACCGTGATCGTTGTCTTCCATGGTCGCCTGGATGCGCAGGGCATTCTTGCGCAGCCATTGCTTGTATGGATGACGGGATTTCAGACGGTTGTCGATCGCGTCGGTGTCGAGGATCTGCCCGGTTTCGGTGTCCACGGCGAAGATCTGGCCCGGGCCGACACGGCCTTTGGCAATAACGTCTTCAGGCTTGTAGTCCCACACGCCGATTTCCGACGCGAGGGTGATGAAACCGTTGGTGGTAGTGACCCAGCGCGCCGGACGCAGACCGTTACGGTCGAGCAGGCACACCGCGTAGCGACCGTCGGTCAATACCACGCCAGCCGGGCCGTCCCACGGCTCCATGTGCATCGAGTTGTACTCGTAGAACGCACGCAGATCCGGGTCCATGGTTTCGACGTTCTGCCACGCTGGCGGAATGATCATCCGCACGCCACGGAACAGGTCGATGCCGCCGGTCACCATCAGCTCAAGCATGTTGTCCATGCTCGAGGAGTCGGAACCGACACGGTTGACCAGCGGGCCGAGTTCTTCCAGATCCATCAGATCGTTGGTGAACTTGGTGCGACGGGCCTGGGCCCAGTTGCGGTTGCCGGTGATGGTGTTGATCTCGCCGTTGTGGGCGAGGAAGCGGAATGGCTGGGCCAGCGGCCATTTCGGCAGGGTGTTGGTGGAGAAGCGCTGGTGGAACACGCAGATTGCGGTTTGCAGGCGCTCGTCACTCAGGTCCGGATAGAACGCGGCCAGGTCGGCCGGCATCATCAGGCCTTTATAGATGATGGTCTTGTGGGAAAAGCTGCAGATGTAGTGGTCGGTGTCGGCGGCGTTGGCCACCGACGAACGACGACGGGCGCTGAACAGCTTGACCGCCATGTCCTGATCGCTCAGGCCTTCACCGCCGATGTACACCTGCTCGATCTGTGGCAGGCGCTCAAGGGCCAGGCGGCCGAGGACGCTGGTGTCGATCGGCACTTTGCGCCAGCCGATCAGTTGCAGGCCTTCGGCCAGGATCTCGCGGTTCATGTTCTCGCGAGCGGCTTCGGCCTTGGCCGGATCCTGATTGAAGAAGACCATGCCCACGGCATATTGCTTGGACAGCTCGACGCTGAAGGTTTCCTGGGCAATGGCACGCAGGAACGCGTCGGGCTTTTGAATCAGCAGACCGCAACCGTCACCGGTCTTGCCGTCGGCATTAATCCCACCGCGGTGGGTCATGCAGGTCAGGGCCTCGATGGCCGTTTGCAAAAGGGTATGACTGGGTTCGCCCTGCATATGGGCTATCAGGCCGAAACCGCAGTTATCCTTGAATTCATCTGGTTGGTACAGACCTGCTTTCATAGACACTTTCTCACCAGGCTGCCTCTTTTCGAGGCAAATTTCTTTTCAATTCAACCACTTGCATCTCGCGCCGAACGTACGCCGGCTTAGCGGGGGCAAAAGGGTGGTCATTGTACACAGCGACACAGAGGCTCACAAATTTGACGACGAAATGTCGCAAATTCATGTCGCATTTGTGAAAGGTTTAAAGCGATCTGCTGTGCTAGTCAAAACTTTTTTAATTTTGACCGCAACGACTCAAAGACTACTGTGACGCAGACACCACAAGGCACGCGGTCTGTAGAGACGGCGCGCACTTGTAGAGATTTTGAGGTGCTTGGAGAGGCGGCCTGGGTAAGGCCGCCGAATCTTCAGCGAGTTGTTGCCAGTTCCTGTTGGACGCTGGCGACAGTGCGAGGCCAAGGTTTACCAGCCTGAACCTTCGCTGGCAAGGCCTTGATGGCAGAAACGGCTGCATCACGATTGGCGAAGTTGCCGTAGGTGATCACGTAGAGAGGCTTGCCGTTGAGGACTTTCTTGAAATAACGGTACTCGCCGCCCTGTTCCTTGACGAAGTTTTGCGCGGTCGCTTCGGAGCTGGTACCAAGGATCTGCACCACGTAGTTGCTGGTCGGCTGACCGGCGTACCAGCTGTCACCGGCGACCTTGGCGACGGTGACCGGCTTCTCGGCCGGTTTGGCGGCGGCAACAGGCTTGGCAGGCGCCGGAGCCGGTTTGGCCGCTGGAGCTGCCGGAGCAGGCACAGGCTTGGCGGTAGCGACCTGGGTCGGCGCCGGGGTCGGCTTGGCTGACGGGACTGGAACCGGAACTGGCGTAGGAGCCGGACCGGCCTGAACGCCCGCGGGTGGCGCGGTGGTGGTCACGGTCGGTGGCGTGTTGCTGGAACCTTCGACCGGCACGCCGTCGTCGCCTTCAGTGATGCCCCCAGCGGCTTCAGCCAGCGGACCGCGCATTACCGGCTGCGAGTTGCCGACCAATGGCAGCGGCATCGGCTGGGTATTGCCGTTGAATTCGACGGACGGTGCGCCACCCGCTTGCGGCGTACCCTGGCCCAAGGGCAGTTGCGCCTGCTCGTTGGCCGGCGCACCGGTGGTCGGTGCCTTGTTGCGACCCGGCATCAGCCAGGCGGCAGCGACCGCGACCACAACGACGGCGGAAATCGCCAATACGTGTTTCTTCGGCATGTTGAACCCCATACTTGGACGCTTGACCGCAGAGCGGCTGGCAATCATGACTTCGATCAGAGCATCGCGAGCAACCTGGTTGATGTTGCCCGGCCAACCCTCGGAGCTTTCGTGAATATCAGAGATCTGATCCGCGGTGAAAAGTTCGACACCCCGGCCGGCGCCTTCAAGCCGCTGGTCGAGATACTCGCGGGTTTCTTCTTCGGTGTACGGCTGCAATTCGATGACGTGGAAGCGCTCTTCCTCAAGGTGCAAAGCCTCGAGCTGGGCGATCAGCGACGACTCACCGAACAGGAACACATGCGGACGGCCTTCCGGCGCGCCGGCGCCCAGCGCCATCAGCGCTTCAAGCGCGGACTCGTCGAGCTGCTCGGCATCGTCCACCAGCAGATAGACTTCCTGACCGGTCAGCGCCAGCTGCACGACCTGATCGAGGATCGCCCCGACTTCGGCCTGGGCCACGTCCAGCGCCTGGGCGATCTGGCGCAGCACACCAGCTGCATCGCCGGCGCCACGGGCGGAAACGACGACGCTCTGCACCGATTGCTTGTTGGTGCTGGCAACCAGCGCCTGACGCAGCAGGGTCTTGCCGCTGCCCTGCGGGCCGGTGACCACCAGCAGCAACTGGCTGTAACGCGCTAGATGATGCAACTGACCCAGCACCGGCTTGCGCTGGGCCGGGAAGAATTTGAAGCCCGGCACCCGCGGCGCGAAAGGGTCGTGACTTAACTGGAAATGGCCGAGGAACGCCTCGTCGGCATGCAAACTAGTCATCGGAATCTTATTAACCTTTAAGCTGAGCCAGAGCGCGGTAATCCGCTCCCAGCGTGGCCTGTAGAACCTCTTTCGGATAATCGTCGGTCACCACCGCTTCGCCCATCCGGCGCAGCAGCACCAGGCGCAAGCGACCGTCGATCACTTTTTTGTCAATTGCCATGTGTTCAAGAAAATCGGCTTCGGTCATCTCTTCCGGCGGAACCACCGGCAGACCGGCACGCTGGAACAGGCGAATGCCGCGATCGCGCTCCTGCTCACTGATCCAGCCCAGGCGCGCGGACATTTCCAGCGCCATCACGGTGCCAGCGGCGACCGCTTCGCCATGCAACCAGACACCATAGCCCATGTGGGTTTCGATGGCGTGGCCAAAGGTGTGGCCGAGATTGAGCGTGGCCCGTACGCCGGTTTCCTTCTCGTCGGCGCCGACCACTGCAGCCTTGGCGGCGCAGGAGCGCTCGATGGCATAGGTCAGGGCCGTTTGATCCAGCGCACGCAGGGCGTCGACGTTGTCTTCGAGCCAGGTCAGGAACGGCTCGTCGCAGATCAGACCGTACTTGATGACTTCCGCCAGACCGGCCGACAGCTCGCGCGCTGGCAGGGTTTTCAGGGACGCGGTATCGATCAGCACCACGTTCGGCTGATAGAACGCGCCGACCATGTTCTTGCCCAGCGGATGGTTGATCCCGGTCTTGCCGCCCACCGACGAATCGACCTGGGACAGCAGCGTGGTAGGAATCTGGATGAAATCGACGCCGCGCTGGTAGCAGGCGGCCGCGAAACCGGCCATGTCGCCGATCACACCGCCGCCGAGGGCGATCACCGTGGTGCGACGGTCATGACGGGCGGTCAGCAGGCCGTCGAAGATCAGTTGCAGGGTTTCCCAGTTCTTGAAGGCTTCGCCGTCGGGCAGCACCACGGAAACCACCGAGAACTGCGCCAGGCTGCGGGTCAGACGTTCGAGATAGAGCGGCGCAACGGTCTCGTTGGAGATGATTGCCACTTGCCGCCCGTGGATATGCGGGGCCAGCAGTTCAGGCTGGTCCAGTAATCCTTCGCCAATGTGAATCGGGTAGCTGCGCTCGCCTAGGTCGACCTTGAGTGTCTGCATGTGTCCCCACGATGAAGATGAAGCAGGCGTCCTGCCTGGAATTATCGAATGTTCACGGCATGTGCTGGTGTGACGCCACTAGCACGCCATCCGCCACAACCCTTGGCGGCCATTACAGGTCGCCGAGGATAGCGCATTTCGTGCGGCGCTTTAACGGGGCGGAAGTTGCTGCAGGCGGTCGAGAATATCGAGCACGACCATGCGCGGTGGCCGCTCGTCGGTTTCCACCACCAGATCGGCGATTTCCCGATAGAGCGGATCACGGATCGCCAGCAGGTCGCGCAGGGTTTTCTCCGGATTGGCGGTGCGCAGCAACGGCCGGTTGCGGTCGCGAGAGGTGCGGCCGACCTGCTGCTCGACGGAGGCGTGCAGATACACGACGCGCCCGCCCTCGTGCAGGGCCTTGCGGTTGGCATCGCGCATCACGGCGCCGCCACCGGTCGCCAGCACCACGCCGTCGAACGCGCACAGCTCTGCGATCATCGCCTGCTCACGGTCACGAAAGCCGGGCTCGCCTTCCTTGTCGAAGATCCACGGGATATTGGCGCCCGTACGCAGTTCAATTTCCTTGTCGGAATCCTTGAACGGCAGGCGCAGCTCTTTGGCCAGTAATCGGCCGATGGTGCTTTTTCCAGCCCCCATCGGTCCTACAAGAATCAAATTTCGCACAGAATCAACGACTCACAGCAATCGCCTGGTTATTCATGATACGCGGAGTGAGAAATACCAGCAGCTCGGATTTTTTCTCCGAAACCACATCACGCCGGAAAAGGCGGCCAAGATACGGCACATCGCCAAGAAATGGCACCTTATCTACAACCTTGCTCTGAGTATTTGAGAAAACGCCCCCGATCACGATGGTCTCGCCGTCGTTCACCAGCACCTTGGCGTTGACCTCGTTTTTCTTGATCGGCGGTACATCCTGCACTTTGTTCAGGTAGTCCGGTTCGTCCTTGGTGACCTTGACCTCCATGATGATGCGGTTGTCCGGGGTGATCTGCGGCGTCACTTCCAGCGACAGCGACGCCTCCTTGAAGGACACCGACGTAGCGCCGCTGGAGCTGGCTTCCTGATACGGAATCTCGGTGCCCTTGAGGATCTTTGCGGTTTCCTTGTCGGAGGTGACCACTTTGGGCTGCGAGACGATTTCGCCGTTGCCGGTCTTCTCCATCGCGGTCAGCTCAAGGTCGAGCAAGACGTTGTCGGTGATGAAGGCGATGCCGATCCCGGACGTGTTGTTGACCGTGCCCATGTCGACGAACGGCGAGTTGGTGCTGGTGCTGCCCGGCGTGCCGATGGTGGTCGAGGAACCGTTGCTGACCCCGGACGTGTTCCAGTTGCCCTTGTTCTGGATCGAGCCGCCCCAGCGCACGCCCAGGCTCTTGTCGTAATCGACGTTGGCCTCGACGATCCGCGCCTCGATCATCACCTGACGCACCGGGATATCCAGCTGCGCCACGATCCGCCGCAGCTCGTCGAGGCGATCCTGGGTCTGGTAGGCAATGATGTTGTTGGTCCGTTCATCGACGGTGATCGAACCCCGTTCGTCGACCTTGGCCTCGGCACTGGTGACCGACTGGAACAGCTTGGCGATGTCCGCAGCCTTGGCGTAGTTCACTTGCAGCAGTTCGCGGCGCAGCGGCGCCAGTTCGGCGATCTGTTTCTGCGATTCCAGTTCCTGCCGTTCGCGGGCGGCGATTTCATCTGCCGGCGCCACCAGCAGCACATTGCCGACCTTGCGCTTGTCCAGGCCTTTGGTCTTGAGCACCAGATCCAGCGCCTGATCCCACGGCACGTTCTGCAGGCGCAAGGTAATGCCGCCCTGCACCGTATCGCTGGCCACCAGATTGAGGTTGGTGAAGTCGGCGATCAGTTGCAGCACCGAACGCACATCGATGTCCTGAAAGTTGAGAGAGAGCTTTTCGCCGTTATAGCTGTTGCGGTCGGCGTTGCGCTTTTGCAGGTCATCGACGGTCAACGGCCGGATGCTGACAGTCAGCTTGTTGTCGGTCTGGTAAGTGGAATAGTCGAAAGTACCGCTGGGTTCGACGGTGATCGTCGCCCGATCACCGCTGACACCGGCATTGACGAACTGCACCGGGGTGGCGAAATCCTTGACGTCGAGGCGCACCCGCAGCGGCTCGGGCAATTGGGTACGCGCGAAATTGAGGATGATCTTGCCGTCGTGTTCCTGAATGTCCGGGGCAATGGCCGGGTCGGACAGATCAATGACCACATTGCCCTCACCTGCCGTACCACGCTGGAAATCGACGCCGCGAATGGCCCTGGCGGTCGGCGCAAACGTGCGGACCGGCGCTGCCGCAGGTGCTGCGCGCGGCGCACGAGCCGCCGTACGCTGGGCAACGGCTTTGCTGCCTTGCCCGACCACCACGAACACCGTATTGCCTTCGACCCGGGTGTCGTACGGCGCCAGTTGCGTCAGGCTGATGATCAGCCGCGTCCGGTTATTGGCCTCGACCACCGTGGCCGTGCGGGCATTGCCACTGCCCAGATCGCGAGTCTTGCTCGCCAGTTGACTGGCAACACCCGGCAGATCGAGGGCAATCCGTGCCGGCGAGTCGGTGGTGTAGCCCTTGGGCTGCGGAGGCGGGCCGTCGAATGACAGCTTCAGCTCGACCCGGTCGCCCGGCAGTGCCGCGACGTCCAGCGCCTTCAGATTGGCTGCCTGTACCATCGGTGAAAGCAGCGCCATCCATAGCGAAAAACCGAGGGTGGAAAAAATCCTGTTCATTATTCGACTTCCACTTATGAGTGCTCTTTCAAAGGAATGGTGCGCGGCCGCTCAAGCCAGGCGCCCTGGCCATCCGGAACGATTTCCACCACCTCGACCTGTGAAGCGCTGATCGCAACGATCCGCCCGTCGTTGCGCCCCAGGTAATCGCCGACCTTTAGCCGATGAACCCCGCCCGCCCCCCGCAGCAAAGCGAAGGAACCGGAGGCGTTGGCAATCGTGCCGACCATTTCGAACTGCTCGATGTTGAAACCTTCGAGGTATTGCTTGACCCGGTTGGGATCAGGTTTCACGTCGCGCGAGCCGTGTTTCTGCCCGGCCAGATCGACCCGTAGCTGACGCGAAAACGGACTGCGCAGGTTGGCGGCGCTGTAGGTGAATGTCGGGTAGGAGCGGAAGGTCGGGGTCGGCTCGATCTTGCCCGGCGGACGCAGGCGCACTTCATTCATGTAGGCGTCGAGGTCACTGAAGTCATCGCCGCCACAGCCACCGAGCATCAATAACAATGCCGACAAGGCGATAAAACGGATCGGGCTCATTTCTGCAGCCCCTTGTCGTTATAGCGGTAGGTCTTGGCGAGGATGCTCATGCGCAGCTTCGGCCCACCTTCAGGATTGGCTGGCGCCAGCTCGAAATCGTGCAGGGTGACGATGCGGGGCAGCCCGGCCACGCCGCTGACGAAGGTGGCAAGGTCGTGATAGGCCCCGGTCACGGTTATCTGGATGGGCAGCTCGATGTAGAACTGCTGGGTGACCTCCGGCAGCAGTTTGATCTCTTCGAATTCAAGACCGCTACCCAACCCGGTACGTGTGATGTCTTCCAGCAACCCTGGCACCTCGGTGTCACTGGGCAGTTGTCGCAACAGCACGCCGAACGAGTTTTCCATCTCTTTCATCTGCTGGGTGTACAGCTCCAGATTGGCCGCCATGCGCGCCTTGCTCGCGAATTGCTCCTTGAGGGTGACCTCCTCCTCACGCTTGAGCTCGAGCTGGTTCTCCAGGTCACTGATGAAAAAGTTATAGCCAAGCGCCAGGACCAGCACCATCAACAGCCCGCCGGCCAGGGTTTTGACCACTGGCGGCCACGAGCCGATGTTGCTGGTGTCCAGGTCGTTGAAATCGACATTGCGCAGGCTGTCCAGCCACTCGGACGGCTTCATTGGTCGTCCTCCTCGATCCGGGGTCGAGTCTGGCGAACGGTCAGCTGGAAGACGTTGGCCTGATCCACCTGGCCAGCGGTGGTGGCTTTCACTTCATTGAGGTTGGGCGCATCGAACCAGTCGGAGGCATCAAGGTTGCGCATCAGGTCGGACACCCGATTGTTCGACTCCGCCGCGCCGCTGATCGACAGGGTCTTGCCGACCATTTTCACGTCGGTGAAATACACCCCGTCGGGCAAGGTGCGCGCCAGCTGATCGAAGATCCGCCCGCTGATCTGCCGGTTGCCCTGCAAGTCCTGGATGATGCGCATGCGCTCTACCAGTTGCTGACGATGGGCCTTGAGCTCGCTGATCTGCTTGATCCGTTCGTCGACCACGGCGATCTGCTTGCCGATGTAGTCATTGCGCGCAACCTGCCGCGCGATGGCGGCGCTGATGATCTGGTCGGCAATGAGCACCGCCCCCACCGAGCCGACCACCACGCCGGTCAAGGCCAGCAGGAAGCGTTTGCGCCGTTCTTCGCGGCGCTCCTCGCGCCAGGGTAAAAGGTTGATCCGCGCCATCAGTCGAAACTCCTGAGCGCGAGCCCGCAGGCAATCATCAGGGCCGGCGCATCGCTCGCCAGGGCCCCGGCGTTGACCTTGCTGCTCAAGGCCATGTCGGAAAACGGGTTGGCGACCTGGGTCGGGGTGTTCAGACGCTCTTCGATCAGCCGATCGAGCCCGGGCACCGACGCCGTGCCGCCGGCCAGCAGAATATGGTCGACGGCGTTGTACTGGCCGGAGGCGAAAAAGAACTGCAGGGAGCGCGACACCTGCTGCACCAGCGCCTCGCGAAACGGTTGCAGCACCTCGCTGACGTAATCGTCCGGCAGGCCGCCCTGCTTTTTGGCGAGTCCCGCCTGTTCAAGGGTCAGGCCATAACGGCGCTGAATTTCCTCGGTCAGCTGTCGACCGCCGAACAGCTGTTCGCGGGTATAGATGATCCGGCCGTTGTGCAGGACGCTGAGGGTGGTCATGGTGGCGCCGATGTCGACCACGGCCACCGTCAGCCGATCCTGTGACGCGGCCAGTTGCGTGGCCAGCAGGCCGAACGAGCGCTCCAGCGCATAAGCCTCGACATCCACCACCCGCGCCGTCAGCCCGGCCAGTGCAAGCGCCGCTTCGCGGACTTCGACGTTTTCCTTGCGACAGGCGGCCAGCAGCACGTTGACCCGCTCGGGGTTGCGCGGCGAAACGCCCTGGACTTCGAAGTCGATGGCGACCTCGTCCAGCGGATAGGGAATGTATTGATCGGCCTCGATCTTGAGCTGGTTTTCCAGTTCGTCGTCGGACAGCCCGGCGTCCATTTCGATGACCTTGGTGATCACCGCAGATCCAGCCACCGCCACCGCCACGGTTTTCAACCCGGTACGCGCCTTGACCAGCACCCGGGACAGGGCCTGGCCGACGCCCTCGAGCTCGGCGATGTTCTTTTCGACCACGGCGTTGGCCGGCAACGGCTCCACCGCGTACGCCTCGACCCGGTAGCGCTCCCCCTGACGGCTCAGCTCCAGTAGCTTCACCGACGTGGAGCTGATATCGATCCCCAGTAACGTATTGGCCTTTTTATTGAAGAGTCCTAGCACTACCAATTCCCTATGACTTTCCGTGAGTTACGGACTCTGTAATGCGCATTGCGTTCCCTCGCCCCGTCTTGACAGAAGCGCAAATGACGCCCCCAGCGGAAAAGTGCTTATAATGCCCAGCGTTTTTTTCCGCTTTTTACTGCCGGCGCGGGTCGTTCTGTGTGTTAGCCGGGACCCTGTCGCCCAATTCATTCTTTGCCGTGGATGTCCAAAAGCCTTGATTCGTCTGCTGAAATTTTTCGGTTGGTCCATCGTCGCCGTTTTCTGCGGACTGCTTTTAGGTCTCAGCGGCGCGTTTCTTTACCTTAGTCCGGGTTTGCCATCTGTGGAGGCGCTGAGAAGCATTCAGTTGCAGATTCCGCTCCGGGTCTACAGCAGCGACAACAAGTTGATCGCAGAATTTGGCGAAATGCGCCGCACACCGATCCGTTTCGCCGACATTCCCCCCAATTTCATCAATGCGTTACTAAGTGCTGAAGACGACAACTTCGCCAATCACTATGGCGTCGATCCGAGCAGCCTGATGCGTGCCGCGACGCAACTGGTCAAGAGCGGGCACATCCAGTCCGGCGGCAGCACCATCACCATGCAGGTGGCGAAGAACTTCTTCCTGACCAGCGAGCGCAGCTTCTCGCGCAAGACCACTGAAATCCTTCTCGCCCTGCAGATCGAACGCCAGCTGACCAAGGACGAGATCCTTGAGCTGTACGTGAACAAGATCTATCTGGGCAACCGCGCCTACGGCATCGAGGCGGCGGCACAGGTGTATTACGGCAAGTCGATCCGCGAAGTCAGCCTGGCGCAGATGGCGATGATCGCCGGCCTGCCGAAAGCCCCGTCGCGCTTCAATCCGCTGGCCAACCCGGCGCGCAGCAAGGAGCGGCGCGACTGGATCCTCGGCCGCATGTACAAGCTCGGCAAGATCACCGAGGCCGACTACACCGCCGCGATCAACGAACCGCTGAACGCCAGCTATCACGTGCCGACACCGGAAGTGAACGCGCCGTACATCGCCGAGATGGCCCGTGCGGAAATGGTCGGTCGCTACGGCAGCGACGCCTATACCGAAGGTTTCCGCGTTACCACCACGGTGCCGAGCAACCTCCAGGAAATGGCGAACACCGCGCTGCACGAAGGCCTGATGACCTACGACCAGCGTCACGGCTACCGTGGTCCTGAATCGCGCCTGCCGGGCAAGACCCGCGAAGCCTGGGCCACCGAACTGACCAAGCAACGCACCATCAGCAGCCTCGAACCGGCCATCGTCACCCAGGTCGACAAGAACGGCCTGCAAGTGCTGACCCGCACGGGCGAAGAGCACGTGGCGTGGGACACCATGAAATGGGCCCGTCCGTTCCTCAATACCAACAGCATGGGCGCCAACCCGCGTCAGCCGTCGGATGTGGCACAGATCGGCGACCTGATTCGCGTGCAGCGCCAGCCGAACAATTCGCTGAAATTCAGCCAGATTCCGCAGGCGCAAGGCGCGCTGGTGTCGCTGGACCCGCAGAACGGCGCGATCCGTTCGCTGGTCGGCGGTTTCGCCTTCGAGCAGAGCAACTACAACCGCGCGATGCAGGCCAAGCGTCAGCCGGGCTCGAGCTTCAAGCCGTTCGTCTACAGCGCCGCGCTGGATAACGGCTACACCGCCGCCAGCCTGGTCAACGACGCGCCGATCGTGTTCGTCGACGAGTACCTGGACAAGGTCTGGCGTCCGAAGAACGACACCAACACCTTCCTCGGCCCGATCCGTCTGCGTGAGGCGCTGTACAAGTCGCGCAACCTGGTGTCGATCCGCCTGCTGCAGGCGATGGGCGTAGGCAAGACCATCGACTACATCACCCGTTTCGGCTTCAACAAGCAGGACCTGCCGCCAAACCTGTCCCTGGCGCTGGGCACCGCGACCCTGACGCCGATGGAAATCGCCACCGGCTGGAGCACCTTCGCCAACGGCGGCTACAAGATCACCCCGTACATCATCGACAAGATCGAAAGCCGCAACGGCGATACGCTGTTCGTCGCCAACCCGCCGACCGTACCGCAGGGCGGCGCGGCCACCGATGGCATCGCGGCACCCGCTACCGAATCGTTTACCGTCAATGCCGCGCCGGTTCCGGGTGAAGCGCCGGGCAGCGCGGCTGTGCCGCAAGCTCCAGCAGTCGCCGAGCGTATCGTCGATGGCCGTACCACTTACATCCTCAACAGCATGTTGCAGGACGTGATCAAGCTCGGCACCGGCCGTCGCGCACTGGCCCTGGGCCGCAGCGACATCGCCGGCAAGACCGGTACCACCAACGAATCCAAGGACGCGTGGTTCTCCGGCTACAACGCCGACTACGTGACCACCGTGTGGACCGGTTTCGACCAGCCGGAAAGCCTCGGTCGCCGAGAGTTCGGCGGCACCGTGGCACTGCCGATCTGGATGAACTACATGGCCGCCGCGCTCAAGGACAAGCCGCCGCACGTCCAGCCGGAGCCGGAAGGTATCCTCAGCCTGCGGGTCGATCCGGTCAGCGGTCGTGCGGCATCGCCGAGCACACCAGGCGCGTACTTCGAGCTGTTCAAGGCTGAGGACACGCCACCGTCGGTCAATGAGATCGGCAACGGCACAGTTCCGGGCAGTCCGCTGCCGGCGGATGAACAGGCGCCGATCGATTTGTTCTGATCCTGATCCGCAAAAAGCCCCGCCTTCGTGAGAAGTGCGGGGCTTTTTTATGCCTGCCAACCGAGGCATTAACTGCTCGCGAAAAGGCCCTGAAGAGCAACGAAAAACCTCAGGCACAAAAAAGCCCCGACTCACACGAGCCGGGGCTTTCGCTTGAAGCGCTACAACGACTTAGCCGTTGAACACGTCATCCACGCTTTTCAGCGGGTAGTTCTTCGGATACGGCAGGGTCGCCACACCGGTCTCGATCGCGGCCTTGGCCACGGCGTCGGAGATCACGGTGATCAGGCGCTTGTCCATTGGCTTCGGAATGATGTACTCACGGCCGAATTCCAGGGAGATACCGCCGTAGGCATCGCAGACTTCCTGAGGAACCGGCAGCTTGGCCAGTTCGCGCAGGGCGTTGGCGGCAGCGATCTTCATTTCTTCGTTGATGCGCTTGGCGCGAACGTCCAAGGCACCACGGAAGATGAACGGGAAGCCCAGTACGTTGTTGACCTGGTTCGGGTAGTCCGAACGGCCGGTGGCCATGATCACGTCGTTACGGGTGGCGTGAGCCAGTTCCGGGGAGATTTCCGGATCCGGGTTGGAGCATGCGAAGACGATCGGGTTGGCCGCCATGCGCTTGAGTTGCTCGGCGCTCAGCAGGTTCGGGCCCGACAGGCCGACGAATACGTCAGCGCCTTCGATGGCGTCGTCCAGGGTGCGTTTCTCGGTAGGGTGAGCGAACACAGCCTTGTACTGGTTCAGGTCGTCACGGCCAGCGTGGATCACGCCGGTACGGTCAACCATGAAGATGTTCTCGACCTTGGCGCCCATGCTCACCAGCAATTTCATGCAGGAGATGGCGGCTGCGCCAGCGCCCAGGCAGACGATCTTGGCGTCGGCAAGGGTTTTGCCAGCGATTTCCAGGGCGTTGATCATGCCCGCAGCGGTCACGATCGCGGTGCCGTGCTGGTCATCGTGGAATACCGGAATGTCGCACTGCTCGATCAGAGCGCGCTCGATCTCAAAGCACTCAGGCGCCTTGATGTCTTCCAGGTTGATGCCACCGAAGGTGATGGAAATGCGTTTTACGGTGTCGATGAAGGCTTGCGGGCTTTCGGAGTCGACTTCGATGTCGAAGACGTCGATGCCGGCGAAGCGCTTGAACAGCACGCCTTTACCTTCCATCACTGGCTTGGAAGCCAGTGGGCCGAGGTTACCCAGGCCCAGAATCGCGGTGCCATCGGAAATGACTGCAACCAGGTTGCCCTTGCCGGTGTACTTGTAGGCCAGTTCAGGATCGCGGGCGATCTCGCGCACTGGTTCAGCTACGCCGGGGCTGTAGGCCAGCGACAGGTCGCGGGCGGTAGCAGTGGCCTTGGTGAGCTCGACACTCAGCTTTCCTGGACGAGGATTGGCATGATATTCGAGAGCGGCAGTTTTCAGATCAGACATTTTGGCATTCCGCTTTTTACTGTTGGACAGACTGGTCAGCGAGGATACGCGCCTCGCAAAGTCCCCACAAGACTGCCCGGTCACCCCTGTCAAGCGCCCTGCCCTACGACTTTGGGCCAAGAGCCACGGCGCACAAGGGTTAGACTGTTCACAATCAACAGAAAAAATGTCTACAACTTTTTATTCAGCGGGACGGCTGGAGCATCGAAGGATCGGTCAGCGGCAGCAACCAGCGCGCCTGACCTGATTTCAGTCCACCGCGCCGGGAACGGTCGACCACCCAGCCACGAGCCTCGATCTGCTTGCCCTTCAATGCCTGCAGAGAGGCGCCATCGAAGCGATGCAGCAGATTGGGTGCAACGCGCAGTACAAGCTTGTCCTGCAACTCGATCCAGATTCCGCCGCGATTGCGTTGAACCTTGCTCACACGACCGCTGACCAGCGCGAAACCCGAGCGCTCGATCTGCTCCGCTTTCAGTACAGGTGAGTGTTTCCACAGGCCCAGCCCGGCTTTTCGCGCGCGGCGTTCGGCGGCTTGCTGGCAATCGACCAGATCGACATTCGGCGCCACCGCGACCTGGAAACCGAGGCCATCGGCGAGCATTTGCGCTTCGAGGTTCTCACCCCTGGCGCTGAAAACATGGGCCAACGTGCGGCCGTAGTGGTCTTTGGGCTGGGCACCAAGGCGCAGGCCAACCCGCCCGTCGCTCTCGGCGACCAGGGCTTCGAGGCGCTTGCGCGCGGCCACTGCAAACGGCTCGTCGCTGCGGCCCTGCTTGCCGAGTTCGGGCGTATTGAGGCCGATCATCCGCACATTGCGCCCGTCGCTCAGGCGCAGGGTGTCGCCGTCGACCACCCGCTGAACCGTGGCGCTGTCCAGACCGGTCGGCGCCGGGCAGAAGGCCTGAACGGAGGAGAGCCAAATCGCGGACACAAAAAAGGCGCCCGCAAGGGACGCCTTTTTCATCAGACCGGAAAAGCCGCTGAGGTTTTCCAGAATGAAAGGCCTTAGGCCTTTTTCGCGCCGAAAGCACCGAAACGGTCGGCGAACTTCTGAACGCGACCACCGGTGTCCAGAGTCTTCTGCTTACCGGTGTAGAACGGGTGGCACTCGTTGCAAACGTCGATCGCCAGGGCTTTGCCGAAGGTCGAACGGGTTTCGAACTTGTTGCCGCAGCTGCAAGTTACTGCAACTTCTGGGTAATTCGGGTGGATATCGGCTTTCATGGTGTTTTCCTCAGCTGGCGTGCCGCCATCCAACACGATTGTTGAATACCGCACGTAATTAGGCCGCGGATTCTACCAGACAATCCCGATCACGCAAGCTGTCAGGGGTGCCCTCCATCAGAAAAGACTGTTCAATGTTGACGGCGTCTTTTGACGTCAGGCTGCGTTGCTACTCCTCCCCATAGCAAGCTATGAGTCGTCGTAGCGCCTTGCCTGACGCCAAAATCCACTCGTCAACATTTGAACGCTTTCCTGATGGAGGACACAGGACCGACCGTCTGCTAGGCTCCCGCCCTTCTCCACCGCCCCGCCTATGAGAATCCCCCGCGTGCCCGACGCCATTCTGCGCCTCGCCCTGCCTTCGCCCCTGCGCCGCCTGTTCGACTATCGGGCCCCGGCCGGTGTGCTGCGTTCGCAGTTGCAACCGGGCATGCGCCTGCGGGTGCCGTTCGGTCGGCGGGAGATGATCGGGATTCTGGTGGAAGTCACTGACACCAGCGAAGTGCCGGTGGAAAAGCTCAAACCGGCGCTGGCCCTGCTCGACGCCACCGCTCCGCTACCGCCGGCGCTGTTCAAGCTATGCCTGTGGACGGCTCAGTACTATCAGCACAGCCTCGGCGACACGCTGAGCTGGGCGCTGCCGGTGCTGTTGCGCCAGGGCGAACTGGCCGAGGCGCGACAGGAACGCTTCTGGTCCGCCGCCCCCGGCGCCAGCCTCGATGACCCGCGCATCGCTCGCGCCCCGCGCCAACGCGAAGCCCTGGCGACGCTGGCCCAGCATCCTCACGGCGTCGCCCATCAGTTGCTGAGCAAACTGATGCTGAGCAAGGACAGCCTCGATTTGCTGCTGGCCAAGGATCTGGTGCAAGTCGAAGTGCGCCGCCACGCCCCCGGCGCGCGCCATGAACACTGGCTGGCCCAGCCCGAACTGCCGCTCAACAGCGAGCAGCGCGCCGCGTACGAGGCGATCCGCGCCGGGTTCGACAGTTATCACGCGTTCCTGCTCGCCGGGGTCACCGGCAGCGGCAAGACCGAAGTCTATTTGCAGCTGATCCGCGAAACCCTCGAGGCCGGCAAGCAGGCGCTGGTGCTGATTCCGGAGATCAACCTCGGCCCGCAGACCCTCGCCCGCTTCGAGCAACGCTTCAACGCCCGCATCGCCCTGCTGCACTCGGCGGTCAACGATCGTGATCGTCTGGATGCCTGGCTCGCCGCCCGCGATGGCGAGGCCGACATTATTATCGGCACCCGCTCGGCGCTGTTCACCCCGATGAAAAATCCGGGGCTGATCATCATCGATGAAGAACACGACGGCTCCTATAAACAGCAGGAAGGCCTGCGCTATCACGCGCGGGATCTGGCGCTGGTGCGGGCGCGGCAGGAAAACATCCCGATCGTGCTCGGCTCCGCGACGCCATCCCTGGAAAGCCTGCACAACGCCTACACCGGCCGCTACGGACTCCTGCGCCTGAACGAACGGGCCGGTGGTGCCAAGCAGCCGCGCTTCCTGCGTCTGGATGTGAAAAGTCGTCCACTGGACAGCGGCATTTCCGGGCCGATGCAGCAAGCCATCGGCCAGACCCTCGCCGCCGGCCAGCAGGTATTGGTGTTCCTCAACCGTCGGGGTTTTGCCCCGACTCTGCTGTGTCACGATTGCGGCTGGATGTCCGAATGCCAGCGCTGCGATGCGCGGATGACCGTGCACCAGCGCTACGGCGAATTGCGCTGCCACCACTGCGGTTACGTCGAGCGCGTGCCGCGCCAGTGCCCGAAGTGCAACAAGGTCGATCTGCGGCCCGTGGGCGCCGGCACCGAGCGGGCCGAGGAACGGCTGGCGATTCTGTTCCCGGACTATCCGGTGCTACGCGTCGACCGTGACAGCACGTCGCGCAAGGACGCGATGAACCAGCTGTTCGCCACGATCCAGAAAGGCCAGCCGTGCATTCTGGTCGGCACCCAGATGTTGGCCAAGGGTCACCACTTCCCTCGAGTGACGCTGGTGTCGATCCTCGATGCCGACGGCGGATTGTTTTCCGGTGACTTCCGCGCCAGCGAGCGCATGGCGCAGTTGATCGTGCAGGTTGCCGGCCGGGCCGGGCGGGCGGAAGAACCGGGCAAGGTGATCATCCAGACCCACCTCGCAGACCATCCTTTACTGGTGCAACTGACCGAGCAGGGTTACTTCGCCTTCGCCGAGCAGGCCCTGAGCGAACGCCGCGCCGCCGGCCTGCCGCCGTTCGCCCACCTCGCCCTGCTGCGTGCCGAAGCGCACAAGCCGGGGCAGGCCGAAGGCTTTCTTGATGAGGCGTGCAGCGAGGCCGAGCGTTTGCTGGTCGAACAGAACCTGACCGGCATTGAACTGTTGGGACCCGTGCCAGCGCCGATGGAGCGCCGGGCCGGACGCTTCCGCGCGCAACTGTTGTTGCAGGCCACGGCCCGGGCGCCGCTGCACCGATTGCTGGCGAGCTGGCTGCTGGTGCTGGAACAGATGCCAAGCGGCCGTGCGGTGCGCTGGTCGCTGGATGTCGATCCGGTGGATCTGTACTGACCGGGCAAAACCGGCCGAATTGTCACCACACATCCACATCCTGCCTGCTAAGGTTGGCAAGCCCGTCTTCGCAACGGATAATGCCCAGTTTTTCCACCCGCGCATCGATGCGCCGCCGCGCTTGCGGTCGAAAGAGAAGACCATGAAAGACACCATTCGCCAGCTGATCCAACAAGCCCTCACCCAACTCGTCAACGAAGGTGTGTTGCCTGAAGGCCTGACGCCGGCGATCCAGGTGGAAAACGCCCGGGACAAGACCCATGGCGACTTCGCCAGCAACATCGCGATGATGCTGGCCAAGCCTGTGGGCATGAAGCCGCGCGACCTGGCGGAGAAAATCATCGCCGCCCTGCCGGCTGACGAGAACGTCACCAAGGCCGAAATCGCCGGCCCCGGCTTCATCAACTTCTTCCAGAACACTCAAGCGCTGGCCTCGCGCCTCGACGCCGCACTGGCCGACGCTCACGTTGGCGTGCGCAAGGCCGGCCCGGCGCAACGCACCGTGGTCGACCTGTCGGCACCGAACCTCGCCAAAGAGATGCACGTCGGCCATCTGCGCTCGACCATCATCGGCGACGGCGTGGCGCGGGTACTCGAATTCCTCGGCGACACCGTCATCCGTCAGAACCACGTCGGCGACTGGGGCACCCAGTTCGGCATGCTGATGGCGTACCTGCAGGAAAACCCGATCACCAGCGACGAACTGTCGGACCTGGAAAACTTCTACCGCGCCGCCAAGCAACGCTTCGACGAATCTCCGGAATTCGCCGACCGCGCCCGTGGTCTGGTGGTCAAGTTGCAGGCTGGCGATGCCGAGTGCCTGGCGCTGTGGACCAAGTTCAAGGACATCTCGCTGTCGCACTGCCAGAAGATCTACGAACTGCTCAACGTCAAACTGACCATGGCCGACGTGATGGGCGAAAGCGCCTACAACGACGACCTGATCAACGTGGTCAACGACCTGAAAGCCGCCGGCATGCTGGTCGAAAGCAACGGCGCCCAGTGCGTGTTCCTCGACGAATTCAAGAACGCCGAAGGCGAGCCGCTGCCGGTGATCATCGTCAAGGCTGACGGCGGCTACCTGTACGCCACCACCGACCTGGCGGCCGTGCGCTACCGCAGCGGCAAGCTGAAGGCCGACCGTGCGCTGTACTTCGTCGACCAGCGTCAGGCCCTGCACTTCCAGCAAGTGTTCGCCGTGGCGCGCAAGGCCGGTTTCGTGACCCATCCGATGGAAATGGAGCACATGGGCTTCGGCACCATGAACGGCGCCGACGGCCGTCCGTTCAAGACCCGTGACGGCGGCACCGTGAAGCTGATCGACCTGCTGACCGAAGCGCAGGAACGTGCCTACAGCCTGGTGAAGGAAAAGAACCCGACACTGGCCGAAGACGAACTGCGCGCGATCGCCAAAGTGGTCGGCATCGGCGCGGTGAAGTACGCCGACCTGTCGAAGCACCGCACCAGCGACTACAGCTTCAACTTCGACCTGATGCTCAATTTCGAAGGCAACACTGCGCCATACCTGTTGTACGCCTACACCCGCGTGGCCGGCGTATTCCGCAAACTGGGCAAGGATTTCAGCGAAGTCGACGGCCAGATCGTCCTCGAGGCCGCGCACGAGCAGGAACTGGCAGCCAAACTGGCGCAGTTCGGTGAAGTGCTGAACAACGTTGCGGAAAAGGGCACGCCACATACCTTGTGCACCTACCTGTACGACGTGGCCGGTCTGTTCTCCAGCTTCTACGAGAACTGCCCGATCCTCGCCGCCGACACCCCGGCACAAATGCAAAGCCGTCTGCGCCTTGCCGCGCTGACCGGCCGTACCCTCAAGCAAGGCCTGGAACTGCTCGGCCTGGAAACCCTGGAGCGCATGTAAGTTGGCTGCCAAGAAAAAACCTGCACCCAAGCGTGGCGCCAGCCGTTACCAAGCTCCAGCGAAGCAGCCGATTCCGGGCTGGCTGTGGATGGCCATCGGCCTGACGGTCGGCGCGTTCATCGTGTTCCTGATGAAACTGGAGCCGGGCAAGGGCAGCGACACGGTCAAGCGCGAGAAGGTCGAGCAACAGCAACAACAGAAAGCCAGCAAGATCGCCGAGGCCAACAAGACCCCGCCGAGCCCGACGCAACCGGTGAAGCCGAAGTACGACTTCTACACCCTGCTGCCGGAATCGGAAGTGATCGTGCCGCCTGATGCCGTGCCGGAGAAAACCCTGCCGACGCCACAAGTGCCGGCAATCCCGACCACGCCGGTGACCCCGGCGGAAGCGGCGAAAATCGACACCGCACGCGCACAGGCTGCACTGGCCGGGATCACCCCGCCGCCAGCGCCACCGGTGACCAAGGCTGCACCGGTGACCAAGTTCTTCCTGC
The DNA here is from genome assembly GCF_059423925.1 of Pseudomonas sp. GW458-11-26-14-LB4. Classification (NCBI taxonomy): domain Bacteria; kingdom Pseudomonadati; phylum Pseudomonadota; class Gammaproteobacteria; order Pseudomonadales; family Pseudomonadaceae; genus Pseudomonas; species Pseudomonas sp. GW458-11-26-14-LB4. The sequence goes on from NZ_JBWKYU010000006.1 coordinate 298,018, forward strand.
AGGCCGGCTCGTTCCGCAAAGAGACGGATGCCGACAAGGTGCGCGCGCAGATCATTCTGCTCGGCCAGGCGGTCGCGGTTGAGTCCGGGACGGTCAAGGATGAAACCTGGTATCGCGTACTGGTCGGCCCGTTCAGCAACCGCGAACAGCTGACCACCGCCCAGAAACAACTGGCGGGCGCGGGCTTCAGCAACCTGTTGTTACAACAACGCCAGAGCCGCTGATCCTCCCCCACCGATCATTCCCACGCTCTGCGTGGGAATGCAGCCCGGGACGCTCCGCGTCCCTTGCCGCAGGGACGCGGAGCGTCCATTGAGGCATTCCCACGCGGAGCGTGGGAACGATCATGTAGCTCTGCGTGGGAGCGATCACTTGCAAACCACCGCTCGTCCCCTCTCCCGCCCCGCAGTTGAAATCCTCTCCACCACCCCCATATGAATGGGCATAAGGCATTTTCGCCCCGCAGTGTGGAGACTCTTCCCTTGACCACCATCGTTTCAGTCCGCCGCCACGGCAAAGTCGTCATGGGCGGCGACGGCCAGGTTTCTCTCGGCAACACCGTGATGAAAGGCAACGCGAAGAAAGTTCGTCGCCTGTACCACGGCGAAGTCATCGCCGGTTTCGCCGGTGCCACCGCCGACGCCTTTACCCTGTTCGAACGTTTCGAAGGCCAGCTTGAAAAGCACCAGGGCCACCTGGTTCGCGCCGCCGTCGAACTCGCCAAAGAATGGCGCACCGACCGCTCCCTGAGCCGCCTCGAAGCGATGCTCGCGGTCGCCAACAAGGACGCATCCCTGATCATCACCGGCAACGGTGACGTGGTCGAACCCGAAGACGGCCTGATCGCCATGGGTTCCGGTGGCGCCTACGCGCAAGCCGCCGCCAGCGCGCTGCTGAAGAAGACCGACCTGTCGGCCCGCGAAATCGTCGAGACCGCTCTCGGCATCGCCGGCGACATCTGTGTATTCACCAACCACACCCAGACCATTGAGGAGCAGGATCTCGCTGAATAAGCCTGACGCGGCCCCTGTGCCACGGCTTGTTTCTGCTTGAGGACCGTCAATTATTATGTCCATGACTCCCCGCGAAATCGTCCACGAACTCAACCGCCACATCATCGGCCAGGACGATGCCAAGCGCGCCGTCGCGATTGCCCTGCGCAACCGCTGGCGCCGCATGCAGCTGCCTGAAGAGCTGCGCGTTGAAGTGACCCCGAAGAACATCCTGATGATCGGCCCGACCGGTGTCGGTAAAACCGAGATCGCCCGTCGTCTGGCAAAGCTGGCCAACGCACCGTTCATCAAGGTCGAAGCGACCAAGTTCACCGAAGTCGGCTATGTCGGCCGTGACGTCGAATCGATCATCCGTGATCTGGCCGACGCCGCGATCAAGATGCTGCGCGAGCAGGAAATGACCCGCGTTCGCCACCGTGCCGAAGACGCCGCCGAGGACCGTATCCTCGACGCCCTGCTGCCACCGGCACGCATGGGTTTCAGCAACGAAGAAGCGCCGACCCAGGATTCCAACACTCGCCAACTGTTCCGCAAGCGCCTGCGCGAAGGTCAGCTGGACGACAAGGAAATCGAGATCGAAGTCGCCGAAATGGCCGGCATCGAGATCGCCACGCCTCCGGGCATGGAAGAAATGACCAACCAGTTGCAAAACCTGTTCGCCAACATGGGCAAGGGCAAGAAGAAGGCCCGCAAGCTCAAGGTCAAGGAAGCGCTGAAGCTGGTACGCGACGAAGAAGCCGGTCGCCTGGTCAATGAAGAAGAGTTGAAGGCCAAGGCTCTGGAAGCGGTCGAGCAGCACGGCATCGTGTTCATCGACGAGATCGACAAGGTCGCCAAGCGCGGCAATGTCGGCGGCGCCGATGTGTCCCGCGAGGGCGTGCAGCGTGACCTGCTGCCGCTGATCGAAGGCTGCACCGTCAACACCAAGCTGGGCATGGTCAAGACCGACCACATCCTGTTCATCGCCTCCGGTGCGTTCCACCTGAGCAAGCCGAGCGATCTGGTACCGGAACTGCAAGGTCGTCTGCCGATCCGCGTTGAGCTCAAGGCCCTGAGCCCGCAGGACTTCGAACGCATCCTCAGCGAACCGCATGCCTCGCTCACCGAGCAATACTGCGCGCTGCTGAAAACCGAAGGCCTGAACATCCAGTTCCAGCCGGAAGGCATCAAGCGTCTGGCGGAGATCGCCTGGCAGGTCAACGAGAAGACCGAGAACATCGGTGCCCGTCGCCTGCACACGCTGCTCGAGCGTCTGCTGGAAGAGGTGTCGTTCAGTGCCGGCGATCTGGCCAGCGCCCACGACGACAAGGCGATAGAGATCGACGCCGAGTACGTCAACAGCCACCTGGGCGAATTGGCGCAGAACGAAGACCTGTCCCGTTATATTCTGTAGAGCTGCCAGCTCCGAGCTACAAGCGGCAAGCTGAGTTAAGCTTGCCGCTTGTAGCTTGCAGCTAAAGGCTTTTTTCTATGCTTCCCACCGACATCAAACTGCACAAAGCCTCGAAAACCCTGTCGCTCAAATACGCGTCCGGCGAGGAATACACCCTGCCCGCCGAATTCCTGCGCGTGCATTCCCCCTCCGCCGAGGTTCAGGGCCACGGCAAACCGATCCTGCAATTCGGCAAGCTGAACGTCGGCCTGACCAAGGTAGAACCGGCCGGTCAGTACGCACTGAAACTGACCTTCGACGACGGTCACGACAGCGGACTGTTCACCTGGGATTATCTGTACGAGCTGGGGCGACGTCATGACGCACTCTGGGCGGATTATCTGGCCGAGCTCAAAGCCGCCGGCAAAACCCGCGACCCGGACCAGTCCGTCGTCAAGCTGATGCTCTAGTCCGCGCCTCGTACTGTTTAGAGGGCATTTTCTAGATTCATCTGTTTGAATGCTCCGCTAAAGCGGCCCGGGATCGGCTGCTTGCGAAAAAAATCAATCTCGGGTAACCAATGGAACTGGCAAGTTCCCTGCAGTGCTCTACGACTGTAAAGCAGCTATGCAGAATCAACGGTCACCCGAGCAGTAGTACCTGGCATTGGCTGTGGAACTGCACAGCAGATAACCGGGTACTCGTCTCAGGACAATGGAGCGTCGTAGATGAGTAACAAGAATAACGATGATTTGAAGTACCAGGCCTCGGAAAACACCCTGGGGCTGAATCCTGTCGTTGGGCTTCGCGGAAAGGATCTGCTGGCCTCTGCTCGAATGGTGCTGACCCAGGCCATCAAACAACCGATCCATAGTGTCAAACACGTCACCCAGTTCGGCCTCGAACTGAAGAACGTGCTGTTCGGCAAATCAGACCTGCAACCGGCGGGCGATGACCGTCGCTTCGTCGATCCGGCGTGGAGTCAGAACCCGCTGTACAAACGTTATCTGCAAACCTATCTGGCGTGGCGCAAGGAACTCCATGCCTGGATCGACGACAGCAGCCTCTCGCCCAAAGACATCGCGCGTGGCCACTTCGTGATCAACCTGATGACCGAGGCCATGGCGCCGACCAACACGGCGGCCAACCCGGCGGCGGTCAAACGCTTCTTCGAGACCGGCGGCAAGAGCCTGCTCGACGGCCTCTCGCATCTGGCCAAGGATCTGGTGCACAACGGCGGCATGCCGAGCCAGGTCAACATGGGCGCGTTCGAGGTCGGCAAGAGCCTTGGCGTGACCGAAGGCGCGGTGGTGTTTCGCAACGATGTGCTGGAACTGATCCAGTACAAGCCGATCACCGAGCAAGTGCACGAGCGCCCGCTGCTGGTGGTGCCGCCGCAGATCAACAAGTTCTATGTATTCGACCTGAGCCCGGACAAGAGCCTGGCGCGTTTCTGCCTGCGCAACAATGTGCAGACCTTCATCGTCAGCTGGCGCAACCCGACCAAGGAACAGCGTGAGTGGGGCCTCTCGACCTACATCGAAGCCCTGAAGGAAGCGGTCGACGTGGTCACCGCGATCACCGGCAGCAAGGACGTCAACATGCTCGGTGCCTGCTCCGGCGGCATCACCTGCACCGCCCTGCTCGGCCACTACGCGGCGATCGGCGAGAACAAGGTCAACGCCCTGACCCTGCTGGTCAGCGTGCTCGATACAACGCTGGACAGCGACGTCGCGCTCTTCGTCGACGAGCAGACCCTGGAAACCGCCAAGCGCCATTCGTATCAGGCCGGCGTGCTCGAAGGCAAAGACATGGCCAAGGTCTTCGCCTGGATGCGCCCGAACGATCTGATCTGGAACTACTGGGTCAACAACTACCTGCTCGGCAACGAGCCGCCGGTGTTCGACATCCTGTTCTGGAACAACGATACGACTCGACTGCCGGCCGCGTTCCACGGCGACCTGATCGAGATGTTCAAAAACAACCCACTGATCCGCCCCAATGCACTGGAAGTGTGCGGCACGCCGATCGACCTCAAGCAGGTAACCGCCGACATCTTCTCGCTGGCCGGCACCAACGACCACATTACCCCGTGGAAGTCCTGCTACAAGTCGGCGCAGCTGTTTGGTGGCAAGGTCGAATTCGTGCTGTCGAGCAGCGGGCATATCCAGAGCATTCTGAACCCGCCGGGCAACCCGAAATCGCGCTACATGACCAGCGATGAAATGACCGCCAATGCCGATGACTGGCAGGAAAACTCGACCAAGCACGCCGATTCCTGGTGGCTGTACTGGCAGGCGTGGCAGGCCGCGCGTTCGGGCGAGCTGAAAAAGGCGCCGACCAAGCTGGGCAACAAGGCGTATCCGGCAGGCGAAGCTTCACCGGGCACTTACGTTCACGAGCGGTAACCGACACACCTCGCCCCACACTGTGGGAGCGAGCCTGCTCGCGATGGCGTCGACAGCCGGAACAATGTGCTGACTGATACACCGCTATCGCGAGCAGGCTCGCTCCCACAGGGGATTGAGGCTGACATTGAGATCGACCCACAGGGCCTTGAAGCATGCCGCACCCGTTCATCTTTCGAACCGTCGAGCTGGATGGCCAGACCATCCGTACGGCGGTCCGCCCCGGCAAGCCTCACTTGACGCCCTTGCTGATATTCAACGGCATCGGCGCCAACCTGGAGCTGGTGTTTCCTTTTGTCGCGGCGCTGGATCCGGATCTGGAAGTGATCGCCTTCGACGTGCCCGGTGTCGGTGGTTCCTCGACGCCGAGCCGACCGTATCGCTTTCCGGGGCTGGCGAAACTCACCGCGCGGATGCTCGATTACCTCGACTACGGACAGGTCAACGTGATCGGCGTGTCCTGGGGTGGCGCGCTGGCGCAGCAGTTCGCCTACGACTATCCCGAGCGCTGCAAGAAGCTGGTGCTGGCGGCGACCGCTGCCGGTGCGGTGATGGTGCCGGGCAAGCCGAAAGTGCTGTGGATGATGGCCAGCCCGCGGCGCTATATCCAGCCGTCCCATGTGATCCGCATCGCCCCGATGATCTACGGCGGCTCGTTCCGCCGCGACCCGACACTCGCCGCCAGCCATGCGGCCAAGGTGCGTTCGGCGGGCAAGCTCGGTTACTACTGGCAACTGTTCGCGGGCCTGGGCTGGACCAGCATTCACTGGCTGCACAAGATCCACCAGCCGACGCTGGTGCTGGCCGGCGATGACGACCCGCTGATCCCGCTGATCAACATGCGCATGCTCGCCTGGCGAATCCCCAACGCGCAGCTGCACATCATCGACGACGGGCACCTGTTCCTGATTACCCGGGCCGAGGCGGTGGCGCCGATCATCATGAAATTCCTCCAGGAGGAACGTCAGCGTGCGGTGATGCATCCGCACCCGACACCGCTGGGCGGATAACCGTCCCGGCACGGATTTCTGGACAGCGTTTTGCAACGCGTCTGGACAGGTGCGTGGCAGGAGGCCACGCAGGCAGCAACCCGCAACAGCGTCTATGGTGTTCTGGTTCGGTGTGTTTGTTTTTGGCCTGAAGACGAAGGAGTGTTGAGTCATGCGTGACAAACCAGCGACGGGCGTCGTGCCCAGCCCCGCCGTGTTCATCAATGCACAGAGTGCCATGACCGGTCTGCGCGGCCGGGACCTGATCTCGACCTTGCGCAACGTTGCGGCCCACGGGCTGCGCAATCCGATCCACAGTGCAAAACACGCCTTGAAGCTGGGAGGCGCGCTCGGACGCGTGCTGCTCGGCGAAACCCTCCACCCGACCAATCCGCAGGACAGTCGCTTCGCCGATCCGGCGTGGAGCCTGAACCCGTTCTATCGGCGCAGCCTTCAGGCTTATCTGGCCTGGCAGAAACAGGTCAAGAGCTGGATCGACGAGAGCAGCATGAGCGACGACGACCGCGCCCGCGCACACTTCGCCTTCACCCTGCTCAACGACGCCGTGGCGCCTTCCAACACGCTGCTCAATCCGCTGGCGGTCAAGGAACTGTTCAACTCTGGCGGCCACAGTCTGGTGCGCGGTCTCAGCCATCTGATCGACGACCTGTTGCACAACGACGGCCTGCCGCGCCAGGTGACCAAACAGGCATTCGAAGTCGGCAAGACCGTCGCCACCACCACCGGCTCGGTGGTGTTTCGCAACGAAATGCTCGAGCTGATCCAGTACCGGCCGATGAGCGAAAAGCAGTATTCGAAACCGCTGCTGGTGGTGCCGCCGCAAATCAACAAGTACTACATTTTCGACCTCAGCCCGAGCAACAGCTTCGTCCAGTTCGCCCTGAAGAACGGCTTGCAGACCTTCATGATCAGCTGGCGCAACCCGGATGTGCGCCATCGCGAATGGGGCCTGTCGACCTACGTCGAAGCCGTGGAAGAAGCGATGAACATCTGCCGGGCGATCACCGGCGCCCGTGAGGTCAACCTGATGGGCGCCTGCGCCGGCGGGCTGACCATCGCGGCGCTGCAAGGGCATCTGCAGGCCAAGCGACAGTTGCGGCGAGTCTCCAGCGCCACCTATCTGGTGAGCCTGCTCGACAGTGAGATGAACACCCCGGCCACCCTGTTCGCCGATGAGCAAACGCTCGAAGCGGCCAAGCGGCGCTCCTATCAGAAAGGCGTGCTGGACGGTCGCGACATGGCCAAGGTGTTCGCCTGGATGCGCCCCAACGATCTGATCTGGAGTTATTTCGTCAATAACTACCTGCTGGGCAAGGAGCCACCGGCGTTCGACATTCTCTACTGGAACAACGACAGCACCCGCCTGCCCGCCGCGTTTCACGGCGACATTCTGGACTTCTTCAAGCACAACCCGTTGACCCACCCGGGTGGCCTGGAAGTGTGCGGCACGCCGATCGACCTGCAGAAGGTCACGGTCGACAGTTTCAGCGTGGCCGGCATGAACGACCACATCACGCCGTGGGACGCGGTGTATCGCTCGACGCTGTTGCTGGGCGGTGAGCGGCGCTTCGTGCTGTCCAACAGCGGCCACGTGCAGAGCATCCTCAACCCGCCGGGCAACCCGAAAGCCCATTACGTCGAGAACGGAAAGCTCAGCGGTGATCCGCGCGCCTGGTACTACGACGCCAAGAAAGTCGACGGCAGCTGGTGGCCGCAATGGCTGGAGTGGGTGCAGCAGCGCTCCGGCACGCTGCGCGAAACCCAGATGACCCTCGGCAACGCCAATTATCCACCGATGGAAGCGGCACCCGGCACCTATGTGCGTGTGCGCTGACTGACTCAAGCCCTTTTAAGAAGACTGGATGAAAACAAGCGAACGGATCCTCGAATGTGCCCTGCAGTTGTTCAATGAAAAGGGCGAGCCGAACGTCTCCACCATGGAGGTTGCCAATGAAATGGGGATCAGCCCCGGCAACCTCTACTACCACTTCCACGGCAAGGAACCGCTGATTCTCGGACTGTTCGAGCGCTTCCAGAACGACCTCGCCCCGCTGCTCGACCCTCCCGCCGATGTCGAACTGGCGCCGGAGGATTACTGGCTGTTCCTGCACCTGATCGTCGAACGGCTGGCGCAGTACCGTTTTCTGTTCCAGGACCTGTCGAACCTGGCCGGGCGCCTGCCGAAACTGGCCAAGGGCATTCGCCAGTTCCTCAACGTGCTCAAGCGCACGCTGGCGTCATTGCTGGCGCGGTTGAAGGCGTCGGGGCAGTTGGTCAGCGACACCCAGGCGCTGGGGCAACTGGTGGAGCAGATCACCATGACGCTGCTGTTCTCGCTGGACTATCAGCGGATTCTCGATCGCGAAGGGGAAGTGCGGCTGGTGGTGTACCAGATCATGATGCTGGTGGCGCCGCATCTGTTGCCGCCGGTGAAGGTGGCGACGGAGAGGATGGCTTTGCAGTACCTCGAAGATCACGAGTGAGTCAGGTAGATCGCTGCCCTCACCCTAGCCCTCTCCCGGAGGGAGAGGGAACCTACGGAGTTGTCTTACGCTAGACATCGACCTGAAAGACCTTATCGATTATGGATTCAATGCTTCACTTTCAGGCCGACGTAAGACTGAAGCATCCCCCAATCGGCCCCCTCTCCCTCCGGGAGAGGGCTGGGGTGGGTAAAGACCGGGTACATCCTTTACGTTTGAGACCGGGGACATGGTTTACAGGTATCAATCATGGTCAGGAG